>JADFGT010000012.1 GCA_022567555.1 Armatimonadota bacterium | reverse complement strand
CGATTGACGAGATACGATAGACGATTACTGGAAACGCGAAACTGAAAACCCGTCCTACCCCTGCCGCCCGTGCCGCTTACTCTTCTTTGCCACACTTTCGGCCTGCTCGCGGCGGAACTCGTCCAGTTTACCGGCCAACGCCGGGTCGGAAAGCGCGAGAATCTCTACCGCCAGCAGCGCGGCGTTGCGGCCCCCCCCTATGCTCATGCAGGCCACCGGCACGCCCGGAGGCATCTGCACCGTGGCGTAGAGCGCGTCAAGGCCGCTCATAGCGCCCGAAGAGACCGGCACGCCGATGACAGGCAGCGTCGTGTAAGCAGCGGTCACGCCGGCCAGGTGTGCCGCGGCTCCGGCGCCCGCGATGATCACCTTGAGCCCTCGCTCGTTGGCCGTCTTCGCGTATTCCACGGCGCGCTCCGGCGAGCGGTGGGCGCTCACGATGTCCAGTTCATAAGGCACGCCGAAGGCCTGGAGTACGGCCTCTGCGTGTTCCATTGTGGGCAGGTCGGAATCGCTGCCCATGATGATGCCGACGATCGGGTTATTCGCCACGGTCCTATTCTGCCCCAATCGGTAGGTCCTACACTCCTGTCGGGCCCGGTAGGTCCGACACTCCTATCGGGCCCGGTAGGTCCGACACTCCTGTCGGGCTCGGTAGGTCCGACGCTCTTTCTATCCTGCCGCCCTCTCCAGTGTGGAAGGATGATGCCACTGCATCTCGGCGGGATGAAAGTTGACCGGTGTTCTGTAGTAAGGACGAGATGACTTGGATGCCGTTCACCCTTCACCCTCACGCCATCCGGACGGTGTCGAACGGACGGAGGCTGCCGTGGGTTCCATCATCCGCCGTGACGATAGGCGAGGATCGCCTCCATCGCCGGGTCGCGATTGGCCATGTACGCCTCAAACGACGGCGGCGCATAAATCGTCGGAGCGATCCACGAACGATAGTCCATAGGCCAAGAGCGGACCCAGTGCAGGTCCGAGATCGTGCCAGTCATCTTGCTGTAAGGGAGTGTAACAGGAACGGACTCGCCGATGAAGTTGGGCGAACTGCCGGTCGGTTCGCCTACGAATATCGCCTCAGTGTTCATATCAATGTCCGTAGCGCAGTTCATCGCCGCGCTGAACGTGTTCCGACCGATGATGACAAACAGTTTGCCCGACCGGTTTATCTTCTCGCACTTAATAAGCCCGTGAATCAGCGGCTGTATCAGGTGCGTGTTCCCTCCCCCGTTCCACCGAATGTCAATGACAAGTCGTTCGACGTTGTTCTCCTCGATGAACTCGAACAGCCGTTCGCAGAATTTCGGGAACGGTTCTTCCCGCTCGGACCGGACGCGGTTATACTGGAAGAAGACGGTGTTCGCATCCTCGAGGTATTCGAACCAGTAGGACTTGTTGCGGCTTTTCATGGTGAGCGGCGGATCGCCAGGCGCCAGATTGCGCGCGAGGAGCCAATCGTCGGTCTGAGTCGTATTTTCGGTTTTCAAGATCACCGTCTTAGTCTCTCCCGCCCGGGTCTTGACTGTCACCTCCACCTCATTAGGCTTGCTGATGAGCCCAAGGCCGTTCAGAATCTGGGGGTAGCGGACGAAGCCCGGGCCGCTCGCGAGCAGACCCATCTTGTTGTCCTGATAAGTAATCGCATCCAGCAATTGCATAAGTTCATCGGTCGGATGCGCGCCTACCGCCAGAACCGCTGCGCCAAGAAGCTCTTTATGTTCCTCCGGCACAGCGACGACATACATTCCTTCTTTGAATAGGTAAATCGAGATGGGCAGCGCCTCGCGCGCGTCTCCGCGGGCATACGTCGGATAGAGTCGTGTGTGACCGTCACCTGCCATCCGCGTCAGGATCATCAGCCTGGCCTCTATCTCATGGTCTGTTAGGACCGGTATCTCATTGTGTAGTTCCTTCACGAACGCGTCGAACTCATCTTTGGAGTGTAGGCGATAAGGGTCGTAATGCCGCCTCGCAATTTCCCTTGCCAAAAACCGAAGGTCGTAACGCCACCCCTCGTCGCGCGACATCTCACTGACGTCTGCCGTCGCTGCGATCTCGATAAACCTCGGATCGTCGCGCAGCGATTCCAGGTTGCGGTCCCTGCGCACGCGGGTGATGTCTCGAAAACCCAGGTCCATTGCCTTCTGCAGCCACTCGATTGCCCGATCCTTGTCCCCCGTTTTCGTGTAGCACACCGCAATCTGGTAAATCGGACTCCATGGATAAGTGCCGCCCAGCTCGTAAACTTTCTTGTGCGCTTCGATAGCGTCCTCATACTTTTCGGCCCGGAACAGGCAGTGGGCGAGCCGGCTCCAGACGTCGGCCACGGTCGGATTGATCTCAATTGCGTCGCGATACGCCTCCGCAGCGTCCATCCACGCTTGCTCGAGGCGCTTCTCGCGGGCGGTATCCAGCGCTTTCTGATACGCCCCGAAGTCCTGCGCGGCGGCAAAGGAGGCGGCGAGTAGAAGCAGTACGGCGGCGAACGGTCTCAACGAGCGCGTATGTTCCATATTCGAATGGTCGTACTGCGCGGGAGGCGCAGACGTTGCGGCAAGCGCACGATTCCGGGACCTCGGGACCTGTTCGGCGGTTCAGCAGGCCCGTCTCGCGTGGGACTGACGGGATCGGTGCGCTGGGGCAATCCCCCCTGCGCGAGTCAATTTGCCGGAACGGATCCCTGAGATTGGAGCCAGGGGCCTCAGACAGTTGATAGCCTTCACTCGAATCTCAGGGCCACCCGCCGACAACTGGCCTCAATCCCTATACGGATCATACACGTCCTCCCCCGCCATGGCGACGCCGATTGGCGTGAGGGTGTGCAGGATTCGGATCGAGTCCTTATGGTGCTCCAGCACGTCCGGCAGCCGCTTGTAGCAGTGCGGCGACTCGTCCGTTCCCGCGCCGCGCAACTCCACACCGGCCGAGCGCACCCAATCCATCATCATCTCGTGCGAAATCTTGCCGCCCGTACGCGGCTTATTCCAGCGCTTCTTTCCGGCGGCGGCAGTGCGCGACATGACGCGCCCGGCGCCGTGAACCGTTGAATAGAGCGAGTCCTCACCTTCCGACGATTCCACGCCCTCGATAATCACCGAGATATCGCCCATGGAGCCGCCGACAAACCCCTTTTGGCCGGGGAACGCGGGCGTTGCGCCCTTGCGAACGACCCAAAGGTCGCGCCCGCCATGTTTCTCTTTCCACGCGAAGTTGTGGTTGTTGTGCACCTCTTCGAGTATCTTTGCGCCGATTATCTTTGCCACCTGTTCGCAAACCCAGTCGCGCCCGGCGTAGGCGTATCTTCCGGCGAGGCGCATGCACTGAATGTAATCCTCTCCGATACTCGACTTCGCATCGAAGAGCACCGGATCAACGTGCATGCCGTCCTTTCCGCCGCCCTTTTTGATGAAATAGGTCGCGGTTCTGTGGCCGAAGCCGCGCGAGCCGAAGTGCACGCCGATCCAGACGCGCTCCTCCTCGTCCACGAAGATGTCCACGTAATGGTTGCCGCTGCCGACGGTGCCCAGCTGGTCGCGCGCGACCTGTTTGAGTTTGTTGGCCGGCTCCACTTTCCACGCCGGATCGTCGAACAGTTCATGGTCTACGCGCTCGACGTTTGTGCGCCCGATGCCGAACTCGATCGCCCCGAATATATCGTCCATTATCTTCTTGATGTTCCGGCGGACCTCGCCCGCGTCGGCGTCCAGCAGCACGGCTTTGTTCCCGCAGGAGATGTCGTAGCCGACGCCCGACGGGCTCACCTTGTCCTCATAGGCGATTACGCCGCCGATCGGCACAGCATAGCCCAGATGGTGGTCGGCCATCAGGGCGGCGCGCGCGGCGTTTCGGGCGCAATTCTGAATCTGCTTAATCGCGCCTTCATCCACCGGGTCGCCCCAAACGGCAATACTTCCGATTTTCTTCATTCTTGCCTCGCCTGCTATTGTACGCGCTGGGGGCCGGCCCGTTCTGCTTTCCGCTTCCGCAGCCGTTCCATCCGGCCGCGGCAGAGATGCGCCGTGACGCTGGAAGTGTCAGCGGGCAGCTCGACACGGGGCGTTTCAGGCAGGAATCGGTGGGAGATGGGCGTCGAATGGGACGCGACCGTGGGGAGCGGAACGGCGCGGGCGCATCCTGTTCCGGAGCGGTTCCCCCTGCTCCTGGGGCCTTCCATAATGATGCCGTGCTGCGAGGAGCAGGGGAACGGGAATCCGGCCGCGTCGGCGGCGAAGTGTGAACCCGGTCCGCCGAATGCTGGAAAATGGGGGCGACATGGTCCGCATAGACGGCTCGTTGGGTGAGGGCGGAGGGCAAATTCTCAGGAGTTCGCTCACCCTCTCCGCGCTCACGGGCAAGCCTTTGGAGATTCATAACATACGCGCGAACCGGCCGAAGCCCGGTCTGGCGCCGCAGCATGTGAAGGCGGTGGAGGCCGCAGCGGCGGTGTGCGGCGCAAAGGTCGAGGGAGCGCAGTTCGGGTCGCAGACACTGACATTCGAGCCGGGGGAGATTCGGGCCGGCGATTATACGTTCGACATCGGCACCGCCGGCTCCACTTCGCTTGTTCTGCAGACCGTCTTTCTTCCGCTCTCTTTCGCCGAGTCGCCGTCTACCGTCAGCATCGAAGGCGGCACGCACGTTCCGTGGAGCCCATCTTTTCATTTCTTAGAGAAACAGTATCTTCCATGGATGCGGCGAATCGGTTTTGACTTGGACCTAAAGATGGAACGCGCTGGCTTTTACCCGCGTGGCGGCGGTCTTGTGCAAGCCGATATCAGACCCGCGACTCATCTTTCTCCGATTTCCGCCACCGAACGCGGACGGCTGCAGCGTATTCGCGGCATTTCAGGTGTGGCCAATTTGCCGTTTTCTATCGGCGAGCGCCAGCGTGCAAGGGCGCTTAAGCATTTGGCCGGATTCGGCGTGCCGGTCGAAATCGAAACGGTTGAAGTGCCCGCGCTGTCCCCGGGCACGTTTCTGTTTCTTGCGGCCGAGTTCGAGGGTTCTTGCTGCTGCGCTTCATCCTTGGGCGCGCGCGGAAAGCCGGCGGAGAAGGTGGCGGACGAGGCCGCAGGCGAATTGGCCGCCCTCATCCGATCAGATGGCGCAATTGACAAGTACCTATGCGACCAGCTCCTGTTGCCGCTTGCCCTGATTGACGGCGTCTCGGACTTACGGACCGCTGAAGTCACCCGGCATCTCCTGACTAACGCTGATATAGTGCGGAAGTTTCTGCCCGCCGAGATCACGATTGAGGGCGAATTGGGCGAGGCGGGCACGCTTCGCGTTGTCGGTTCAAGGTGAACGGACGCCGCCTGGAGCGCCCTCACCATTTCGCAGGAGCGAAACGGGGAGCATGGTTATAGGCCCTTATCTGCAAAGAACTTAATCAAATCCGCACACCGGCAAGCGTAGCCCCACTCGTTGTCGTACCAGCCGACGACCTTCGCCATGCGGTCGCCCATTGTCTGCGTCAGCGCGGCGTCCACGATGGCGCTGTGGGGGTCTCCGATGAAGTCGCTGCTCACCAGCGGCTCGTCGCAGACCTTCAGGTAGCCCTTCATGGGTCCTTCGGCGGCCTTGCGCAGTGCATCGTTGATTGCATCGGATGTCGCCGCGCGCTCCAGGTTTACAACGAGGTCCACCACCGAAACCGTCGCCGTCGGAACGCGAATGGCGAAGCCGTTCATCTTCCCCTGCAATTCCGGAATCACGATACCGACCGCTTTGGCCGCGCCGGTCGTTGTCGGAATAAGGTTCTGCGCGGCGGCGCGGGCACGGCGCAGGTCGCTATGTACCTGGTCTTGAATACGCTGGTCATTTGTGTAAGAATGAATGGTCGTCATAAGGCCGGACTCAATGCCGAAGTTATCGAGCAACACTTTCGCAATCGGAGCGAGGCAGTTGGTTGTGCAACTTGCGTTGCTGATGACGTGGTGATTCGCCGGATCGTAAGTGTCGTCGTTTACGCCCAACACGAGCGTGTGATCCACGTCTCCTTTGGCCGGAGCGGTGATAATCACTTTCTTTACGCTCGTGCCCAGGTGCTTACCCGCGCCGTCGCGGTCGCGAAAGATCCCCGTGCCCTCGACCACCACTTGCGCGCCGACCGACTCCCAATCAATCTCGGCTGGGTCTCTGGTCCTGAAGGAGCGGATGCGATTCCCGGAGATGAATATCTCGTCTTCGTCGAAGCGCGTTTCGCCCTTAAACGTTCCATAAATGCTGTCGTATTTAAAGAGGTGCGCGTTCGTGTGGGGGTCTCCGAGGTCGTTAACGGCCACCACTTGAACCTCGTCCGGATGCCTCTCCAGAATCGCTCTGAGCGTGAGTCTACCGATCCTTCCGAAGCCGTTGATGCCTACCCTGGTTGCCATGTTGCCCTCCGTCCTATGAGTATATACTTGCGCGCAGGGCCTGTGTCCCCTCCCCGGCCCGGCCCCCTTTCGCCGGAGCGAAACGGGGCGGGAGAGCCGCGCCGGCCGCACGGGGAATCATAATCGGCGGTGACGCAGATGAAATCGAGCCGCAGGCGCACCGCCCGAACCCACCCCCGGCCGCTGGCCGCGTGGGTGTTCCTGCTCCGAAACCCGAGCAAGTCAGCGCCGCTGGTCCTTGTCATCATCCTGGCGGTGCTCCTGATCGCGGGCATCGTCGCGATAATGAACTCGATCCCGCTCTCCGTGAAGCAGGTCTACGGCTACAGCCGTCACATCACGGGCATCTCCGCGCGCGGCGATCCGTCCATGGTCCCACGGCTGCTGGAGCGCCTACAGGAATCGCCGGCGCCCATCGAGCGCACGGTCTCTTGCCGCACGGCCGTTTTCAACATAAACAGCATCGTCGGGGATTGGCCGTTCGTGCTCTATGGCCTCTCCGGAGACGACACGATGTACGTGGTTGACAAGATAGGCCTCAGCGGCCTGACCGGCCGCCTGCCGAAGGCCGGCGAACCGGAGGCCGCAATCTCCCGACCGCTCGCGCGCAACTTGGGATTGCGGATCGGGTCGGCACTTCTCCGGCCTGATGATTCAGATAACTTTTCTCCCTTAACCGTCGAGATCGTGGGCATTTACGAGAGCGACATTTGGTTCTCTTTCACTTCATACGATTACTTGGCGGAGCACCACTTTCCGCCGGTGGACGTTTTGCTTGTGTTCGCTCCCGACGAGGCGGCGCAGAGGGAATTGGACGCGTGGGCGCTTGAGGCGTATAAAGGACAGCGCGCTTACGTTTTCGCGTATCCGAACCTTGAACAAGAGACGCAGGAGAGCCTCGCCGTTCTGTTCCAGATTCTGAATCTCGTTATCGGAATGCTCGTTCTGGTCATAACGCTGATGATGGGGATGCTCATCAGTATCCATCTGGCGCAGCGCGAAGGGGAGTTTGGATTGCTTCAGGCGATCGGGTTCACGAGGGGAAGATTGATACGGAGAGCGGTGCTGGAAGCGGCGCTCGTTGTTGTTGCGGGCTGGACTTTGGGCGCGGCTGCGGCATATGGCGTTCTTACGGTTGTGAAGACTTTGGTGATGGACCCGAAGGCGTTCGCTCTCAATCCGGCGGACCCTGCCGCATACCTTTATACAATTCCGGTTCCAGTTGCAATAATTGCGGCGGCCGCGCTTACCGTATGGTTCCGTTTTCGGCGATTCGACCCGATATCGGTGATCGAGAGGAGGGTGGCGTGATTCGGACGGAAGGCGCGAGTCTCGTCTACTGGGACCACGGGCGCGAGGTTTTCGCCTGCCGAGAGGTTGGCCTGGAAATAATCGAAGGTGAGTTTGTGGGTGTGCTCGGGCCCAGTGGCAGCGGCAAGTCGTCGCTTCTCTTTCTGCTCAGCGGACTGAAGGATCCCACGTCGGGATCGGTCTTCTATAACGGTATTAGTTTCGCCCAGCAGGGGGGGCGCGAACGCGCGGAACTGCGCCTACGCACGTTCGGATTCATTTTCCAGCAGCCATATCTGCTCGGATATCTGACGGCGGTAGAAAACGTTATGCTGGGCGATCCCAGCGCGCCGAACGCCGCTGACCGAGCGCTGGAAGTCTTGGAGAAACTGGGATTGGGTGACAAAGCTCGCCGCAGGCCCGGCGAACTTTCCGGCGGCGAAAAGCAGCGCGTGTGTGTCGCCCGGGCACTCTTCAATTCGCCTCGCGTCATCTTCGCCGACGAGCCGACTGCGTCCTTGGACCACGCCGGTGGCCTGCACGTCGTCGAGTTGCTGCGCAAGCACCGCCAGGGAGCGCTCGTAATGGTTACCCACGACCGCACGATGCTCGGCTCCGCCGACCGCGTTCTGATGATCGAAGAGGGCCGCCTGCGCGAACTTGGTGCGGAGGAACGCGATCAGGCGCTTTCGGTGCCTTAGTCGTCCTCCGCCGGCCGTAACGTCAGCCCCAACTCCTCCCACTGCTCCGGTTCAATCTCGGACGGAGTGTCCATCATCGGGTCGTAACCGCCGCCCAGTTTCGGGAAAGCGATGACCTCGCGGATATTCTCGTCGCCGGTCAAGTACATAATCAAGCGGTCAATTCCCGGCGCGATGCCCCCGTGGGGGGGGGCACCGTAGCGAAACGCGTCCAGAATGTGACCGAAGCGCCGCCTCTGCGCCTCCTCGTCCAAACCGAGCACGCTGAAAACGCGCGCCTGAATGTCCGGCCGGTGGATCCTTATACTGCCGCTTGCCCACTCCGAACCGTTGCAAACGATGTCGTAGCAGTCGGCGCGCACCTTGCCGGGGTCAGTCTCCAACAGCGAGAGGTCTTCGGTTTTCGGCATTACGAACGGATGGTGCGACGGGTCCCAACGCTTATTCTCTTCGTCCCAAAAGACAAGCGGGAAATCGAGGACCCAGCAAAACAGAAGTTTCCTCGGGTCGCGCAGATTACACCTGTCCCCTATGAGGTTGCGCAGCCGCGCTAACGCATCGCAAACAACGGCCTCTTTGTCCGCTACGAAAAGCAGCAGGTCGTTCGGCTGTGCGTCCGCCGCCCCAATGATCACCGTCAACTCCTCCCGCTTGAAGAACTTTGCGATTCCCTTACATTCCGGCGGATCGGTCGAGACGACCGTCAAGTGAGCCAGGCCCTTTGCCCCGAACTCCTTTACGAAATTCTCCAATTCACCAACCTGTTTGCGCGAAAGGTCGGCCCCCCCCGGGTATTTCACTCCGCGCACGATCCCGCCGGCCTCGACCGCCGAGCGAAACACGCCGAACTCGCAGGTTCGCACGGTCTCCGTAACGTCGAACAGTTCCAAATCGAATCGGAGGTCCGGCTTGTCAGTTCCGAAGCGGCGTACGGACTCCTCATATGTGAGGCGCGGGAACGAGCCCACCGGTTCCAGGTCCAGATCGAACTTCTCGATTACAGAGTTGCACACATGCCGGGTAAGCCCCTCGCTCACGGCCAATATGTCCTCCTGGTAGACGAAACTCATCTCCATGTCCAACTGCGTGAACTCCGGCTGGCGGTCGGCGCGCTGAGCCTCATCTCTAAAGCACCTTGCAATCTGAAAATACCGCTCTACGCCCGCGACCATCAGCAGCTGTTTGTATTGCTGCGGACTCTGCGGAAGGGCGTAAAAGCGGCCGGGCTTCAGCCGATAAGGAACGAGGTAATCGCGCGCGCCCTCCGGCGTGCTGCGCGTGAAGATCGGCGTTTCAACTTCGACAAAACCCCTCTCATGAAGATATTCGCGAATCAAACGCACGGCCTCGGCTCTAATCAACAGTTTCCGATACATCACCGGCCGCCGGAGGTCCAAGTAACGGTGCTTCACCCGCAGGTCCTCAGGCGCCGTTTTCATTTGCGATTCATCGGACAGCGGGAACGGCAGTACGTCGCAAGTGCTTAGGACGTCGAACTCCTTCACGTCGAGTTCGACTTCGCCGGTCGGGACCTTTCGGTTGACGTCTTTTTCGGCGCGCTTTACGACCTCGCCCGTTACGCAAAGAACGAACTCGTGGCGCAAGTCTCGCAGGTCCTCGAATCGCTCAATCTCAAAGTTGAGTTGGCAGACGCCGGTGCGGTCTCGCAGGTCAACAAAAAACAGCCCGCCGAGGTCGCGGATTCTGTGGCACCAACCGTTCAGCGCAACGGTTTCTCCCACGTTCGCGAGCCTCAGTTCTCCACAGTCGTGGGTTCGCTTTTTGAAGGCCATCGGAGGTGTGCGAGTGTACCTGACGCGCCCTTTCGGGTAGCCTCAGCCCGATGAAAACCGTCCGTCCGACCGACGGCATGGTGATCCGCGAGAGCGCGCGCCTGGAGCCGGGCACTTACCTACTTTCCAAAGGCATATCCATCGGGGCCGACGGCGTTCATCTGGAGGCGGCGGGCGTCACGCTGGTCGGCAGCGACCGCGATGGGCGCGGCGTGCAGCTCGTCGGGCGAACGGGCGTGCGCATACACGGATTGTCGCTTAGCGATTACTATCACGGCATCTACGCAGAGGACTGCGCCGAACTGAGCATTTCAAAGTGCCGGATCAGTTCGACGGCTGAGGTCGCCCCTAACACGACCTTCCTCGATATATGGCTGCCGCCCGAAGAGGCGTATGGAAGCGGTCTCTGCTTCATAAGATGCGAGGCATGCGAGATAACCCAGAACGACGTTCAACATCAGATGAACGGCCTCCTGATCTATTACTCTAAGCGATTGATCGTCGCACGAAACCAGTGCAACTATAACAGCGGCTTCGGGATTCACTTGTATTCAACGTGCGACTCGGTGTTCGAAGAGAACTCGTGCGACTATTGCTGCAGATTCGAACCGAGGAAAGGTGGGTTGCACTTCGGCCACATGGGCGCCGACGCTGCGGGCTTTCTCGCAGTTATGAACTCCTGCCGCAATAAGTTCATCCGAAACACGGCGCGGCTGGGGGGGGACGGGTTCTTTCTTGCAGGCCTGGCGCCGGACGGGACGACGTGCGGGTGCGATGAAAACGTCTTCGAAGAGAATGACGCCTCTCTGAGCCCGAACATCGCGTTCGAGGCTACGTTTTCGCAGGGGAACATCTTCCGACGTAACTTCGCCGACAGGTGCAACTTCGGTTTTTGGCTCGGTTTCAGCAAAGATTTCATTCTCGAGGACAATCGGATCATTATGAATCGGCAAGCGGGTATCGCGGTGGAGAACGGCGTCGGAATGAAGGTTAAGAGCAACCAGTTTCAAGCGAACGGCCACGGCATACTCCTTTGGAGCCGCTATCTTGAGAGGTTCGCCGAAGCGTATCCGGACCGCGACACGAGCCGAGACTGGCTGATTGAGAACAACCGCTTTTTGAGAAACGGCGTCGGCATAAGAATCGCCGCCGACCAGGACCACGGCACCAGGCCGCTCGACGACGATGGAAAACCGCGCGCGCCGAGGCCGCACTCTCACAAAATCCTTCACAACGACATACAGGACAACAGGGTCGGCATTGAACTTCATCACACCGACCGGAACATAGTGCGCGAAAACACTCTCAATGCAAATGTGGAGGCGAATATTCGAGTAGAGGACTGCGACAACAACGAGATCGCAAACAATCTCGGATCGCGAGGGGCGTACCTATAAGTTTCGAAAAAGTCGTCAGGCCGCTTCTGTTCCGGCTCGACCCGGAAAGGGTCCACCGTCTGGCGCTCTGGGCGATAAGCAACGGCCTCGTGTCGGGCGCGCAGACCGACGATGAGCGCCTTCGGTGCAGGGCGTTCGGACGGGAGTTGGCGCACCCATTGGGTTTGGCGGCGGGATTCGATAAGAACGGTGTCGCGCTGGACAATTGGGAATCGCTCGGTTTCTCGTTCGCTGAGATCGGCACGGTGACGCCGCGTGCGCAGGCCGGAAACCCGAAACCGAGAATCTTCCGCCTCCCTGAAGACGATGCGCTGATCAACCGGCTGGGTTTCAACAATGACGGCGTCGAGGCGATGGCCGAGCGCCTGGAAGCACGACAGACGAGCCTGCCTATCGGCGTGAACATAGGGATGAACGCGGACACTCCGCTCGAAAGCGCGGTGGAAGACTACGTTTACTGTCTTCGCCGGGTGCGTGGGCTGTGCGATTACATTGCCATCAACGTGAGTTCGCCGAACACACCCGGGCTTCGAGAACTTCAGCGAGAAGAGTTGCTGCCTCGGATGCTGGAGACGCTAAGCGCGGAGGCCGGCGGTACGCCGCTTTTCCTGAAGATAAGCCCCGACCTTTCGGATGACGATGTCCGGCGCGTCGCGGAACTCGCCGTCGAGCATGGGATCAGCGGCCTGATTGCGACGAACACCACCGTTGCACGCGACGGCCTTCACTCCAGGGCGTCATCCGAGGAAGGAGGTCTTTCGGGCAGACCGCTCGCGCAACGCGCAGGCGATGTCTGCCGGCTCGTGCGCGACGCCGGCGGCGAGCGCCTGGAGATCATCGGGGTCGGCGGCATATTCACTGGAAACGACTTGTACGATCGTCTTTCCGCGGGCGCAGACATATGTCAATCATACACAGCGTTTGTGTATCGCGGCCCAAAGGCGGCCTCACTGACACTCAACGAACTGCTAACGAGAATGCAGCAAGAGTGTGTGGCCGGGTTGCAAGACGTTTGCCGGTCGTCGCGAACGAAAACCTAACCGCCCTCGCCTGACGGACTCCCATGCACAGATGGCGGTTCCGGCATCGGCAGGCCTTCGTCAAGGCCGTGGCCGCGAAACCCCATGGTCCTAAGGCGGTGTATGCGCCTCCTAATCGGTGGGTGCGTGCTGAAGACGTTGGAGGTTTCCTTGGCGCGTTTCTTGAGCGGGTTCACAATGAACAGGTGCGCAGTAGCAGTGCTAGCGCCTTTGAGAGGCGTTTTGTCCGCCGCCAGTTTTTCCAGGGCGTCGGCCAGACCATCCGGGTACCGGGTCAGTTGGGCCGCCGTCGCGTCGGCAAGGTACTCCCGCTTCCGGCTGACTGCAAACTTGAGCATAAGCGCAAACACCGGCGCAAGGAACACCAGAACGAAGATCAAAATCGTGATAGCGCCCTGGCCGCCGCCCCCCCCTCGGGAACGGGAGCGGCCTCCTCCGAAGCCGTACCAGTGACTGCGCCAGAAGATGTCGCGGATCAGAACGAGCAGCCCGACCGTCAGCGCAAGCGTCATCAGCAGGCGTATGTCATAGTTGCGGATGTGGGCCATCTCGTGGGCCATCACTCCCTGCAGTTCCTGCCGGTTCAGTTTTTTCAGCATCCCCGTTGTGAAAACGATGGCTCCCGATTTTGGGTCCCAGCCGGTGGCGAACGCGTTTGGAGAATCATCCTCGATAACGTAGAGTTTCGGCATGGGAATGCCGGCGGCGATGGACATCTCGTGGCCGACGTTCATCAGCATCTGGTTCTCTTCAGGAGTGGCTTCGCGCGCGCGAACCAGGCGCAAGATCCAGCCACGGCCGGACCGGCCCATCATCAGAAAGTAGATAAGGCAAACGACGAACGATGCTATGGAGCCGAGATACCAGAAGTCGGGCACATAGTAAAACATAAAGCCGCCCGCGACGGCGGCCAACAGCAACGCCATGATGAGCGTAAGCATAAAACTGCCGCGCTTATTTGCGGCGATTTCCTTCCAGAAGGTTCTGCGCAAAGTTGCGAATTATGTGAACTTGACTTGGACCGGCTCCCGCGCCTCGGGAGTCTCGATTTCGAACAGGTCCTTCCTTCTGAAACTGAACATGCC
Organism: Armatimonadota bacterium; assembly: GCA_022567555.1. Classification (GTDB taxonomy): domain Bacteria; phylum Armatimonadota; class Fimbriimonadia; order Fimbriimonadales; family ATM1; genus JADFGT01. The sequence continues at coordinate 30,462 of JADFGT010000012.1, read as the reverse complement.
TGCGATAATGTTCGAAGGGAACTGTTCGATCTTGGTGTTCAGGTCCATAACGGAGTCGTTGTAGAACTGGCGGGCGTATGAGATCTTGTTCTCTGTGCCACTCAGTTCCTCCTGCAGGCGTGCCATGTTCTCGCTTGCCTTCAGATCGGGGTAGTTCTCGGCAACCGCGTAGATGCCTCCGATGGCGCGCGTAAGCGCGTTCTCGGCTTCCGCCTGTTGCTGCACGCCCTGGGCGTCAATCGCGTGCTGGCGGGCCAGCATCACCTTCTCCAGGGTTTCCTGCTCATATTGCATGTATCCCTTGACCGTCTCCACCAGGTTCGGGATCAGGTCATAGCGGCGCCTGAGCTGCACGTCAATCTGGCTCCAGGCGTTGTTCGCCTGCTGGCGCAGGCGAACCAGGCCGTTGTATAGCGCGGCTGCAATAAACAGCAGCAACGCGATGGCGCCGAGAAAAATCCACAATGCTGTCATATGACCCTCTTACTTGATTGTACACGATGTTTACGGTTGCGGCGACGGTTTCGTTGCGATTCGGCGGGCGGCGCCGGGCCCGGATTCGGTAGAACCACTACTATATGAGCCCCGAAACGAAGGCCCAGCGCCGCGCGGTTGAGAGCACGAAGGAGGCCGTCGAGGCGGCCGGCAGAGCGCCGGAGGACCCGGGCCTGCGGGACAGGTTCAGCCTGCTGCCTCGGGCGCCCATCCGCATCATCTGCTGCCCGCTCGATAAGAGGATAAACCACGGCAATATCCTCCGGCTGGCGGAGTGCTTCAGGCTGGAAGAGGTCTGCTTCGCTCCCGTCGGCTCCGACAGGGAGAAGGACTACTCAGGCGGGTTCGCGGCCGTCACATGGCAGCCCCACCGGTGGGTGGATACGGCGCAGGCGGTCCGGGAGGCCAAAGACGCGGGCTTCCGTGCCTATGGCCTGGTTCTCTGCGAGGGTGCCCTCCCCCTGCGCGCCGTCAAGTGGCGGCACCCCGCGGCGCTTGTGCTGGGCCGCGAACTGGAGGGCCTCGACAAGGAGGTGGAGGAACTGTGCGACGAACTGGTTGCGGTGCCGCTCTACGGCATGGTTCAGTCGCTGAACGTGGCGGTGAGCGCGGCTATCGTGGCTGAGAACTGCTTCACTGCGTTCCTGCGGGCCACGCCGGGCTTCGAGCCCGCCCGCGTACTCTCCAGGGGCATTGCCGGGACCCCATAAACTCAGCACCCCCAGCCGAAGGCTGAGGGCGCCCTGACGATTCGCTTTCGAGAACGTCAGTCTCCGTTGCTGCTGTCCTCCGAGTTCGTGGTCCCGTCACCGTCTCCGGCGTCGTCTCCTCCGCCGCAGCCGGCGAGGACCCCTCCGAGCACGACAATCGTCAGAAGAATCGCGAACAATCGTTTCATATCTCTCACCTCCCAATCGGTTTATTTCACCCACCGAAGGGGCGGCTTCCGCCTCAACCCTCCGGAGCGGCTGGAACTATATACCCCGGAATCGTCCGCCGAGATGCAGAAATCGTCTGTAGAAGGGTCTTTTTGACCCTTTCCGGGAGACCGGGCACGGCAGCCTGACGCCTATTTGGTGTGTCCCGGGGGCCCCGCAGGCCGCTCCGCTCCGGATGAGTGGGCCCGGCCGGCCGATTCATGAGATCACGGCACGGGACCGACAATCGAAGAAGCCGGGTTCGCGGTATGCTTCAGAGGGATGGCAGTCACGCGTTCAGCTGCCGCCGGTCTCGTTGCCTCGAGCCTGCTGGCATCTCTGACGCTCGTCGTGTTCTCACGAAACCAGATGAGCGGCCCGGAGGGCGCGTTGCACGCCTTCATAACCGCCATCGGAGAAGATGACCACGAAGCGGTCGTCCGGGCTTCCGGCGGCTCAGATGACTCTTGGCTGCCGGGGTTGAGAAGACGCGTTTACTCATTCGTCGCAGGTTCAAGGGGGTATGTAGTGGAGGAGGTCCGCTTGCAGGGCGGCGTGGCCGGGGCGACCGTCATTTTCTTTTTACGGGACGGCCGAGCGTACAGAACGCAGTGGATGATTCGTAAAAAGGGACGTAAGTGGGTAGTGGACACAGAAGAAACCGCTCGCCTGTTCGGCGTTCAAGTGCTGGTTGTGCCGGGCCGATGAACTCCGACGCCCGCCAGCGCGGAGGATTGCGGCTGAACCCGATTGTTGCGTTCGGCGTGCTCGGCCTGCTCGTCGCGGTCGCGCTCATGATCCTTACCTTCCGTGGAGACACGCCGGAAGCCGCCGCGGAGGCGTTCATGCAGGCTTTAGCGGCCAAAGACGTGGACGCTCTGGTGGAGCTGAGTTATCTGGAGGAGCCCATCGCCCCGCTGGACGAACAATGGGACTTCTGCGTGAACGACGCCGGGAAGAACCACGTGTTCATGTGGGAGTGGATCGGCAGTCTACGCTGGCTTGGCGAAGACCGGGCGGCTGTCAAGGTTATCATGATGGAGTTCCGAGTCGCTTTCCCAAACCCGGTCCTCGGCACTCAGCCTGAGCCGGACGGCGTCGAGATTCCCCTGGTCTTGCACGAAGGCAAGTGGAAAGTGGACCTGGGGTCTCTCACGCGAAGACTATTCCCTGCCCTGCCCCGCTGAGGCACGCGCACGCGCCGGCCGAGTGACTCTGTAAATGACTCCGAACGTGAAATCGGGGCCTACGTTCGCGAGAAGCGGGGCCCGGCCCCGGAACAGATCGCGGTCTTCGCTGAAAAACAGTTCAAGCGTCTCGGAGGCGCTCATGCGCCGGCGGTAGCCGAAAGTTATGAGCCGGTGTGTCGCGTCCGCACCCGAGACCCCGGTTTCGACGGGAGCGCGCTCGCTCTGCCACTGAGCGACCCATTGGTCTTTCGAGTTCGGGCTCCATATCACCGCGAGGGATTCTTGGTCTACCAGGCCGCGAACGCCGTCCAGCCGCCCGCCGTCTCCTTGTAGGACCACGGCGGCCTGCACTGCGACGGTCCATTGCTTGCCCAAAGGCCGCGACACATCAAGCGAAAAACCGAGGTCCGCTGACCCGCTGCCGAGCAGTTCGCCCGAATTGCCGAACGGCAGTTCGGCAGCCGCCCTAAGCACCAGGCCACCGGGCAGGTCTCGGCGATAGCCGGCTGTCGCGTCGCCGAGTCCAAACGCGGAGCCCTCGTCATAGCGGCCCGCCCGAGAAAGCTTGGAGCGCCCCTCCGGGAACAGTTCGCGGGCGCCCCGGCTCCAGCCCAAGACGTGGGCGTGCCACCAAATGATGATGGAGTCCATGAACCCGCCGCCTCGGGCGACCAGGGGCAGTTCGAAATACCATTCGGTCCCACGCGAGGGCGAAGTCCGAAAACCTATCAGCAGGCGCGAGATCTCATAGTCCTCTTGCAGGACGGGATTGCCGATTCCGGGCAGGACGCGGAAGTCGTTTGCGTTCGTGTAGATGAACGTCCACTGCTCCGAGCCGGGCGGCAGCGCCTCCTGCGCGGGCGAGAACCTGAGAAACAGCAGCGAAAGCGCCCTGTGGTTCCGCGTATCCATCGGCATCTGCGGCCATGCGCCTATCATCGGCAGTAGACACAGAAGCGCAAGAAGTGCCCGCATGTTCTGTATTATGGGTGCATCTCTCGCAGCAGCGGGGTAAAACCGCCTTTATGAGACGTGGAAGACGAAAGCGCTCCCCGGCCGCTAAACAGGCACCGAAGAGGGGGCCGCGCAAGCGAAAGATCACACCGGAAGACATTCTGAAGTTTCATCTGGTATCCGATCCGCAGATATCGCCGGAAGGCCGGCGGGTCCTTTTTTCGAAGAAGCACGTCGGCGAGAAGAACGAATACGTCACGAACCTGTGGGTCGTGGACGCGGACGGCGGCGAGCCGCGTCAATTCACGAGCGGCGGCAAGGACGGCCACGGGCGCTGGTCGCCGGACGGCACGCGGATGGCGTTTCTGAGCGGACGCGAGAAACCGAAAGCGCAGATTTTCGTTATGAGCGCGCAAGGAGGCGAAGCGGTTGCATTGACGAAGTTCCCGGAAGGCGCTATCGGCGAGTTCAGATGGTCTCCCGACGGATCCAAAATTGCCGTGACCTTCCGCGAGCAAGACCCTGAATGGACCCAAGAGGCCAAGAAGAAACGGGATGAAACCGGCCGCAGCACGCCCGCCCGGACCATCGAAGACCTCTGGTACCGCCTCGACGGCGACGGGTACTTTAACGGACAGCGGCACCATCTTTACGTGGTGGACGCAAACACCGGCGAGCACCGAAAGGTTTTTGACAAAGACCCGACCGGATGGATCGGTTTCGATTGGTCACCGGATTCGAAGGAGTTGGCGATCGCCGCAAATCTGGACCGGAATGCGCTGCTGAAGCCGTGGAAGCAGCGTCTCTACCGCCTGAACGTAAAGAGTGCAAAAATCAAGGAGATCCCGAATCAGCCGGACGGCACCAGAGAAAGCGTGCTTTGGTCGCCCGACGGAAAGCGTCTGGCGTACGTTGGAAGAGAGGGGCGGGAGGACATCTGGGGCGCCAAGAACGACCACCTGTTCGTCTGCGACGCAAGGACAGGCCGCCCCAAGAGCCTCACCGGAGGCGAGGACTATTGCGTGGCGGCTGTCACGCTCAGCGACACGCGGGAGGCGGTCTTCGGCGCGAACGTACAATGGACTCCTGACGGGAAGCGACTGTTCTTTACTGTCGGGTGGCATGGCGAGCAGCACGTGGCATCGGTTGATGCGCGTGGCGGGCCGACTCAATTCCACACGAAGGGCCCGGGCGATTTCGGGATGGGAAATCTGAGCGCGTCGGGGAAACGGATGGCTTTGAGCGTGGGCTCGTCCTTGAAGTTGAACGAAATCGCGGTGGGTACAGTCGGGGCGAAGGTAGTGCGCGAGAAGAACCTAACGAACTTTAACGGGCCGCTCCTTTCGGAAATGGAGTTGTCAAAACCGGAGGAGCACTGGGTCACGTCGGAGGACGGGACTCGAATCCACGTCTGGGTCCTGAAACCGGCCGGATTCAAAAAGGGCGGAAAGGTCCCGGCCGTGCTGGAGATTCACGGCGGGCCGCACTGCCAGTACGGCGTGCCGTTTTTCCATGAGTTTCAGGTGCTGACGGCGAACGGCTACGCCGTTTTTTACAGCAACCCGAGAGGCAGCAAGGGGTACGGCGAAGCCCACTGCAGCGCCATCAAAGGCGACTGGGGGCACAAGGACTGGGAGGACGTGCAGGCGGTGATTCGCTTCATGGGGTCGCAGCCATATGTGGACAGAAAGCGCATGGGCGTGATGGGCGGAAGTTACGGCGGGTACATGACGAACTGGGTTGTCGGCCACACGAACGCGTTCGCCGGAGCGATCACAGACCGGTGCGTCTCTAACCTGGTGAGCATGGCCGGGAACAGCGACTTTCCGCTCGTGCCGGACCGCTATTGGGACGGCAACGCATGGGACCGGCCTGAGACGCTTTGGAACCAGAGCCCGATTAAGTATTTCGGAAACGTGAAAACGCCGACGCTGGTGATTCACAGCGAAGGAGACCTGCGCTGCAACGTGGAGCAATCCGAACAGGTGTACACGGCGCTAAAACTGAGGAAAGTGCCGACCAGGTTCGTGCGCTATCCGGCGGAAACGAGCCACGGCCTCAGCCGTAGCGGGCCGCCCGACCTCCGCATCCACAGATTGGGCGAGATCCTCCGCTGGTGGAAGAAATACATCGGCAAGCCGGCGCGCTCCCGTGCAAGATGAGGTGTTGACGTGGGCATAAAGTTTCGTCGCATCTTCTGGGTGACCGAGCAGTTTGACGATGAGGGCTTCAGCGAAGTCACGGGAATCTACACTTCGGTGCCGGACTTGATAGAGACCGGCCTGGGGACGCGCGTCTATGGCGATAAGAAGGCCGGGTTTCGCATCACTCTCTGTGCCCTCGACACAACGCGGCCGCCGCTGCTGTCATTTTCCTCGCCCGACTTCCAAAACGTAGAAGCTCATCTCGCCCAATTCGTGGAATCGGGCGAGATGAGTTCGGACGAGGTGGCCCGGCTTGCTGAGGCGCTTAGGCGGCCACGATAGGTCGGGCGGCGACTTACTCCGGCTCGCCCCCGACGTCCACTCCGCCGCCCGCCGGAGTCGCCTCGCCGGCCCTCTCCGGAAACAGATCAGCCAGTTGGTCGCCCAGTCTCTTTGTGAAAGTGTTCCACATCTTCCGCAGATAGGGCGGATGCACGGTCACATTAGCGTCCATCAGTTTCTTGGTCACAAGCAGGTTCAGGTTGTTGTTCAGCCGGCCTTCCTGAACCGTCAACTGGATTCTCATGAGTTCCTTTTGCGCTGCCGTAGGCTCGACCTTTTGCTCGGGCACCTTTGACTCGATGTATATTTTCACGTGCTGGCCCTGAATATCAAACCAGTCGCTGATTTCGCGCTCTGCTGTCTTCTCGACAACGGTCCTAAGGTCTTCAGCGAACCGGTTGATCGCTACCGGCACCGGTACACCGGACGTCGCAGGGTACGAGCCGTCTGTGCGATCGGCGTTCCGCACAATGCTGCGCTCGCTGGCCACGTGTCCAAACGTCAGGCCTTGGCCCAAATCCCTATCCACTTCATCCCGCTTGGTTTCGCTGTCAACTACGATCCATCGCATGGTTACAGTGGCGGGTTGAATAAAATCCTCCGGATTATCTCTAATGAACTCCTCGATATCCTCCAACGTCTTCTCGTCCACACCTCGCTTCACGAGGTTTTCATTCGCGAGTTGCATCCGTATCTGCCAGTTTATGTCGCTGTTGGTCAGGCCGAACTCTTTCTGCTGGCTGATGTAATTCGGGTTAATCTCAGAAAGCAAGTCCTTGCGGCGCTCAACGTCATCTTTCGAAGGCTCTACACCCTCATCCTGCGCGGCCTGCAGGATGGCCTGTTCGCTCAAAAGCACTCGCAGCGCCTGTTGGCTCAACGGCTCGGCGACGCGCGCCGACACGGTCTGGCCGTTAATCACGACACGGACGTTTGCCATCGTCTCCAGCCGCTTTAAGTAGGTCTCCTCAGAGATCTTCCGGCTGTTGAATTCGGCGATAGGTCGGGATGCAGAACCCCCGCCGCATCCACAGCCGGCGAGCGTAACCAGAATCAGCGGTAGCACAGAAAACCGGGCTATGAAGTTCATGATCGTTTTTTTCCTCCCAAGGATAACGGGGAGAGAATACCCCCGGTTGCGTACGCCGTCCGACCGGCGGCCGTGCGGCGGCGACACCCGTCTAACCAGCAAAACCCGTGCCAATCGGAGGAGTGCGAGACGGAGAGTGCCTCTCACCAGGTGCCGGAACGATGTACCCGCCGCGCGCGCAGGGCGCGGCCGGCGCTCCCGAGGCCGCAGGCGGCGCTGGGCGCCGGGTCTCGCTCAGGCAGATATGTCGAGCGAGTCTCCGGAGTCCTCGTCCTCGCTGTCGGGCCGCTCCTTGGCGGGTACCCCCTCGTCCGCGGGCGCTTGCCCTCCTTGAGAGCGCGGGTCGTCGTCCCGGGCCTCTTCGTCGTGCAGGTCCAACACGTCATCGGGCGCCTTGCGCTCATCGTCCCGCTGCTGGCGCTGTTTTCGGTTCGGGTTCTGCTCCGCCGGCCTTACCCGGTCGCTAACGTGGGGATAGGGGTCTACCCGTGGAATGTCTTGACCGTCATAAGCCACGGCCTTCCTCCTCCGGGGGTCTCAGATCTCGATTCTCAGTCCCCCGTTGTGCATTTTTGCGGCCTTCAATCTCAGACGTCTAACGCCGAACGTCCTCATGGCGCCGCGTACGTTTCTCCTTGCTCGCGCATGTTTGCGCGGATGCGGGTCATCGCTTGAGTGTGCAGTTGATAGACACGGCTCTCCGAAACACCCAGCACGCGGCCTATCTCCTTGAACGTCAGGCCCTCGTAATAGTACAAGGCTACGACGAGGCGCTCCCTGTCGGGCAGTCTGTCTACGCTGTCGCTGAGGACACGGCGGACTTCGCGGCCCTCTGTCTCCTGGTCAGGCAGGCTGTTTTCATCAACGATCAGTTCAATGAAGTGAATGTGCTCTTCGCCCTCGGAACCGGACATCACGTCGTCCAGGGATAGAACGCCTGTCCGTCCTGCCTGCTGGACAATCACGCGGAGGTCCTGTTCCGTGAGGCCCATTGAATCGGCGATTTCAGTTTCCGTGGCGGGCCGGCCCAGTTTCGCCTCGAGAGCGACGAGCGTTCTGTCGAGGGCCTTCAGTTTCTCGCGGACTGAACGGGGCACCCAGTCCTCGCCCCGCAGCATCTCCAGTATCGCGCCACGGATGAGGGCGATGGCGTACGTCTCGAACTTGACCTCGCGGCCTCTGTCGAACTGGTCAACTGCCTTCACCAGGCCGATCGTGCCGGCACTCACCAGGTCTTCCCGGTCGAGGCCGGCGGGCATGGACGTGACGACGCGGCCTGAGGTGATCTTGACGAGATAGGAGTAGTTCTGGATGATGGCATTGCGCGCCTCACGGCTGCCGTCGTTCTTAAAGTCGCTCCAGAGGCGGCTCAATTGATGCTGCGAAAGTCCTGCCATGCGCTTCTCCCCGCACCCTTAGGCGGCCTTCTCCTCCTCGGAATCGGTCTCCGGCGCGCGGCTCGCCGTGGTCACTCGGGCGGCAAAGAATACATACCAGACTTGGGTGAGCATGGTGCCTGCGATAAATGCGATAAGGGCGCGCATTATCGCCGTCGCCGGGTCAGTCTTCGCTATTACCCCGGCGGCAAGGGCCGCAAGCGCGCACATCAGGCCTATCAGTTTTGGCATGGCCCTCTCTCCGACAGGCCGGCTCGGTCTTCGCTCAACCTCGGCTCATCCGGTCGGCGCCGTGGCTGGGTCTGGATCGGCCGTCCCCAGTCATATTTCCGGTAGATTGCGAACTTTTCTTTAGGGATACTTCGAGCATTCTGCGAGATTCTCCATCCTGAGACCCGTATCCGCAGGCCGTCATGCGGCAAACTGACCCCCTGCGGCAGCGCCAGATCCGCCTCCTCGTAGTCGTGAACATGCGCTGGATGGGTCAAATAGGTCTGCCCGGCGGCGAGTTCCTGAGCCACCTCAACGGCCCGGTCCAGATGAAATTGGGACGGATGAGGGGCGACGCGAGTCGCATCCAAGATGAGGCGGGCGCCGCATGCTGAGCCGAAGGCCGAGCCGTGCGTCACCGTCACAGAGGCGCGCGTCATGGAAGCGGCACGGCTTGCAAGACAGACCGTGCCACCCGGCGTCGCGGGCCGGAGCCCGCCTATAATTCGGTCATGATAGCCCTGCTTCTTGCCCTGGCGCCGCTCGTGGGAAACGCGCCGGAGGTGGAGTGGACGGTCGCCTACACCGCGAGGTTCTACTACCCGCCGCCGGACGCCAGGATCAGCCACTTCAAGGTCTACCTGTCCGACTTCACCGGCGAGCACCGCAAGCAGGTCACGTTCGGCGATAAGGAGTGCGGCTTCGTCCGCTGGGCCGGGAAAGACCGCATCGCATGGGTGCAGGATGGGCCGCAGGGGGACGAACTGTGGATCGCCGACGTTCGGACCCTGAAGCCAAGACGGATCGCGGCGGGAAAGTGGGTGCATTCACGCAGAAGCCCGGGGAGCGACCGGCCCGGGGACCCAGCGTACGTAATCGGCGACACGACGTACCGCATCAGGGACGGGAAGGCCGTGCCCGCGCGAGAAGGAGTGGTCGGGGCCCGTGGTCGCCGGGGGACATGTGGTTGGAGGCCAGGTCATCGGACCCGAAGCACCCCGGCCACCTGGTCCTGCAACTCGGCGGCAAAGGCGCTTACATCGAACTTAAAGGCGAGCGAACGGAACTCGGAATCGGCACGAAGATCGAGGAGTTCGTTGACCTGCTGTACGACGAGAAGAAGAATATCGCATGGGTAGTGACTTATCTCGGGAACAGCACGCTGCGGGGATCTTACATTGTCTATCGGATTGACTGGGCACGTAGGCGGGCTCTGCGTGTCTGTTCCGGATACGACGTGGGCTTTTGGCCCGCTAGGACCCACTATGCCACGGTATCCACACGCCGGTTGGTCCGCTACGAAGACGAGAAGTACGTTTGGCAGAGCATGGCGGAAGTCGGGGACTGGGCCACCGGCGAGCGACGCCAGATCCTGAGCGGGCTGGTGGACGTTACTTCCATCAGCCTCCGGCCGTAGGTCCGGCGGTCGCTTTCCGTTGAGGCCGGGTGCCACGGCTTCACTCATCGAGTGAACGGGCTTCGGGAACCGCCTGATGGGCCCATTCGTTGGCTAAATGGACTCCGGGAGCCGCCTAACGGGTCCATTCATTGGCTAAACGGGCTCCGGAAGCCGTGGCACCCTGCATCATGGGAGCGCCGCAGCCCAGAACGACGGCCTCGGTCAAAGCCGCCCTGCCCTCTCCAGCACCAGCCGGGCGACGATAGCGCTCGGCACCTCGCAATAGGTGGCGATGCGATCCAGGCACCGCGCGAAGTTGCGCTCGCCCGCGTCGTCCATGTCGCGGCCGGTGACCGCCTCCGCGCACAGGTCAACGCATCTTTCGAGAAGGCGCGCCTTCGACTGCGGCATCGCCTTGTTCTCTGTGGCCCCGTACTCGTGGCTTATCTTCTCGAACACGGTGTCCCAACTGGCGGCGGCTTTGGCCCGAAGCGCATCCCGGGCCGCTGCCTCGTCGCCCAGGCGGTCGGTTTCGGCGCGGCGGCGCTTGTGGGCGTTCCACTCCTTGATGGTGATGCCCTCTAAGAGTTGCAGCCGGACCTCCGCGCCGAAGCGCTTCTCTAACTCCTTCTCTATCACCCTCTGGGTGCCGGCCATCCGCAGGTGGCCCATCTGCGGAGCCTCCTTCTGCGGGAAGCCCAGCACGTACACGCCGTCTTCGAATGCCACCGGCACGGCGATGTTCAGGGCGTTCCAGGTCCCGGTGCCGGTCACCCGTTTCTTGATGTCCTCCAGGGATTCGTTCCAGGCATCGTAGATATCCATCACAACAGATTATGGGGCCATCTCGCCCGTGACCGGCGACCGCCGGTCGCCGGCAGGCCGGCAAAGGGCGAATATGCGGGTTGCGCCGGGTGAGCGGCCGGCGTACCTCGTCTCCCGGCCGGAGTATAGTCATTGCCATGAACCCGTATCTGGTCTCGGCCCTCGAAATGATGCCCGGTTTGATTAGGCGCGAGTTTGAGCGTCTCTCGCCCGAGCAGGTTGACGCGCGGCCCGACCCGGAGAGGTTCACACCCCGCGAGGTCTTGGCGCACCTGGCCGACTGGGAGCCGATCTTTCTGGACCGCATCCGCACCGGCGTCACATCGCCCGGCTCGCCGGTGCCCGTATGGGACGAGAGCCAAAGGGCGACCGACAACGACTACGCCTCGAAGGACCCGTCGGACTCGCTGGCCATCTGGCGGAAGGCGCGAGGGGAAACCGTGGCCTACGTCCGAGGCCTCAAACCGGAGGACTTCGCGAAGACCGTCGAGCACCCGGAGCGGGGCACGACGACCGTAGGCGCCCTGGCGAGCATGATGGTCTGCCATGACATCTACCACCTGGAGCAGTTGGCCTCGATGACGCCTCAAGAGAGAGTGGCCGACGTCTGGTAGCAGGTACACTCGCACTGCACCTAAACTCGGCCTTGCGAGGCGAATCGAAGCCGGAAAAGGCCCGAGGTCAGGGGCCGTGGACCCGGAGCTGTGAACCCATACCTGCCGATCGTGCTTCTGTTAGTTTTGGCGGCCGTGATTTGCACGGCGATGGTGACGCTCTCGTGGCTGCTCGGCCCAAAGCGCATCACCCCTTATAAGAGCGCGCCCTACGAGTGCGGCGTGGAGCCGGTCGGCAGTGCGCGCGAGCGGTTTCCCATCAAGTTCTTTCTGGTGGCGATGCTATTCATCCTGTTCGATATTGAGGTCGTGTTCCTGTGGAGTTGGATGGCGGTTTTCCGCGACTGGACGGAGACCGGCCACCCGGCGGCGGCATACAGCTTTTGGGCCGTGATGGTTTATATGTTTCTCTGGTTTTTGGGCGACGCATACGTCATCCGCTCAGGGGCGCTGGATTGGGAGGTGAGCGCCACCTTGCATCCCGCGAAATTGGGTGACTTGGCCGAAGGCCCCGAAGTCTCGGATGAGCCGCGTCCGGTGCCTCCCTCGGTCGCGCCGGCGGCCGCCGAAACGGCCGGGAGCGCCACCTGATGCCGGCGCCGGTCTTGAACGGAGAGCGGTTGGAGGTCGTGCGCGTTCGTGAGAGGTTTCCGGACGCCATCATAAAGGTCAAAGAGTTTCGCGGCGACACGTTCATTTGCATCAAGCGTGAGGCGCTGCGCGAAGTCGCCCTGTTTCTGCGCGACGACCCGGAACTGGAGTACAAGTTTTTTTCTGAGTGCACCTGCGTAGACTACAGCAAGTGGAAACATGAGCGCGACCTCCCGGAACGTTTCGAAATCATATACAACCTTTACTCGTTGAAGTATTACTCGCGAATCTTTTTGAAGGCCGGCGCGGACGACGGCGTGCCCGTGCCTTCGCTGATACCAGTATATCCCGGCGCCGAGTATCCCGAGCGCGAAATCTGGGACCTGTTCGGTGTGCAGTTTGAAGGCCATCCAAAACTGAAGCGGTTCCTTTTGCCGGACGACTGGGCGGGCCATCCGCTCCGCAAAGAGTATCCTCTGGGGGGGGAAGACGTAGATTTCGCCAAGGGTGTCAAGGGCCCGGCTGTCGAAGACATCTCCATGCCCCATGCCGGAGAGAGTTTCGAAGGAAAGACCGGTTCGGAAGACGTGTCGGGGAGGTAACAGGTCACAGTTGATAGTGAAAAGCCTACGCAATACGATAGAGCCGTAAACGACGACTGACAAACGAAAAATGCCTGAACGCACCTTCATGCCCTCCACCGAAACGGTGTTCGAGAAGAAAGGCGAGAACACGCTGGTCTTGAACATGGGGCCGCAGCACCCCAGTACGCACGGTGTTCTGCGCGTCGTGCTGGAATTGGAGGGTGAGACGATTGTTGACCTCGACTGCCAGATCGGTTATCTCCATACGGGCATGGAGAAAGAGGGGGAATATCAACAGTACTCCAAATGCGTGACGATGACGGACAGGATGGATTATCTGTCCACCAACGGAAACAACCTCGCATACACGTTGGCGGTCGAAAAACTGCTCGATATCGAGATTCCGCCTCGCTGTGACGCGCTGCGCGTGATGCTCACGGAACTCAGCCGCATTACCAGCCATTGTGTTTGGCTGGGAACGCACGCGCTGGACCTCGGCGCGATGACTCCATTCTTCTGGATCTTCCGGGAACGCGAGAAGATACTCGACATGTTCGAGATGTTTACAGGCGTGCGGATGATGTGCAGTTGGATAGTGCCCGGGGGCCTTCGGGGCGACATGCCTGACGGGTTCGAGGCGAAACTTCGAAAGTTCCTGAAAGAGTTTCCGGACGCGCTGCACGAAATCGAAATACTGCTGGTCAAGAACCCGATTTGGATCGAGCGCACCCGGCATGTGGGCGTCATTTCGGCGGAAGATGCGCTTGCGCTCGGCTGCGGCGGACCTATCGCGCGCGCCTCCGGCGTGGAGTGGGACCTGCGCAAGACGAACCCTTACAGCGGATACGAGAAGTATGACTTCCTCATTCCTGTCGGAAAACATGGCGATGTCTACGACCGGTTCCTCGTGCGCATTGCAGAGATGAAGGAGTCGTGCAAGATTCTTGAGCAGGTGATTGACGGCCTGCCCGAAGGAGCGTGGACCAGCACCGACCGCAAGGTCGTCCCGCCCCCCCGCGAGGAACTCGACAGTTCGATGGAATCGCTGATCCACCACTTCAAACTGTGGACGGAGGGCTATCATCCGCCGGTGGGCGAGGCGTACGCCTGCATCGAAGGGCCGAAAGGCGAGTTGGGATTCTATCTCGTCAGCGACGGAAGCAACATGCCCTATCGCTTTCATGAACGCCCGAGCAGTTTCATGAACCTCCAGGCGTTGAGGCAGATGTGCATCGGCCGGTTGATAGCCGACGTAGTAGCCGTAATCGGAAGCATCGACATCGTTTTGGGGGAGATTGATAGGTAGGTTTTCGGTTTTCCGTTTTCAGTTCTCGGACGATGTGCCGTTAACTGAAGATTGATGACCGAAAACTGAAAACCGAGATTCACATGGACCTAATACAACTGACCGAAAAGGAGGAGCGGCCGCAGGCACCGAAGCCGGGTGAGGTCGAACTGCGGTTCAGCGATAGAGGGGTCAAAGAACTCGACTACCTCTTGACCCACTATCCGGACAGAAAGTCGGCCATGCTGCCGGCCCTATGGATAGCCCAACGCGAGTACGGCGGAAATCTTCCGGCGGAGGCCGTTGCCGAAGTGGCCGTTCGATTGGGCCGGAGTTACGCGGAGGTTGAGGGCGTCGCCACTTTTTACACGATGTATCACATTAGGCATGCGGTCGGAAAGCATGTGATCGAAGTTTGCACATGCATTGCGTGCGCCTTGTGCGGCGCCTATCGAATCGCTGACTATCTGAAGGCCAAACTGGGCGTTGACTGGGGAGAGACCACGCCGGACGGCACGTTTACGCTGGAGGAGGTCGAGTGCCTGGACGCCTGCGACCGGGCGCCCGTACTGATGGTGGCAGACGAATACATCGGGCCGGCCGCCGAAAAAGACGTGGACACCCTAATCGAGAGGCTGCGTAATACGGAAGAGCCGACGACGGTGCGGCTGGCCGACGAAGTCACGCAAGCGCAACTGCACAAGACAGAACAGGCCTCTGCGCAGGACTGATTCCCCTCGCACTTGTGCGCCGCGTAAAGTGGGAGTGACGGATGTTCCCCCCCCTATCCTCTGTTGCCACTTGTGCGGCCGAACCGAATTCGAACGAGGCCGGCAACCGCGACGGCTGCGCAGAAATAAAGGAACCAATCGCCGAGACGAAGATAAAGCGTTTGGCCGCGGCGAAGGTTGACTCTCTCTACAATCACCTCTTCCGTCCCTGAAGCGGCACGAGCCAGGATGCGGCCCGTGCCATCCACGATCATCGAGTGTGCGGTAATGTCGGCCCGGACAATCGGCACGCCCAGTTCTGCGGCGCGGAAAGGCGTGTACGCGGCATGGAGCGCCTGAACAACGCCCCTCGGTGAGACTGGGTCCATATTCGGAAGGAGGATAATCTCTGCGCCCGCGCGGCGGACCGTGTCGCGCATCACGTGCGGGAAGCAGGTGTCGTAGCAGATATTTAGGCCGACCTTGCACTGATCGGTTTGTA
Organism: Armatimonadota bacterium; assembly: GCA_022567555.1. Taxonomy (GTDB): domain Bacteria; phylum Armatimonadota; class Fimbriimonadia; order Fimbriimonadales; family ATM1; genus JADFGT01. The sequence continues at coordinate 15,213 of JADFGT010000012.1, read as the reverse complement.
TAGCAACCGGCTGCTTTCCCGGCCTATGCATCTGAGACTCGGCGCCGAACGGTTTGCGCTTCAGATATCGTGCAGACTCGCCGTCGCCGGAGAACAGTGCCGCCGCGTTGTGCGGCATCGGACGGACGCCGTCTTGGAAACTCGTTGCGAACGGCGGCTGCCCTTCCTCGGCCGCGAGCGCGACCAGAGCACCTGTATCGCCGCCCGGGGACGCAACCATGCCGCTCAGTTCCGGCCAGACAGCGAAGTCGGCGCCTAAATCGCCGGCACGCCGGTTCAGACGGGCCAAGTCTTCCAGTTCAAACGCTTCCGTCTGGATCGCCGCGACTGTGTAATCTCCCTCGCGGCCCTCTGAACTCCACGGGACAGCCCACAGCGCAATGGGAACGAGCGCCGCCGCACCGGCGACTCGCAGGCGTCGGGCGGCGACCGCGTGGGCGATAAGAAGATTGACGGCCCAGACCAGAAACGACACGCCCCAGATCCCGGCCGCGGATGCAACCAGGAGCGCGCCGGGGACCTGGTACTGTGTCAGGGCTACATGGGCCGGCATGTAAACGAGCATCGCCGCTTCGAACAGGACTCCCCACGCCGCGTAGAGCAAAACCCGGCCGACGGTGAGCGTTTTCGTTTCGCCGGCCAGGCCGCCTAAGAGGCCGACGGCCAGCCCGAACAACGCAAACCCAAGATAAATCCAACTGGGATTCCCGTCCGGCAAGTTTGGCGGATAAAAGAGACCCCACGAAGCGACCGCCATAGAAACAAGGCAGACACCCAGCCCTGCGGCGAACCCGACCGCGAACCCTCGCCCACCGACTGCGAGAAACAGAGGTACAAAAGCGAGCCACGCCAGATAGTGCAGGTCGGCGGGCGGGAGCGCCAGCAGGAACAGCAGCCCCGAAATCAGCACCGCAACCGGGATTGCGAAAACCCGCATGAGACGTCTTAACGACTCTCATCGCCGCACTATCGTTCGTTTAGTAATGCCAATCGAGGTCGGTCGCTTCTTTTGCGTGCGACTCGATGAACTCGCGCCGCAAGTCCACCCTTTCGCCCATCAGCCTGGAAAAAACATCTTCTGTGTGGTCCCGTTCGATCTGGTCGAGAGGATCATACTTTATCCGGAATAACACTCGTTCCTTTGGATTCATGGTTGTCTCTTCCAACTGCTCGGCGTTCATTTCGCCCAATCCTTTGAATCGTGTGATCTGCACGTCCTTCTTTCGTTTAATGGTTTTTAGGATTTCGTCCCGTTCCTCTTCCGACTGCGCGAAGTAGCGCTCGTTCTTACCTACTTTGATTGTGAAGAGAGGCGGCTGTGCGAAATAAATGTGTCCGTTGACAAGCAGAGGCTTCATGTATCGGTAGAAAAACGTGAGCAGAAGCGTCCGTATGTGCTCACCGTCTACGTCGGCATCGGTAAGGATGATGACCTTTCCGTATCGAAGCCGGCTGATGTCGAAACCATTGGATGACGGCTCCTCATCTTCGTCATGTTCACGCCAGATGGAGACGTCAATACCCGTGCCCAAAGTGGAGATCAGCGCTTTTATCTCCTCATTGTCGAGCGCCTTGTCAACTCGCGCGCGTTCTACGTTCAATATCTTGCCTTTTATGGGCAGAACGGCCTGGTACCGCCGGTCTCGCGCGCCCTTTGCCGATCCTCCGGCGGAGTCTCCTTCCACTATGAACAGTTCCGTTTTGGCAGGGTCCTTTTCGCTGCAGTCCGCCAGTTTGGCTGCGAGACCATACGACTCCACTGCGCCGCTTCGCCGCACGGCTTCCGCCACCTTGCGCGCCGCTTCCCGCGCTCTCTGTTCCGTAAGCGACTTCTCGACGATCCTACGCGCCACGTCGGGGTTCTCGTCGAGGAACTCCGTCAGGCATTCATGGAACACGGACGTGACCAGCCCCTCGATTTCGCTGTTGCCGAGTTTGGTTTTCGTCTGGCCTTCAAACTGTGGGTGGAGCAATTTGACTGCAACCACCAGCGTTAGTCCGCCGCGCACGTCTTCTCCAAGTAAGTTTACGTCCTTCTCCTTGATGAAGTGCATCTTCCGCGCGTACTGGTTTATTACGCGAGTGAGCGCCGTCTTCGCCCCGGTCGCGTGGGTTCCACCTTCGATGGTGTTTATGTTGTTGGCATAAGTGATTAGAGTCTCTTTGTAGCCGTCATGGTATTGCAGAGCGACTTCTATCTCCGTCTCATCGCGGCTGCGCTTGAAATAGATGGGCTTATGCAAAGATACATGCGTTTCGTTTATGTGCTCGACGAGCGCAACGATTCCGTCTTTGAATTGAAACAGCTCGTTTTGATCCGGCTGTTGCTCGTTCACAAATTCGATCGTGATGTTGGAGTTGAGGTACGCAAGTTCCCTAATACGGGTCTTGAGGATGTTTGAGTCATACTTGACCTCTTCGAAAACCTCCGGATCCGCCATCCAGCGGGTGGTTGTGCCGCGCTCAGTGGTATTTCCAAGGAGTTTTACGTCGGCGACCGGCACACCGCGCTCATAGCGCTGCTCGTGTTTCTTTCCATCCCGCTGAACGGTGACTTCACACCATTCTGAAAGAGCGTTCACGCATGACACTCCGACGCCGTGAAGGCCCCCTGTGATGCGGTATCCGCCGCCGCCAAACTTCGCTCCCGCATGGAGAGTACACATCACGATTTCGAGCGCGGATATCTTATACTCTTCGTGTATGCCCACCGGAATACCGCGCCCGTTATCGGCGACGCTAAGGGAGTTGTCCGTGTGAACCGTGCAGACGATGCGGTCGCAGTGCCCAGCGAGGGCCTCGTCAATCGAGTTATCTAAGACCTCGTTAAAAAGATGATGCAGGCCGCGCACGCTCGTGTCGCCGATGAACATTGCAGGGCGCTGGCGGACCGCCTCAAGCCCTTTGAGAACTTGAATGTCGGCGGCTGTGTAGTCCGAACTGGCGTGCCCTATGTCCCTCTGCTCCTGCCCGTCCGTGGGTTTCGGTGAGTTCTTTGACCTGGATGCCTTTGCCATGCGAAATGTAGCGCCTTCCCTGCGCTTCGACAGCCCCGCGATAGGGGCTGAAGAGAGGGCTTGTAGACGACAGAATTATACCTGAAACCGGGTGCAATAATCTGGCCTTTTCGGCCCGATCTTGTGAGAACTCTTCGCAATGTAAGCGGCTCTCGTGAAGGGGGTCCTCGGAGCGGATTCTGCGCTACTCGACCACTGCCGCTTCAGCCCGGCCCCAGCCGCCCCCTCCCGGCGTCTCGACCCTGATCCGGTCGCCGGCGTGGAGCCGAACGATCCCTTTGCTCGGCAGTGCCTGCCGCGCACCCCCGCGAATGAGCGTGTTCCTGCCCGGCCGGCCAGGTTCGCCGCCGCCCGCCCCGGGAGGGCCCTTGTCCCGGCGGCCGGTCATCAGGGTCAGGATGGCGTCCGGAGCCAAGACCTCGATCTCCCGGACCACCCCGTCTCCGCCGGTGTGGCGCCCCGCTCCGCCGCTCCCGCGCCGGAGTTCATATCGTCGTACCCTCAGCGGCAATTCGATCTCCAGGGCCTCAACCGGCGTGTTGCGCGTGTTCGTCATGTGAGTGTGCGCTCCGTGGGCTCCGGGCCGCGCCGGGCCCGCGCCTGCGCCGCCTGCGACCGTTTCGTAGTAGGCCCAGTCGTCGGCGCCGAGTGCCAGGTTGTTCATGGTCCCCTGGCTGCACGCGGGGACCCGGTCCGGCAGCGCCGGGGCAAGGGCCTGCAGGATCAGGTCCACTATGCGCTGGCTTGTCTCCGTGTTCCCGGCCACCACGGGCGCCGGGTGCGTCGCGTTGACGAGGGTGCCGGGCGGCGCGGCGACTGTGACGGGAGCCCAGCAGCCGCCGTTCGTCGGCGCGTCGCCGGCCAGACAGCGGACGACGTAGTAGCAGGCCGAGCGGGTCACGGCCTCGGTGGCGTTCAGGCCTATCGGCCGCTGAGCGTCGGTGTCCGCGAAGTCGAAGCGTATGGTTCCGTCGCCCGGCGCGGTCACGCTTAGGCGGAGGCGGGCCGTGGGATCGGGCCCAGGCAGGCCCTCGATCACGTCCTCGGCCCGGTAGGCGCCAGCCTGTATGTTCCGCAGGGCCGCCCTTGTGAGCGCCTCGGCATAGGCCAGGCACTCCTCGATGCGGGCGGCCAGGGCCTCGCCGCAGCGGCCGGCCAGCTCGCCGAAGCGCCGCGCCCCGATGGCCGCCGCCGCCCGCTGCGCCTCCAGGTCGCCCAGCCGCTCCTCCGGCGTCCGCGACGAGGCGGCGATCCAGTCGGCGGCCCTTCTCGTGAGTTCCTGAGGCGGGATGACCAGACCCTCCTCCTCTATCGTCTTCGCCGGCGCAATGCTGCCCGGCGCGGCGCCGCCTATATCCGCGTGATGCGCCCGGCTCGCCACATATCCGACACGCAGTCCGCCCGCCTCCACCGACCGAATCACCGAGATATCCGGCAGATGCGTCCCAGCGAAATACGGATCGTTGGTCACGTACAGCCTGTCCGGTTCGATGGAGGGTCCGTGCGCCAACCAATGACGCATTAGAAACTCCATCGCGCCGAGGTGCACGGGTATGTGCGCCGCCTGCGCTATCAGGCGCCCTTCCGCATCGAATACCGCGCAGGAGTAGTCGCGCCGTTCCTTTATGTTCGGGGAAAAGGAAACTCGTTCCAGCGCCGCGCCCATCTCCTCCGCCACGCTGGCGAACAGTTCTGTGAACAGTCCGACTCTTGCTGGATCGAAACGGGTCATTGAATCGCGGGCAGAGTCACAAGATGTATTTCGAAAGGTCGGTGTCTTCAACGAGGTCCGAAAGTTTGTTTTGGACAAACTCAGCGTCAATAACGATTCTGTGCGGTCCCACGTCCGGCGCGTCGAACATGATGTCTTCAAGCAGTTTCTCCATCACAGTATGAAGCCTGCGCGCGCCGATGTTCTCCGTTTTCGTGTTCACCTCATGCGCCATTCGTGCGATCTCGTCAATCGAGTCTTCTGTGAACTCCAGACTGACGCCTTCAGTCATCATCAGTTGCACATACTGCTTGGTCAGCGCGTTCTTCGGTTCTTTCAAGATTCGCCGCAGGTCGGACTCGCCCAAGTCGGTAAGTTCCACGCGGATCGGCAATCGCCCTTGAAGTTCCGGCACGAGATCGCTCGGTTTGCTTACGTTGAACGCACCGGCGCCGATGAAAAGGATATGGTCCGTGGTGACCGGCCCATACTTCGTGATTACGGTTGAACCTTCGATAATCGGCAGAAGGTCGCGCTGCACTCCCTCTCTCGAAACGTCCGGCCCTGCGCCGCCTTCACGTCCGGCGATTTTATCTATCTCGTCCAGAAAGATGAGGCCTGTCTGTTCCGTCCGCTCAATCGCCTCTTTGGTCATAGAGGTCTGGTCAATCATTTTTCGGGCCTCCTCTTCGGTCAGGAGGGCCTTCGCTTCGGCGACTGTAACGCGCCGTGTGGCCTGATGTTTACCAAACGCCTGGCTGAGCTGAGTGGACAGGTCGAGTCCCATCTCCTCCATTCCCTGCGGCGTGAACACTTGTAGGAACGGTGTCTGGGCCTCTTCAACCTCGACCTCGATCACGTCGTCGTCGCGCGCGCCGGCCTCCACCTGGGTCCGCAGCTTCGCCCGTTGGCGCTCGATGGCCTCTTCGGCCTTCAATCTCTCCTCTTCGCCATCCTGCTCGGTTGACGCCTGCCCGGGCTGGCCGGACTGCGCGGGCTCGCCCGCGATTCGCTCGAAGGCCTGGAACAGCGGGTGCGCGCTCATCTCCGGGCGCGGTGCCTCGCGGGGGTGCGGCATAAGGATGTCGGTTATGCGGTCAGTCGCGCGCGCTTCGGCCTTCGGGCGAACCTCCTCGATCTTTTCTTTTTCAACCAGGCGTACGGCCACGCTTACCAGGTCTCGGATCATGCTGTCCACGTCGCGGCCCACATAGCCGATCTCCGTGAACTTGGTGGCCTCCACCTTTATGAACGGCGCCTTCGCCAGCTGGGCCAGACGCCGGGCGATCTCCGTTTTTCCCACGCCGGTCGGCCCGATCATCAAGATGTTCTTCGGCATGATGTCTTCCCGCTGGTCGGCGGGCAGACGCTGGCGCCGAAACCTGTTGCGCATGGCGATGGCGACGGCGCGCTTCGCATTCTCCTGACCGACGATGTAGCGGTCCAGTTCGGCTACGATCTGGCGCGGAGTGAGTTCCTCGATGGGCAGATCCATTTCTCAGACCGATTCTACCCGTGCGGCACGAACCTCCGGCCTCCGTGACGAAACCCTCTATCTTGTACTCGCCAGATACTTGCCCGGCAATATGGATATTGATCGCGTGTCCGGATGGTTGAGCGCGAGTTGGACAGACGTGCTGCGCGCATCGGAAGATAGGGCCAGTATTTCTGTTCCGCACCTCCCGAACGGCCGCGCAGTCACGGGGGACGAATTGCCCACCAACTGAAGGGGACCCGTTTGCATCATGCGGGAGAACTTTCGGCCCGTTTCTGCGTATATGGAGTCATGAGAACGCTCACTCTGCTCCTGACGGGCCTGGCGGGCCTAGCGCTGCTGGCGCCGCTCGCGGCCCAGCGACCCCAGCGGACCCCAGACAACCTCAAAGAGGGCGACAAAGCCCCGGATTTCAGCCTGACAATTCTGCACACCGAAAAGAAGTTCACGTTGAGCGACAACTTCGGCAAGCGGCCGACGTTGCTCATCTTCGGCAGTTACACGTGACCGCCCTTCCGTCGCCAGGTTGGCGAACTCGAAAGAATGTACAAGGAATACAAGAACACGGTGGACTTCAAAATAGTCTACATCAAAGAGGCGCACCCGACCGATGGCTGGAGAACAAGAGGAAATGACCGGGAAGGCATAATCGTCGCGGACCCGACGACCGCTGAGGAGCGGCAGGCGGTAGCCGGCGTGTGCGTCGCAAACCTCAAGATCTCTATTCCCACCGTGATTGACAACATGGAAAACACCGTGGAACTCGCCTATCACGGCTGGCCCGACCGGATATACATAATCGGCAAGGACGGTAAGGTAGCGTACAAGAGCGGCCGGGGGCCCATGGGGTTCAAGCCGAAAGAGGCCGAAGAGGCGCTGAAGATAATACTGGCGGAAGGCGCGTAGCAACTGATTCGGACGGCGCCGGGCTGCCCGAATTCGGCTATCATGGAAAGCGTGCGGCGAGGCCGCACGCTTTCCGTTTCCTGGGAGGGAGCCGTGAGTACGAAAGCCGGACAGAAAACCGCAGAAGCGGCGGCCGGGCCGGTCGCGAAGAGGTCCGCACTCGCCTTCCGGCCGCCCAAACCCAGTCCGTTTGTTCTCGGCTGCTCGCGCTTGCTCGTTCCTCTGATTCTGCGTCGCCGTTACGGGGTTGTGTCGGTCGTGTACCGGGATGAGGACCTGGAGAGGTTCCGAGACTTAAGTCGAGACCGGGTGGTCATCACGCCGAACCACCCGACCGCGATCGAACCTGTTGTAATGTTCCATCTCTCCCGCAGGGCCGGAATGCCGTTTCATTACGTTGCCGCGAGGGAGACCTTCGACGCCTGTTGGGGATTGATAGGCGCGCTCCTGCAAAGGTGCGGCGTGTATTCAATCGTCCGAGGCGCTCCGGATAGGGACTCGTTCCGGATGACGCGCAAACTGCTAAGCGAACCGGCCACGAAACTTGTAATCTTCCCCGAAGGCGAAGTGTACAGCCAGAACGATTCGCTTCTGCCGTTCCACAACGGAACGTTTCAGTTGATGTTCTTTGCGATGGAGGACATGCGGAAGGCCGGAACGGACGCGCCGCTTTTCATCCAGCCGGTGGCGATGAAATACCGCTTCGTTCAGGACATGAGCAATGAGGTCACGTCATCTATCGGGCGTCTGGAGCGTGCATTGGGTCTGCGAAGGCCGGCGCCTTCGGACGCTTACGCTCGGTTGCGTCGCGTTGGCGACGCGGTGCTTCGCTCCGCCGAGAGGGTGTATGGTCTCGAGGCCGGTGAGCGAGACTATATGAATCCCCGCATCGAGGCCGTGCGGGAAGCGATCCTCGCCGAGGTTGCGGGGCGGTTGGGCGTGAAACCGGAAGCGCTCGGGCGCACCCTGCCGGATAAAATGCGCGCGCTCTTCCAAAAGGTGAACTCGCTGACGCGTCCGGACCTTGTGCCGGAAACGGTGTACGAAGTTCGCCTGCTGTCGGAGATGCGCGACCACATCCGGCCGTTGTTGCACGACCTGAACCGCCTTTCGAACTGGGTCGCCGTGCGCGACGGCTACATCGCGGAAAACCCGACGCCTGAGCGTGTCATCGAGACGCTGCGCCGTTTGGAGATCGAGGTCCTGGGCGACTCGCGTATCAAAGGCAAGAAGCGCTGCTTCGTCCGCCTCGGGGAACCTTTTGATTTGCGTGAATACCGCGACCAGTATTCACAAGACAAACGCGCAGCCGTGCAAGCCGCCACTTCGCGTACGGAAGACGCCGTGCAGTCGCTCTTGGACGATATGGGCTAAGTTCCCTCTACCTCCCACTTTTCCCAAATCGAAAGGACACGGACACATAAACGGGTAAAAAGGGGTTCATCCCGAGCAGGGAACACGGCAGTCGCCCTCTGTACTATTGGGAGAATTGAAGAGCGGAGGCAAGCAGAGTATGCCAAGTGGGTGGGTTCATGCGGTCATTGACTTCCTCGTTTTCGGCAGATCGTACTTCGACATGCACAAAGAGAAGGACAAAGCGCACGAGACCTTAGGGCCTATGCATCGCATTCGCGATCACCCCTGGTACCAGGAGTTCGGAAATTCGTGGAGTCTTGCGGACCCCTTTCCTCAATGGCTTCGGGAGTTCATGCGACAACGGAGGGAGCTAGAAGGAGACGAAACGGCGGAACGGCAGCAGGCGTGCGTAGTCCACGATTACTTGGACAGGATTTGGGACGATCTCGGCGATGCGGAAAGAGAGTATTGGGAAGGATTTTTCGCATGGGTCTTGTTCCAGCCTGATGTTCTTAGGGCCAAATTCGGGGTGGACGTATTGAAAGGCCGGATACAGCGAGTGATTGACGGCGAGGAAATCTGGGAGGAGTGTCCGCTACTCACGGCTGAATACGAGCGGTTGCGCACCTATGTCGGTGCCGTCAAACGGAACAGTGAAACGTTACGGAATGTGGTTGACCGGTACGGATGACCTACGCGAACCGTCGGAGACGTTCCCTCGCGCGGGTGCCGTGGACATAGTCGCTTACTGTCTTGCCGAACAGGGTCTGACTTTGCAGCGACCATGTCCGTAGCACCCGATTCAACCATCACACCGGCGACCCACCCGTCGTAGTCCGAGGTAGGCTGGAGCGTGCTAGGGCTAAATCACATGGCATGGGAGGAGATCATAAAGGAGGTCGTGAGCACGATTCTCACGGTCGGAATTGTCTTGGCAGGTATTTGGCTGACTCACATTCTGCAGGGGAAGCGCAGCCAGGCTAACGAACGAAGAAGACTCAAGGTCGAGGCGTTCAGACAAATAGCAGACAGCATAGTAGCCACGCAAGACGCAACTGCTGCGCTGAGCGGGACTTGCAGTTCTTTTTACTCCTTTGCTCTTGATGCCTTTATCGTTGGAGCCGACCAACTGCCGCCAGAGACGCTTACGGAATCGCAAAAGAGAAGAATCAAGGCGTTTGCCGATTACATGTCAAGCTTTCGAGCATTATCGGCAGCACTCTTGTCTTGGGCCTACCTAGGAGCCCAACTAAAACGTGACTCCAAGAAAGTGAGAGAGATGTTTGAATCGTTCCGCAGTAATGCAATGGAGGCAAACACCCTTCTCGCCGGTCTTTCTTTGCACGCTGTCGCCGCCGACAAGGAGGAACTCGCCAAGTACAATGTCCGCGAGGAAGGAAACCCTCTCAATACTATCATGAAAGCGAGTTACGAATTGCCCTCCATTCTTGCGGCACAGGAAATTGCCCTCGACGATCTCCTCGAACGTGCTCAACAGACCTTACTCGCCGAGGTTCAGTAGGCAATGCGCCCCCTTCTCTGATGCCGTCGCCCTCACAAGGCAGGTGAGTTGCGAGCTCGACAACCTCCCCTCGATCTTGCGAATCGCCTCCCTCGCAGCAGCGCGCACGTGTTGGTCTGGGTCGTTCAACACTCTCCGCAGGGCCTGCAATGCGCGCTTGTCGCCGATACGCCCCAGCGCCGACGCGGCATCCATGCGGACCGAGTGATGGCTGTCCGCGAGCGCCCGGATGAGCGGCTCGACGGCGCGCTTGTCACCGATATACCCCAGCGCCAACGCGGCATACATGCGGACCCAGGAATCGCTGTCCGCGAGCGCCCGGATGAGCGGCTCGACGGCGCTGTCGCCGATAAGCCCCAGCGCCCACGCGGCAGACCAGCGGACGTCGGGATCGCTGTCCGCGAGCACCCGAATAAGTGGTTCGACAGCGCGCTTGTCGCCGATATGCCCCAGCGCCCCCGCGGCAGACGAGCGGACCCAGGAATCCGTGTCCGCGAGCGCTTGGATGAGCGGCTCGACTGCGCTGTCGCCGATATGCCCCAGCGCCCACGCGGCAGACCGGCGGACCCAGGAATCCGTGTCCGCGAGCGCCCGGATGAGCGGTCCGACGGCGCGCTTGTCGCCGATAACCCCCAGCGCCAACGCGGCAGACCGGAGGACCGAGGAATCCGTGTCCGCGAGCGCCCGGATGAGTCCATCTACCGCCCGGCCGCGCACCGCGGGATTTCCTTCCCGCGCGGCGGCGCTCAAAGCCAAGACACCTTCTGTGCTCATTCCTGACAGTTTCCTCGCTGCCTCGTCCCCCCACCGGCCGTCCAGTTTCCCGACGAGGTCCTTTATACGCGCGGCCTTGTTGGCTTCATATGATTCCCTTAGCTTCTCAAAGTCAATGTTCGTTGCACGTGCCCGTGATCGCAGGAGCGCGTGGACTTCATCCGCGGGCACTGCGAAGTTTAGCGATTGGCCTTCCTCAAGAGAACCGACGACCACCCCAGCAACTTTCCCCGACGCAGTAAGCACCGGACTGCCCGAACTGCCGGGGCTGATGGCCGCCGTGATCTGCAGGAGCGATCCGGAATGTGTCTCGCGAACTCCGCTCACAATGCCCTCCGTAATCGTCTGCTCTAAGAAACCGAGCGCGGTACCGATCACGAAGATCTTTGTACCCGGATTCAGTGTGCCGGATTCAAGAAGCGTCAGTCGTTTCGGTGCTGGTCTGTTCAGTTTTAGGATAGCGATATCCTTCTCGGCATCATAGGCGTATACAGACGCTACTACTATGCCTTCGAGGCTGAGTGAGATAAGTGATGCGCGGTATGGGATATCGCGGTACGGGTTGCTTGACTTGAGATCTGTAGAAATGATGTGGTGGCAGGTGACTAGCAATGTCCCATCCCCAATCACAAACCCCGTCCCCGAGCCGCTCGGCGTCGTGATGGTGACCACGGCGTCCTTCGCCTTCGCGAAGACCTTTGCCGCGTCGCCCTGCGCCGCGAAGCCGGGCAGCGCCGCAGCCACAAGCACAAACCCGCAAACTCGTCTCATCATCCTCTCCTACGAACGACGACATTATATCAGACACGGGCCGAATGTGGGAGGTCGAGACAGCAGATAGAGTACAGTCTATCAGCGCTCGGGCAGCCGCACCGAGAGAACGAAGAGACTATGAAGAAGGAACAGAACGAACCTGAGATGCGGCCGGAGTACGACTTCGGCAAGGGCGAACGCGGCAAGTACGCCGGGCGCTTCGCCGACGGCAGCAACGTAGTCGTGCTCGAGCCCGACGTGGCGGAGTTCTTCCCTGACTCAAAGTCGGTGAACGAGGCCCTCCGGCATCTCGCCGAGATCATTCGCCGCCAAAAGCCCGCCGCCGGTTAGCGCCCCCCCCCGAGGACGGGCCGAGGCATATACACCTCAGCCTTCGCTCGCCGCCTGGGCGTGCGACTCTCGCACCGCCGCTTCGACCTCCGCTTCGGGATATGCGCGGAAGATGAGGGCGCCGATTAGGACCGCGATGGCGGTGATTGGGCCGATCAGTATGAGGCCGAGCGCCGACGGTTCCGTCGTGGTTCCCGTTCCGAAGAAGATGATAAAGAGAGCGAGAGCCGGACCGCCTGCATAAGCCGCTTTCATGATTAGGCCTTGCACGCCGAAAAAGATTCCCTGCCGGCTGATCCCCGTGCGGCTGCGGTCATAGTCGGTAATGTTCGACAGAATTGCGTAAGGCAGAGCGAACAGGCCGCCGAGTGCCAGGCCGCACAGAGCGGTTACTCCTCGGGCGTACCAAAGATCAATGACCGGGTCATGCCAAACGCCGAAGGTTGCCAACAGCGGCAGTGTCACCGCGAACCAAAGAATGGAGGAGATATAGGCGAACTTCAGTCCGCGCCGCCGCACCAGCGCCGTCACAACAGGCATCGCCGCCATTCCGCAGAGCACCGCCACAGCCGTCATAATGCCGGCCTTGCTGCTCGGCAGCCCGAGACGGTGCTCCACAAGGTAGGGCAGCGCCGCAATCAAGGTCATCATTCCTCCCAGAAAGACAACTTTGCTGGCTATGTAACAGAGGAACGGCCTGTTCTGCAGGATCATGCGGATTGAGCGAAACGGCGGCGGCTGGGGGTGCGCGTCGGCCCGTTTGACGCGTTCGCTCGGGCCGATGATCGGCAGGGCGAGGGAAACGAACGCGATTGCCGCGACCATCCATGCCGTGCCCTGATACCCATAATTGCTTAGCAGCAGTTCCGCGGCCGCCCCCCCCACGACGATGCCCGACAGGTTGAAGAACCCTTGCAATGTGGCGAGGTTGGTTCGCTCCTTAGAAGTTGCAGTGAGTTCGGACAGCAGTGCAAGATACGGCGCCACATAGGCGGTGAATGCGAACAGGTAGACGGCCAGAACCGCAACGAGCCACCAGAAGTTCGTTTGCGCGAGCGTCTGCGCAGGGGGATGCCAAAGAAGCACAAAGGTGAGAACCAGCGGAAGAAGCGCGACGAGCATGAAGGGCTTCCTGCGCCCCCAGCGAGTCGTTATCCGGTCGCTCCAGTAGCCGATAAGCGGGTCGTTCACAGCGTCCGTGAACCTGCCGATGGACAATGCCAAAATGACCAGACTGTACGCCACGAGGGCCGGGCGGCCTTCGGAAGCCGGGAAATAGAAATCTTGCAGCCACTGCACGATGAAATATGCCAGCAGGCTGATGCCGAAGTGGCCGGAACCGTAGAGGAGTTTCTGGGAGAGAGAGAGTGGCTGCATGGATTACCCGTCCGGTCTCCGAAGGACGACGCCGGTCATCACGGCGGCCACAAGTGCAAGCCCCAAACCCGTCTCATCATCCTCTCCTGCGAACTATTACTCTATATCACGTGCCCGATTCACCGCCCCATCTCCTCACACAGATACAACACGTTCCCGTCCGGATCGGTGAAGAAGGCGAGTTTTATGGCGCCTTCCGCGTCATCCACAATCTCGCCCCGAAACGGAACGCCGCGACTCTTCAGCGCCGCCACCACGTCTTCGATAGGCCCGGTCACGTTGAGGCCGATCTGCACCGATCCCGGCGTGCCCGGCGCAGGCGCGCGCTCCGTCGCGGGGTGGAGGCCGAGGGTCAAGCCATCGCCGGCGTCCACAGAGGCCCAATGGTCGCCCGCGCGGTAAGCGAGTTTCAGGCCGAGCGCCTCGGTGTAGAACCGGACCGCCTCGTCCATGTTGGATACGAAGATCGTCGGCGTCCCGCCGGAGATTCCAGCCGCCGTCTCTGTCTTGCCGTCCATATCCCCAGTATGGCAGCGTCGCCAGGGGCGAACCTCAGTGTGAGCAACGGCCCGGAAGGAGCCTCGCCCGCAGGAGTTGAGAGAAAGGAGAGAGCAGGTAGACTTCCCGCCGAAAGATGCCCGAAACGAGACTCCTCCTAAAGCACTCCGGCGACCCTGAATACCGCGCCATCGCCGGCTACATGGCCGAGGGCGGATATGTGGGCTTAAAAAAGGCGCTCACGATGGAGCGCCAGGCCGTGATAGATGAAGTGAAGAAGAGCGGACTGCGCGGGCGAGGCGGCGCCGGATTCCCCACCTGGATGAAGTGGAACAGCGTCCCCAAAGAAAAGACCAAGCCGCACTATGTTCTGTGCAACGCCGATGAGGGCGAGCCGGGAACGTTCAAAGACAAGGAACTGATGGAGAACACGCCCCATCTGATGATCGAGGGGATGATTATCGGGGGCTATGCAATTCAGGCCGAGGTCGGATACGTCTACATTCGCGCCGAGTTCATGGACTGCGCGCGGGCAATCAAGATGGCGATTGACGAGGCATATGAAAACGGCTTCTTGGGCAAGAACATCTTGGGCAGCGGCTGGGATCACGACATATACGTGCACATGGGCGCGGGCTCTTATGAGTGCGGTGAAGAGAACGCCATGATGAGGAGTTTGATGGGCGAGCGCGGGATGCCCGGCCTGAAGTTCCCGCATGCCCCGTTCCCCACGATAGAGGGCCTGTGGAACCTGCCGACGCTCATAAACAACGTGGAGTCTTTCGCCTGCGTGCCGCACATTGTTGTGAACGGCGGCGACTGGTACGCCATGATCGGCGCGTCCACAAAGAACAGCCGGGGCACAAAGATATTCAGCGTCTCCGGCCATGTAAATAAACCGGGCAACTATGAAATCGAATTCGGCATGCCTCTGATGGAACTGCTTGAGTTGGCGGGCGGCATGAAAGGCGGCGAATTGAAGGCGTGCGTTCCCGGGGGTTCTTCGGTGCCTATGATCAACAAGGAGCAATGCGAAAAGGCGATCATCGGTTACGAGGAATTGGTGGAAGTAGGCACGATGGTGGGCTCGGGCGGCTGCATCTTTTTGAACGAACACACGTGCATCGTCACGTTCATCTGGCGGACGACGCTCTTTTATGCGCGGGAATCGTGCGGCAAGTGCACGCCCTGCCGCGAAGGCAGCGGACGGCTGGTGGCGGCACTGGCGCGGCTGCGCAGCGGCGACGACGCTCAGAAAACCGCGGCGCTGCGCGACATCGACGAACTAGTGACCGTGATGCGATCCGCATCGCTGTGCGGCCTGGGGCAGATGGCCGTCAGCCCCGCTACCAGCGCCCTGCAGGACTTTCGCCAGGCCGTTGGCGCGCCGAAGGGAGCCAACACATGACCACCGACGTAGGCGCCGGCACGATCTCGCTCACCATCGACGGCG
>JADFGT010000071.1 GCA_022567555.1 Armatimonadota bacterium | reverse complement strand
GACTGGGGAGATATACCTAAACCAATGTCGTTCGAGAGGCTTGCGACCGAACTCTCAGCCGCCGTGGCGGAAGGCGACTGGAAACGCGCCATCAGTTTCGGGGATAAGATGCACGCACTCCTGCCGGCTTCGATTCCCGACGACTTTCCGTGGAGTTGGGATGTCGCCTGGAGTTGGCGGGCCGCAATCGGCGACCTCTATATGTACGATCTTCAATTCGAGCAAGCAGCCAGAGAGTACTCCCGCGTACTGGCCGAAGCTCCGGAAAGCAAGGTCTACTACAAGGACTCGGGCGCGCGACAGTCTGCTGCGTATGGACTCGCGCGAGCGTTAGCTTCCCTGGGCCGGTATAAAGAAGCGTTGGTGTGGCTCAGACTCGCGCCGAATCAATTGTTGTCTGGCTGCGCCAATTGTATGGAAGTTGAAGATCGGTTAGACCATGTAATCTCCACCGTCTGGGAGAAAGCCAACTTGGGTCTCGACCTGGCGGCCGATGAGCTCGAGTCGATCATGAATGGGAACTTCCAGCCGGTCCCTCCGGGTCTGAATGGTGACCATACTGATTCGTGGATACGGCGTGCGAAGGTCGAGGCCGCTTTCGCACTTGGACAACTCTACTTGCGCAACGGCAGTCCGTGGACGGCGATCGGCATGTTTGAATTCGTTGTCGCTGACGGCGGTGTTGAGAGATACGAGGTCGCACGCATCGCTCAGACCTACATCATGCGTCTGCCGGGCCCCGTCCCGTTAACCCAGTAACCAGGGTTATGGCCGGCAGAGTGTATTGCGTGGCCGGGGGAGCTCGACTGCGCAGGGGTTTTGTGATGAACATGAACGCGATTGAACCGAACGACAACAATTCATTCCACACGAGCATGCTGGCCCTGCGACGGATTCGCATTTGGTCGACAGTTCTACTGATGTTCGTCACCCTCCTTGCAGGCATTGGTTGCGGCTGCGATGAGCCGACCGACGTGGAACGAATCGCCAGTGTGCTGAAAGTGGGCATGACCAAGTCTGAAGTACTTGAGCTGGCCGGGGAGCCTGACAGCCGCAATACTGTTGGCAGCCTGGAGTTCTGGGAGTACCACGAGCGGACAAATCCACCACTGATGCTGTTCGTGAGGTTCTCGGAAGAGGGTAAAGTCACACACCTTGACCGCCCACCTCTTTGACGGCCGTTCGGTTTCCGTTGGCGCGTGGCCGGGATGATTAGTGAGGGGGAGAGTGCGGCACGGACAGATTCGCGTTGCGTGTACTCCGCGCAACATGGTGTAATCTGTCGTGACCAACCGGCGGTCTCTGATGAAGCACGTCTTGAGTGTCAGCGTTCTGAGCCTAGCATTTCTGTTGGCCGGATGCGGTTTCCGGGCGGACCCGGGCGAAGAAGTCGCCGCCGCGGAGGCCGAAGCCGCGCGCGTCGAAGAGTTAATTGAGACACTGGGGACTACGTCGTATGACGTAGAATACGACGCGGCTTGGGATGAACTGTTCGAGCTTGGCGAAGCCGCCGTAGAGCCGCTAATCGGCAGGCTCGACGATGCGGATCCCGACATGCGGGCGATTGCCGCTTGCGCACTGGTGTCGCTGCGGGATCGCCGCGCCGTGGAACCGCTGATAAAGGCCCTGGGAGACCCTGATGCAAAAGTACGCGGCTGGGCCGCGAATGCGTTCATGTTCATACCGGATGAGCGCGCCATAGATGCACTGGTCGCGTTGATCCGGGACGTCGAAATGGGTCGTACGGCACTCATGGCCCTGGGGGCGATCGGGCCGCCGGCCGTGGAACACCTCATTCCGTTTCTGGAGGACCCAGACCCAGAGACGCGGCGGGGGGTGGCCTGGGCCCTCGGCGAATCCGGCGGCGAGTGTACGTTGGGGCCTCTGATCGAAGCGTTGAACGACGCCGATTGGCGCGTGCGGAACGCGGCGGCGTCCGCGATCGCCGATATCCGGCCTGGACACGAGGCAGCGAAGAAGCAGATTCCGGCAATCATCGAGGCGCTGAAGCACGACAACGAGTTTGAGCGCATGGTCGCCGCAAACGAGCTGAACGGAATGGGAGACAGTCGCGCGGTCGAACCACTCATTGCTGCGCTGGATGACCCTGGGCCGCGCGTCAGGCAAGCTGCGGGGCGGGCATTAGGCTATATCGGCGGAGAGGGCGTGTTTGAGGCGCTGATTGACGCGCTGGACGATCCGGACCCGGTTGCCCTCTTCGGCGTCTTGACCGGGCTCGGTGATCTCGGAGACCGGCGGGCGTTGGGGCTGCTCAGGGAGATGTTGAGTCATCCGAGCGAAGACGTGCGAATAACCGCGGAGAGGGCCATTGAGACGATTGAGGGGGATTAGGGAGCGTCGGCACCGGCTGCCATTCTTGCGCCCACATGTGGATGGTTTCAACGTACAATCAGGACGCAGTAAGGAGGGGCGTTCCCCCTTATCGTCCGTCTGTTGCGAACACACCAGCTGGCGGCGCGTCGAGCAACTCCATCAGCCGCACCATCTCCGTCAGATAGTCCGGTCGGAAGTTGAGAACGGCGAAATCTGAGATTCGACCGACGATGATCGTACAGCCGTAGGGATTGTCCGTCCATGCAAAGAGGAGACGCGATACCTCCTCGCTGCTCCAGATGCAGCCAGTTCCCGCTGCTCTCTGTGTCACGAAAGTGGATGTGCCGTTCTCCTGTAATTCTTCCTCAATGACTTCCTCGATTCCGGCATGGGTCAGGTCATTTCGCCACCACTCTACAAACCAAACCTTGTCGCCTTCGTACCCTACGCTCACGTACTGCCGGTCTTCCAATTCCCAGCCCCACTCGTCCAGATCAAACTGGCTGTAGCCGTCCCCCGGCAAGAAGTTAGCTCCCACCGGCATTGGGAAGGCTGATTTGAAATCCTGCAGCGTGTCGCCGATCCTGGCTTCACCGTCCGGTCCGGAAATAATAGCGAGGTCTCCTGTTTCGCCCCGACTGGCCGGGGGTGACCCTTCCTCGCGGGCCTCAGCATCCGGAGCGCGCGTGGCTACGTCCTGCTTGATCTGATCTTGCGATTCTGTGCACCCGATGAGCATGCCTACCACCGTTACTATGACGACACCTCCTGAGAGACTCAAATTCCAATGCTTCATCGTCCACCTTGCGCCGCAGCTTAGAATACCTTCATTCCCAGGAGTCAGCCACCACCAAGCCCAGTCCACTTCCAATGCCGCTTCCGCTTACCTCCCTTCATAAGCACACCGGGTCAGGGCTTGTCCGCCGGGACGACACGAAAAGGTTGCCAAGTCCGGGAGTGAGTCTGTGTCGGCAATGTGCATTAGGTGGTTCTACGTGCAAATCTACGCAGCACAACCACGACAGAGCCAGCGACAAGGACAATCACACCGAGCGCCGCGTAGCCTATCCATCGGATCACCGCTCCGCCCTCTCCTATACGTTCGCCTACCGCACCGTAACTGAGCAACAATTGCTCCATTTCATGTATGTGCTCACGAGCCGCATCCATCATCATCATCGTGTCCCGATCAGCGTCCAGAGATTGGCCAAGTCGGGCCTCCGCCTCGTCGAACATCTTCTGGAGCCACTCCCAGTCTTGCCTGAGAAGTTGCATGGGAGTCAGTCCATCCGCAGTCCTTGCATTCGGATCCGCGTCGGTTTCAAGAAGCCTCTTAGCGACAGCGAGAGATCCCGAGCGTGCCGCTGCATGGAGAGGCGTGTACCCGTTCTTCGACATCGCACTTACATCGGCTCCGCGAGCAATGAGAAATTCGACGATGCGGATGTCGCCCATGCGAGCCGCCTCATGTAGCGCAGTCCTTCCAATCCTATCCCGCGCGGCCAACTCGGCACCGTGGTCGAAGAGGAGCGTGAACATCTCTAGGCTGCTGCGAGAAACTGCGGAAACAATAAGTGGGGTCCGACCAACTGCCGAGTAGCCCTTCTCGTACATGCGGTCCATCTCCGATCGTTCCTCTTGACGCTGCACCCTGAATCTCTCCTTCATTTCGCGTAAATCCTCGTCCAGAAAACGCGCCAAATCTTCGGGCAATGCCGAGGGAGCAATTTCCGGCGGTTCCTGCAGCCGAGCCTCAATGTCTGCACCATGTTCCATCAGGAGCTTTGCCACATCCAGCCGGTCCCATCTTGCGGCCAGATGCAGCGATGTACTCCCGTCATTCATTGCCGCGTTCACGTCAGAGCCGTGGTCCAGAAGGAGTTGGACAATTCGAATCTGGGCGATATTCGTGGCCGTCGCGGAATGCAGCGCCGTCCAGCCCTGGCCGGGCTGTTTGTGGTTCACGTTCGCGCCCGCTTGGAGTAACAAATCTACAATTTGATAGGCGACCTCCTGATCTTCGACGTAGACGGCCCTTAAAATTGGCGTCCAGCCGTTCGAAAACTCCGCGTTCGGATCGGCTCCCTGCCGAAGTAACTCTCGCACCCTCGTCAGGTCGCCCGCCCGGACCGCTTCGTTCAACAGGTTGCCCGGGTCATTCGGGTCGAATACCCTCACGGACTGAGGCGTCGCGTAGAGCCCGGTAAACAGGACAGCAACCCCCGCTCCGCAGATTCTCAGAGCCCTAACGGTCATATGTGGACCACCGGCCAGATTCTACCGCCCACCACCGGCCAGCAGCGGCAGCACGACCAGCACCGCACACAGGCCCATCAGCCTCCGGTTCCCCCTCTCCAGCCGCGCTACCCTGTCTTCGAGTGTCCTGTTCATGGCTACATGGTACAGGGTTTTGCCGGGGGCGTCAACCCGTGCTGCTTCGGTCGGGACCGTGCTTCATGCGAGACCGTGAGCGCAACTGTGGTGGGGTAGAGTCGGAAAACAGATGAGACCGAAGCAGATTGTAGTTGTTGTGGCCGCAATCGCGGCCATGCCGTTCCTGCAAGGAGGCTGCATCATTAATGGTGAAGCGGGCGGAACCAAGATCGCGTTCACGTCCTACCGCGACGGCAACGAGGAGATCTACGTCATGAACGCGGACGGCTCTCAGCAGACGAACCTGACGAATAGCCCGGCTTGGGATTCTTCTCCTGCGTTCAGCCCGGACGGATCGAAAATCGCGTTCGTTTCCGACCGCGATGGCAACCCTGAGATTTACATTATGAACGCGGACGGCACAGGAGTTACACGCCTAACAAATAACTCGAATAGCGACTTTGACCCTACATTCAGCCCGGACGGATCGAGGATCGCGTTCTACTCCCACGGCGACGGCAACTCTGAGATCTACGTCATGAACCCGGACGGCTCTGATCAGAAGCGGCTAACGAATAACGCGGCTCGTGATTCTGACCCTGCGTTCAGCCCGGACGGGTCGCAGATCGCGTTTGCATCCGACCGCGACTTATTGTACGCGTCTATGTTCCACCTCATTCCCAGCCTTGAGGTCTATGTGATGAACGCGGACGGCTCCGACCAGAAGCGGCTAACGAATAACGCGGCTAACGATGGTCACCCTGCGTTCAGCCCTGACGGGTCGAAGATCGCATTTGCGTCCGACCGCGACGGCGACTTTCAGGTTTACGTTATGAATGCGGACGGCTCTGGGGATAGGCTCCGGCTGGCAAATGACCCTCATAGTGATTACGACCCTGTGTTCAGCCCGAACGGATCGAAGATCGCGTTCACGTCTTACCGCGACGGCCGCAACCAGATCTACATCATGAACACGGACGGCACAGGAGTTAAGCGGCTGACGAATAACGCCAACGAAGATCGCCATCCCTCCTTCCCGCTCCGGCAGAAGCGGTAAGAAGTTTGCGTTTCCATCCTTCAACAATCTCATTGCTGAAGGACTCTGATCGCAATCATCTCCCGGCCCGGGAGACGCTCACACGATGAACTGCTCCAGGTGGCGTTTAGCGGACAGGATTCCCGGGTGGACCAGCGCGCCGGACCAGGTCTTGCTGTGCGGTTCGATGCTGATCGCCCCCGAGTAGCGCGCCCTATACAAGAGCGCGATAAACTTGCCCCAATGAAAGTCGCCCATCCCGGCCATCGGCTCGTCCACCGCCTGTCCGCCCTCTCTCGGCCCCCCCCCAACGTATAGGACCTCCTTCGCATGAACATGAAAAACGTGCTCGCCGTAATCGGCCAGTTGCACATACGGGTCCTGGCCGTCATGGTACGGGTGCGAGGGATCGAACTTGATCCCTATCCCCGGAAGCGCCGGCAATAGAAAGTCCCACGCGTCGGGACCGATGACGCAGTTGTTCCAATGGCAGTTATAGAAGCAGACCCGCACGCCGCGCTCCGCCGCGTAATCCGCAATCCCTTTGTAGGCCTCGACAACGTCGTTCAGTTTCGACTTCAGGCCGTCGCCTTCGCGGTCGCCGCCGCCGGTCATCACCACCGGGCAGCCGATGTCGTGCGCGAATTGGATCGTGCCCTTCAGCCTCTGGATCGCCTTCTCCTTTTTCGCCGAGTCCAGGCTGATGAACTCCTGGCCCCAGCAGCCCGCGGCGCAAACGTCCACGCCGTGCTGCCGCAGGCAGGCGCGCACCTGTTCCGTCTCCGGGAACGTCTCGTCGAACTCCGTGGGATAGTTGTATTCGACCAGCGGGATGCCGTGCTCGGCGGCCCACCTTATTTCCCCCTTGTCGTTGTTCTTGGCGATGAAGCCCAGCCGGATCTTCGGGACCTTCTCCATGGACGGGGACTGATTCGACGCCCGGAGGCCGGTTCCTGTCCGGCCGGGGCCGCCCTGCGCGGCGCAGGCCCCGGGCGCCCAGTTCGAAGTCGAATCCTTAGGAAGGCTAAGCATTGGGAACACGCCTCGTAGGGGCGGCGTAGGAAAGCCGTATCTTCGGGCACGGGCGGCCCGTTGTCGCCCGGCCCTTTGTGAGAGGAGGAAGCACTAATGAATCGCGCACTTTCGATATTGGCGGTCACCGGCGCGCTCGGACTGGCCACCGTGTCTCCAGCAGGTCTGCTATTTGATTTCACAATCGATGGAGCCCAAGTACCAACCGGCAGCCCGGGCACGGGCGAGGGCACGATCTCCCTGGATCCCGACACTGGATTGATAATCCTGATCGGCGAGTACCGGGACCTGATCTACGACCGCACAGTCCAGCACATTCATGGGCCGGCGCTGCCTGGCGAGAACGCGGGCGTCATCCAGGGGATCAACGCTACCGGCACGCGTAGCGGGAGCCTCGAGATAATCTCAATCCTGTCCCCGCAGGCGGTGCAGTGGATGATAGAGGGCCGGACCTACGTCAACATCCACTCAACGGGCTATCCCGGCGGCGAGATCCGCGGACAGATCGTGCCCGAACCGGCGAGCCTGCTCGTGCTCGGCGCCGGAGTGGCGCTGTTGGCACGCCGCAGGCGTCACAAGCGCTGATTCCGAACCGCCCATCGTCGGTTGACCGGCCGGGTCGAGGACCCGGCCGGTTTCTTGTGTACACAGGAGTCGGGACGGTCGCCATCGAAACCTGAGGGGATGGGCGAAGTGCCGACCCGCGAGGAGTTCCTTTTCCTGCCCGCTTGGCAGGTTGCCCTTTTCTATGCGCTGATTGCGGCCAGTGTGGCGTTGTTCGTTTGGCAGGTCCGCGGACGCGTGAGGCTTTGGATGCGGGGCCGGCCCATATCTTGGCGGCCGGACTATGTGGGCGGCATCGTCCGCTATGTTCTGGGCCAGAAGAAGGTGAAGACCTCCCGTACGCGCAGCGGCGCGCCGATGCACCTGTTAATCTTCTACGGATTCCTGACGCTCTTCATCGGGACGACGCTGCTGGCCGTGAACACGTATTTGCCATGGAAGTTCCACAAGGGCGCGTATTTCCTTACCTACGAGTTCGTGCTGGACGTCATGGGCGTTGCGCTGTTCATCGGTCTGGTCTGGGCCGGGCTACGCCGCCTGTTCGCCAAGCCGAAATCGCTGACGTCCGACCTGTCCGACTACGCGACCCTCGGACTGCTGTTGCTGCTCACCGTCACCGGGTTCCTGTTGGAGGCCGCGCGGATGAGCGCCGCCCCGCAACCGTTCGACACGTCGGCGCCGGTGGGGCATTGGCTCAGCGGCCTCATTCCCGGAGTGACGCCGCAGATATACATAGGTATCTGGTGGGTGCACGCCGCGCTCGTTGCGGTGTTCATCGCAGCGGTGCCGCGTCTGCGGCTGCGGCACATCGTATATGCCGTGCTGTGCGCGGCGGGCACGGACCCGGAAGCGAAGATGAGTTCGCTGACGCCGCTGAAACTGGAGGACGTGGAAAAGACCGGGAAGATTGGGGTTGAGAAGCCGGAGGAGTACTCACGGTGGCACCTGATGTCTTTGGACGCCTGCATGGAGTGCGGCCGCTGCACCGAAGTCTGTCCGGCCCACGCCGTCGGCAAACCGCTGGACCCGCAGAAGGTCGTTCAGGACATTAGGAGCGCGTTGAGCGACGGACGAACCGTCGCGGACGCGGTGTCGGAAGAGGCGTTATGGGCGTGCACCACCTGCAATGCCTGCGTCGAAGTGTGTCCCGTGTTGATACGGCACGTTGACCTGATCGTGGACGCGAGACGTCACCTGGTCGCCGAAGGCCGCATGAGCGGAACCGCCGCCACGATGCTGCGCCAGGTGCAGTCAACCGAAAGCGCGTGGGGTACGCCTGCCGCCGAGCGGGAGAAGTGGATGGGGGCAGAAGAAGTCCCTATCGCGCGAGACCTTGCGGCACGGGGTGAATCGTTCGAGTATCTGCTGTGGGTCGGCTGCGCGGGAGCCGTGGACCCTGCCGCCGGAAAGACAGCCCGAAGCGTCGCATCGCTCCTGAAAAAAGCGGGTGTTTCGTTCGCATGCCTGGGAATCGAGGAACGCTGCACCGGCGACTCCGCCCGGCGTGTCGGCGACGAGTTCCTGTTTCAGCAGTTGGCGGAGCAGAACGTGGGGACGCTCAATTCCTACAAGTTCAAGAAGATAGTCACCGCTTGCCCGCACTGTTTCAACACTTTGAAGAACGAATACGCCCCGTTCGGCGGCGATTATGAAGTCATGCACCACACACAACTGTTGAGCGAACTGGTTGAGTCGGGCAGATTGAAAGCGCCCTCTTTCGAAGACGGTGCGGTCGTTTTTCACGACCCCTGCTATTTAGGGCGGATAAACAACGAGTCGGACGCGCCGCGCCGCGCGCTCGGCGTACCCTCGGACTCCGACGCATCCGACACGCCGGTCGGGAAATGGTTGAACGAGCCGCTGGAACTTGAAGGAAACCGCCTCGCGGAGCCGGTCAACCACGGCCGAAAGACGCTTTGCTGCGGCGCGGGCGGAGGGCGGATGTGGATGGATGAGGACATTTCGCAACGACCGGGCAGCCGCAGAGCGCAAGAGTTGGTCGAAACGGGCGCGAAGACGGTGGCAGTCGCCTGCCCGTTCTGTCGTATCATGCTGGAGACCGGCCTTCAGCAGGTCGAAGGCGGTGACAAGACAGAATTGGTGGACATCGCGGAGATGCTGAGTGAGGCGAACGAAGACGCTTGACGTTCGACGTCTGTCGTTCGAGAAATAACAGCGAATGATAAAGGGCATCGGATTGGATGTAGTTGAAGTTGCGCGTATCGAGGCCGCCATGTCGAGAAAGAGGTTCGTGGAAAGAATCCTGACTGAGGCGGAATGGAGATGCGGCGCCAGCCCGGTATATGTCGCCGGAAGGTGGGCGGCGAAAGAAGCCGTGTCGAAAGCGATCAGCGCCCGTCTGCTGTGGCACGACGTAGAGATCATTGCCGGCGAACTCGGGCGGCCGTTCGTGCGGCTTGTCCCGACCGCTCGTGCGGACGCGCCGGCCGTTTTGCAGGCGGGGGGGCTGGATGCGTCACGGATACACATATCCATAAGTCATGAGCGGGGCATTGCGGCGGCGGTCGCAATATGGGAGGAAGTGTAGGGATGCGCTTGGCCGTTCTTGTCGGCGGCAAGGGCCGGGGCTCCAACATGAAGGCGATTCTTCATGCCTGCAAAACAGGCCGCATTCCCTCCGAAGGCGCGCTGGTGATTGCGCCGAAAGATGACATCCCCGCGGTGGGCATCGCGCGCGAATACGGTGCGGAGATCGCAATTCTGAGTCCGAAGGAGCAGCATTTCGCGGCAGACTTGGTTGCGATTCTGGCCGCCGAAAGGATTGACCTGCTCTGCCTCGCCGGCTTCTTGAAGTTACTGCCGGTCGAGGTCCTTCAAGCGATGCCGGACAGCATTCTCAACATCCATCCGGCACTCCTACCGAAGTTCGGAGGCAAAGGGATGTATGGGGTGCGCGTGCACGAAGCCGTATTGAGGGCTGAGCAGTTGGAGTCGGGATGCACCGTGCATTACGTGAACGAACAGTTCGACGAGGGCGCGATCCTCTGGCAGATGCTGTGCCCGGTCGAGCCCGGCGATACACCGGAAACGCTCGCCGCGCGCATCTTGCCCCTCGAGCATGAGTGTTATGTAGAGGCGATTCGAAAATGGATCGCGGATCATGGCAAGGCGGGACGGAAAGCGTCCATGTGATGCCGGACAGTTTCGCCTTCAATAGCGATCACGTCGAATCGCGCCGGCATCTCCTTCCCGGCGATTTCAGCCAGATAGAACTCGGCGGTCTTCCACAGGCGGCGCTGCTTCGCTTCATCCACAGACTCTTCGGGGCCCGCCCAAGCGCTGGACCTGCGCGAGCGAACCTCCACAAAAACCACCGTGTCTCCATCCATCGCGATTAGGTCAATCTCCGACCCGCCCCCCCGGAAGTTGCGCACTATGACCGTGTAACCCTGCTCGATCAGGTAATCGGCGGCCCGTTTCTCGGCCTCGGCGCCTATCTTGTGAAACTCAGGCACGGCTGAGTTAGTATTGCACGCACCGGGTTGAACGTTTTGCGATGAATAGCGGACGGCCCGAACGTGAAGATGGCGGATATGTGGCCCCGCGTGGCGTATCCGAAGTTATGCTCGAAACCGTAGTCCGGAAACTCTTTCGCAAGAGTGCGCATTATGGAGTCACGGTGTGTCTTTGCCAGAATGCTCGCGGCGGCGATCTGGGCGAAGCGCCCGTCTCCCCTAATGACGCATTCGACCGGCGCGCCCAGGCCGGGCGGCGGGCGGTTTCCGTCCACCAGAACCCCGTCGTATGGCTTCCTGACCTCTCCGACGGCCAGCCGCATCGCCAGGAGCGTCGCCTGGAGGATGTTCAATCGGTCTATCTCTTCGACCTCGACTACGCCGATGCCCCAGCGGCAGCCCTCTTTGATACGAACGGCCGCCTCCTCGCGGGCGCGCGGGGTCATTCTCTTTGAGTCGGTGATGCCGTCCGGTTCGAAGTCCGGAGGCATCCACACGGCCGCCGCGACGACCGGCCCCGCGAGCGGTCCCCGCCCGGCCTCGTCCACGCCGATCCATCCGTCGCGGTTTTCGAGCATCCCCTCCTCTTTCGCGTGCGACACTTGCTGAAAGGACGGGGCGGGAGGGTGTTCAGTTTTCAGTTTTCGGTCCGCTGCGCTTTTCATGTTGCCGCTCGAGGTGTTATCCGCCAATCCTGCGAGGATTGGCGGATAAATCTTCGTCCAGCCCAAGATATGCGAGGATCGCTTCACGCGCCCGCTCCCTCACCTGGTCGAGGGTTTCGCCCTGCGTAAAGCACCCCGGCAGAGACGGCACCTCCGCCCAGTAGCCCCCTTCCTCGGCCTTGTGTATCAAAACCTTTAAGGTCATCTCGTCAATTATGCCCCGGCTTCTCGGTTCTTGGCAAGCGAAACCTCCTCAAACTCCAACCCGAAAACCCCTTCAAACGCCGGAACGGCCTCTTGCATCGCGTCGCCAATCGTCACTTCCCTTCCCTTCTCTTGGGTCAGCGAAGTGACGCCATAACCCGGAATGCCGCAAGGCACGATTAGATCGAACGGCGAAAGGTCGTTGTCGCAGTTGAGCGCGATGCCGTGGATGTTCACCCACTTGCTTACTTTGATTCCGATGGCGGCGACCTTCTTGCTGTTCATCCACACGCCGGTATTCGGCGGAAAGCGATATCCGTCCAAATCAAACCGCGCCAAGAGACGAATCACCGCCTCCTCCAGATCGCGCAGCCATTTATGCAGGTCGCCGCCGTGCTCCTTAACATGAAAAATCGGATAGATAACGAGTTGGTTAGGCCCGTGATAAGTTACGTCTCCGCCTCGGTCCGTGCGCACGACTGCGATTCCGCGCCCTTCATACTCATCCTTTGTGAGCAACAAGTTCTCCTCATGAAAAGCTGCGCCGAGCGTGAGAACGGGGTCATGTTCGACGAACAGAAGCGTGTCCGGGATCTCGCCCGCCGCCAGGCGCCGCGCGAGGCCGCGCTGCACCTCCCAGCAGGCGTTGTATTCCATGCGGCCGAGGTTTATGAAGTGCGCGTTGGGCACGGGGGGAGGATACCGGGTGGGGAGGTTGGCGGTCTGACGTTCAACGACGTTCAATTCATTCAGTACGTTCGGAGGTTCAATGTCGTTCGGGCCGTTCGGCGGCCTCATGCCTCTGGCCTCATCCCTCTCGCCTTATGCGGCATAATCTATTGAGGAGCGAGCGAACAGGACGATGAGAGCGCTTTATGCCACCGTCTGTACGGCCATCTTCGTTGCGGCGACGGCGCAGTTTGCGGACGACGCCCGCCTGGCGGAGCCTATCTCCCTGCGCGTCGAGGCGGAGCGGGTGCGTTCCGTTCTAAAGAGGATATCGGACTTGACGGACGTCGAGTTGTCGGTCGCCAAACCGCTTGAAGATGACCTGATAATCCTTTACGTGAAAGAGAAACCTGCCGCCGAGGTCCTGAAGATCATTGCGGAGCATTTCGACTGGAACTGGGAGAAGAGGAAGGACGAGGACGGCTACCGGCTTTATCAGACCTCCAAGCAACGGAAAGAAGAGCAACGCCTTCTTCGAGAGCAGACGCTGGAACCTTATTTGGAGATGCAGGCGAACGCGCGCAAACTGCTCAAAGAGGCAGAGGAATCGGACGCCGCGAAGTTGGATCAAGAAGTCAAAGACTTGGAAGAGCAGCAGCGGCTGATGGAAGGGGGGGGTGAGCTGTACAGGCAACTCTCCCGGCGCTTGGAGTGGAAGTGGGCGCAGCAAGACCCGTGGCAGCTGTTCGCTGCCGCCGCATTCGCCGGCCTGACGGAAGACCAGTTGCTGGAACTCGACACCCGCAGCCGGATCGTCCTCTCCTATCGGCCCACGCCCACCCAACACCGCCTGCGCACGGGGCAGAAAGAAGCGCTGGCGGCGCTGGCGATGGCCGAGGAGCGTTGGGAGAAGGAGGCGGCTGACGTACTTCCGGAATGGCGGCCCCTCTTCGGCCTGTTTCCGCCGGATCAGTTCGGAACGTTTCGTGTGTCATTCCAGCGAAGATGGTTCGGCGATGGAGCCCAACTGGAGCACGCCCTGGTGACCGTCATCGGCAGAGACGGAACCGCATTGGCGAGCTCCAGAGGCGGCAGGGCGTGGGCGCCGCCCTGGGACCCGAGAGACACGGCACAACCGGTTGTCCGGCCTCGAAACCGGCTCGACGACACGGAGATTGACACGAGCAGGATGGTCGAGTGGATGCAGCCCGGCCCGATGCTCGGCCAACCGGTGCTGTGGGGGCAGACGGTCCAGGCATTCATGCAGGAGGGCAGCACAACAGACCTCCTCCGGGTACCGGGAGCGTTCCTCTGCGAGCTCGCCGACAAAGCGGGCATCAACCTCATCTCCGACGCGTATGACCGGCACCCGCCCGCGATGCCCACCGGAATCAGAGGGCCAACGCCCGCAGGTGCGCTTCTGGACAGCATGCGCAGGGGGCCGTGGCGGCTGGAAGGCGACTGGGTGAAACTGCGGACGGCGGACTGGGCGCTGTCCCGCTCGGCTACGGCGCCGCGCGGCCTGCTCTACTCCACGAGGGACAGGTTCGTTCGACAGCGCGGATTGACGCTCGATCAGCTCGCGGACTTCGTGGCGAATTTATCGGACCGGCAGGCTGTCTCCGCAGGGGCGGCGTTCGTGGGGGCAGGTGCGTTTATATTCCGGGGAGAAACAGCCCTTTACGCGTTGCGCATCTGGGCGTCGCTGTCGCCGGTGCAACGAAACGCGCTGCGGCGCGGCGAACCAATTGCATATGCGTCTCTAAGGCCACCCTCGATGTGGCTTTACGGCGAAGCGGTTTTCCGGCTGACAAACACGATCTACGATGGGTTCTCTGAGGCGCGAGGCGCCGAGGAGAGGGCGGACCGTGAATGGGTCCTGGCCAACTGGAACTACGAGCCCTATACGTTCCGAGACTGGGAGATCACTCAACTGCTTCCTTCCGGCCCTGTGAGCGGCTCGGTATTCCACGCGCGCGTGGCCAAACGGGACGCGCTAATGCTGATGATGAGAGGCGTGCCCCGGTATGCGAGGGCCCTCAGTTGGCTGGCGGTCTCCTTCTTGCAATCGGAAGTGCGAAGTCTCGACGAGATGTACCGAGGGTTTTACACGTTCGTCCCGGCGACGCTGGAGAGGGCGATCTTCACCTTCCGCCCGGTTCCGGGCAGCGACTTCGCGTGGGGCGTTTCCGCCGAAACGGCGGTGGCCCTTCCAGGCGCAATGGCGACCGACTACGAGGGCCTGCCGCAGGCGATCAAACA
>JADFGT010000070.1 GCA_022567555.1 Armatimonadota bacterium | reverse complement strand
ATCGAGATCAGTAGGACGCTGGATACCACGCGACCCGGCCCCGAGAGGAGCCGTCTGGTCGAGGAGATGTACAAGCTGGAGCGGTGAGATGATCGAAGAAAACGACGGTGGGACTTGAACCCCCGACCCTCAGGTTCGAAGGGCGAAGACGGGGTCGCAGAAGTAGCTGAAACGGCTGGAGCTTACCCGAGAGCGGCCTAACAAGGGGGTAGGTCGGCGCTTTTTGGTCCAAAGTGACCCCAGAGTGACCCCACCGACGACGCGCTCCTGCGGATCTTTACCTGATGGGCCGAAGGCTCTGGACGTCCTATACGGGAGCCGATCAGACCAAGCGCGAGAGAGACGCGCTCCTGTTGACGACCGGGGGCCTGATAGGTGGTTGGGCGGCGGCCTACAAGAGCTTGCGCCTACTCGCTGAGCTGAGCCTCGAGGAGGTCTGCGAGATACCCCGCCAGTTGGTCAACGTTGAATTGGCCGTCTGACCAGTGGCGGTCAGCGTCTTGGAGCGCGGCGTAGTAGGCTTCTCGGTTGTCCCGGATTCGCTCGGGGACAATCTTTCTCCCGGGCAACAGCCCCCCGTGGCGCAGACAGATGAGGTAGTAGCAGGCTGCACGGGCTGTGCGACCGTTGCCTTCGATGAACGGATGAATCCAGTTGAGGCGCCACAAGGCGTACGCAGGAAGAATGGTGGGATGGTCGATGATGTCCCAGTTCTCGTGAACGATGGAGATGAACTGGTCGACCAGGTTGCGGCGGTGGGTGAGGATCAGCACCCCGCCGGTCCGTGAGGCCTCGATGAAGCCGACCGCCGCCACGGTTTTGCCGGCGCCGGTCGCGTGCTCGAACCAGAAGCGGCGGCTGGCGCCCGGGTCCTCCGGCGCCTCCTCGACCACGTCCTCGTCCTCCTCGGCCTCGTCAACCGGGCGGAGTTCCACTATGAGGTCCGCAATCTTGCCGGAGAGCAGACGCACCGCCCTAATCGCGTCGTCGTTACCGGGGATAACATAGTCCGCGTCGTCCGGGTCGCAATTCGTGTCCACAATCGCCACGATCGGGATGCCCAACTTCTTTGCCTCCAGCACGGCGATCGCTTCCTTCTTCAGGTCCACAATAAACACCAGGTCCGGCGGACCTGCCAAGTCTTTGATACCGTCAAAGTAGCGATGGAGGCGCTCGCGTTCCTTCTGGCGCATCATCGCTTCCTTTTTTGGGAGCCGCACAAAGAAGTCTTCTTCATGAAGGCGGTCCAGTTCCTTCAGTCGTCCGACGCGGGCCTGAATGGTCTTCCAATTCGTGAGCAGTCCGCCCATCCAGCGCTCGGAAACGTAAAACTGGCGGCAGCGCGTCGCGGCATCCTTGATCGCGCCCTGCGTCTGCCTCTTCGTTCCCACGAATAGAACGGTGCCGCCGCTTTCGACGACGGCGCGCACCTTTATCATCGCGTCCTCAAACAGTTTGATTGTCTGGTGCAGGTCAATTATGTGAATGCCGTTGCGTGCGCCGTATATATAGCGCTTCATCTTGGGGTTCCAACGGCGAGTCGCGTGTCCGAAGTGCACGCCTGCTTCGAGCAGTTCGCGCATCGTGAGTGGCGTCATCGTTTCTCCTCGGGTTCATCCTCCGGCCCGCCATCTGCCATGCCGCCTCATCCCGCGCGATGCGGGACACCCAAGCGGTTCGGCCGGGCCGTGTGTATTTGAGCGATTGTACCCACAGTCCAGCCTGAGCGCGACGCCGCGTGCGCAGGGCCTCTCGATGCAGCCCGACAAGGACCGGGCCACAGACAGGTCGAAGTACAACCGAACATGACGACGGGACGCCGCTCAACCGGCTGGTACCTCGGACTTTCCGGCTACTGGTTCGCAACGAGTTTCAAGTGGTTTCTCGTCATTCCGGCGCTCATGCCCGCATCAGTCGGAGAGTTCTTCTCCAAGGAAGAGGCCCCGGCACGCTTGGGGCTTCTCGTGGCGATCGGTGGTTTTTGGGCGATCATAGGCCCCAGCATCTTCGGCTTCATAAGCGACCGCGTGCGTTCGAAGTTTGGGCGCCGAAGGCCGTTCCTGTTGGCCGGGGCCGCCGTCACGGTCGTTGGCCTTATGGTCCTGGCCAACGCTCCCTCGTACCCGATTCTGATACTCGGCTTTCTGGTGCTCCAAGTGGGAGATGACCTCGCCCAGGGGCCTTACGCGAGCCTGATCCCGGAACTCGTGGCGAAGGAGCAGCGTGGACGGGCAAGCGGAGCTATGGGCCTTCTGCAACTTGTGGCACAGGTTGCGGGCGCGGGTGCCGGCCTCGCGCTCGCGGACCACTTCAAGATACTTTATCTGCTGATAGCGGGCGTACACGTCGCGTGCGCAGCGTGGACAGTCTTGACAGTGAAGGAACGTCCGGCCGAGGCACGGGGCAGAGTGAGCCTGCGGGGCTTTCTTCGCGGCTGGACGTTGCCGTGGCGATCCCACGACTTTCGCTGGGTGTGGGGAACGCGGTTCATGGTCGCTCTCGGCTACTACATCATTGCCGAATATCTGAAGTACTACTTAGAGTCCTGGGGGGTCACGCTCAAACTGTTCGGCATTGTCTTGGGCGACGGTGACAATGCGCTCAGAGCGGTCATCGTGCTTGCGGTAACAATCGCAATCTTCGGTACCGTGAGCGCCGTTGTGGGCGGCTACTTCGCCGACCGCATCGGACGGAAACGGGTGATCTACGCCGCCGGTTTCATCATGTGTGTTGCGGTAGTGCCGTTCATCTTCATCACACAATATCCTGCGCTCGTCGTCGTCTCCGCCGTATTCGGCCTCGGATATGGGGCCTATTTGTCGTCCGATTGGGCGCTCGCTTCCGACATCATGCCCAGCCGAGATGACCTCGGAAAAGACATGGGTATTTGGCAAAGCAGCGTTCCCTTTACTCAGGTCATCGCAGGCTTACTCGGTCTGGTTGTTGTTTGGGGCAACCGGCTGGCAGACGGCATGGGATATCGGATGCTGTTCGCTGTCGCGGTGGTTTCGTTCATATTGGGAATCGTATTCATCCGGAAAGTTCGGGGTTCTACGTAGAACTCGGGGACCAAACACCTGGCGCCGGCCCATCGGGCAGAATAGAGCCGTGGATGGCCCCGGCGACACCATCGTTGCCCCGATTACCGGGCCGTTCCGCGCGCCCGTGGCGCTCATCCGCGTCTCCGGGCCGGACTCCTGGGATATAGCCCGGAAGGTCTTCAGTTTTCGGCTTTCGGTTTTCAGCGAATCCGAACCGAAAACTGAATACCGGAAACCAAGAACGCTCGAGCCCCGACACGCCTATTACGGAGCAATCATCGCCGACAACGAAGAGATTGACGAGGGGTTCCTTATCCTATTTGAAGAAGGACGGAGTTACACGGGCGAAGCGTCGTTCGAACTCAGTTGCCACGGAAGCCCTGCCATTGTGCGACAGATTGTCTCCGCGATGGTCGGCCTCGGAGCGCGGCCCGCGCGGCCCGGCGAGTTCACCGAAAGAGCGTTCATGAACGGCCGAATTGACCTGACGCAGGCCGAGGCAGTGCGCGAAACGGTGGAGGCCGCCACCCAGGCCCAACAGCGCCGGGCGCGGCTCCTGCGGCAGGGCCGACTGGCGCAGCAGGTCGGGGCGCTGGAGGAACGGATCGCACGCGAACTCGCGCGCGCCGAGGCCACAGTGGATTTCTCCGAAGAGATAGGGGAACTGGACCGCGAGTCGGCCCGAGACGCGATCCTTACCCTCGTTGCCGACATCGAACGGACGCTTTCAGGCTATCGCGGCGCGCGCCTGTTGCGCGAGGGTTTGCGGGTAGCCATAGTTGGGAGGCCGAACGTAGGCAAGTCTTCGCTATTGAACGCCCTGTTGGGCGCAGACCGCGCCATCGTCACCGAAACCCCCGGCACGACCCGCGACACCATCGAGGAGACCGTTTCTATGGCCGGTTACCCGGTGGTGCTCACCGACACGGCGGGTCTGCGGGAGAGCACAGAGCAGGTCGAAAGACTCGGCGTCGAGCGGTCGATGACGGCCGTCGAAACCGCCGACGAGGTCTGGATGCTGTTCGAAGACCCGGCCGGATGGACGCCGGAGGACGAGGCGGTCGTTGCGTCCTTGGGCCGCGAGTCAACTCTGCTCGTCGCAAACAAGCGCGACCTTCCGTCGCAGCGAAAACGAGTTGAGCGCCCGGGCGCTCTGAGAGTGAGCGCGCTCACCGGCGAAGGCCTCGAACAACTGGAGGACCATATCCGGAGCGTATTTGAGTGTGGCGGCGCCGAGATCCCCCTAATCAACGAGAGGCACAAGGAGGACCTGGAAGAGACGGCCGATTATCTGCGCCACGCCGCCGAAACGCTGGGCACCGACCTCCCGACAGACTTGGCCTGCGTGGACCTGCACGGCGCGCTGCAGACCGTCGGCCGCATCACGGGCCGCACCGCCGACGAAGATATCTTGGAGCGCATCTTCCGGGAATTCTGTATCGGGAAGTAGGCGACTGCCGCGAGCACGCGCAATTCTACGGGCCTACGCGGCGGCGATTCCCATCCCGGTTGACTGAAACCGCTGTCTATTCCACTCTATCGTTCCCTGTCTCGGGCTGTTTGCCGTATGGCTTGCCCAACGGCAAGTGCAGTTCAACTCCCGGTGGAGCCTCACTCACCGTAAGCGCCTCATCCAACACGCTAAGCCCCCATTTCTCCATAAAGACACGTTCGTTCCGCTCCAGAAGCGCCTCGTAGTCGATGTTCAGGCGCTTGAAAGTCACCGAGCCACGATGGTGGAGAAATGACCCGTCCGCAATCCAGAGCGTAAACCCGGCAAGGCGTGTTCTAACGTTGTGATCATCGTCCTCCCAATTGCCGAGCCCGAACCTCGGGTCGAACCCCCCGACTCTCTTCAAACATTCCGGGTGAATTAGCATCAGCAGGCCTCGAACGCGGGGCGTTTGCGACACCGAAGAGTGGTGATCACGGCAGTACAGGTCCGCAAGGCGGAACATCTCACGTGGGTCTGAGAATCGTCCGATGTCAACCCGCTGCTGTCCGTCAACGAAATCGCTCACTGGACCAATAACACCCGGGTTCTTCCCAAGGCCTTGGAGCACGGCCATGCTGACGACCAACCCAGATAGGCAGTCAATGGCCGGTACCACGTCATCATTCGACACAACGTAGAAGTCAATCTCCCCCATGCGGCTAAGGTGGTCTAAACCGATATTGGCGCCCACGGCGTAACCGTGGTTCTCGGCCTCCCTGATAACATCGACCATATACGGTATCTCAGATTCCGTTTTGCGGAGAAGCGCTAAGTTCTTCTTGTCACAGCCGTTCGAAACGATCGCGAAATGGATTCTGCCGGGATAACTCCTCGTCATCCCAAGTATGCACTGTTGCACGTCGCTCGCACCGTTGTGCGTCGGAATCACTATTCCTAACGTCGGCCACCGTGGGAGGTCTAGCTCACCGATGACGGCAATGCTGAACAGAGCCTTATCATTCAGCCCTTCCTGTATCAAGAAGGGCCATCTTGCTTCCTGCGAGAGCATTCGAATCCGTCGCTGAGGGAAATGCTCGCGAATCAGGCCCTCAAATTCGGAGGGTGTCCACTCGACTGTATGGAACTTGTTCAGCGGCTTTTCCCCGGGACCATTTCCCGGAGATACCAGAGCGCGGTTCGGTGTGGAGATCACTACTGTGCCGGGGCACTGAGACAGTGCGCGCAGGAATACCCTCGGGTCCTTCAGATGCTCGATCGTCTCGAAACTAACGACGAGATCCGCTTGCGAGTAGTCTGCGCCACATACGTCGGTCTCCACGAACTTGACGTGCGGGTAGTTTCCTTTTGCGCATGCGAGCGTCTCACGGCAGGTGTCATAACCAATTACACTTTTTGCCAGTACCGATGCGTAGTTTGCACCGTAACCCTCCCCACAGGCGGCGTCAACCACGTTTCTACCACCGTACCACGGCCGGAAATACACGTACCGCTGCCAATGCTGCACGTCCGTGGCGACGTCGGTGGCGTACGGCACCATTCTCTCGCCGGTAAAGGTAGGAACCGCCATGTGTGTGTATCTCCTCTCCGATTATCGGACGGCGAACCGCGCCCCACAGGGCGAGGTTCCGGTCCGCGGCGGAGGACGCTCACATTCCAGCCGCGAATCGTCGCTTTGCTACCTATCCTGTCGGCCCGACTGTATCTTGCGTGCCTTCAGCGAACCTAAAAGCCGCCGCCGCTGTTGTGGAACGGCGGTGGTTCGGGCTTCTTCACCGGGTTCATCCGCAGCATCTCCATGATCTCTTTGATGGCCTTATCCAACTGCGGGTCTTTGCCCTGGAAGACAAGGTCCGGGCGGTTGTCGATCTCGATGTCCGGGTAAATGCCGATGTTCTCGACGACCCATGACGACTCGCCGTCAGGACCGACGTCCCAAATCGCGAACTGCGGCACCGTGACTCCTCCGCCGCACATCAGGTCGCGGAAACCCATGATGCCGACCAGGCCGCCCCAGGTCCGCGTCCCGATGATCGGTCCCAGACCCCGCTTCCTGAAATAATATGGAAACGCGTCGCCGCCCGAGCCGCCGTAATGATTGATGAGCATCACCTTCGGTCCCGGAATCGCCGCGCCGGGACTGCGGAAACTCTTCATGCCGCGCGGCTTCCAATAGGTAAGCGTCTCGCGGCCAAGTTTTTCAACGAAGAAATCCGGAATGAACCCACCGGAGTTGTAGCGTTCATCCACGATGATCGCGTCTTTGTCAACCTGCGGATAGAACATCTTATGAAACTGGATAACGCCGCCCATGCTCGTGTCCGGAACATGAACGTAGGCAACGCGTCCGCCGGTCTTCTCCTCAACATAGCGGCGCCGGCTTTCCACCCAGTCCACGTAGCGAAGGGATGTGTCATTCGACACGGGCTTCACGAGCAGTTTGCGAGCGCCATCCTCTGAGGCGGACGAACTGACCGTAACTTCCACGATCTTGTCCGCCTTGCCTACGAGCAGTTCGTGGACGTTTGTGCCCGGGCCGACCTCTTCGCCGTCAATGGCCAGCAGGTAGTCGCCCTCCTTCACGTTCATCCCCGGCTCGTTCAAGGGCGCTCGCCTGGACGCGTTCCACATCTCGCCGCGGAACACCTTGCTGAACCGGATTCCCTCCGGCGTGGACTGATAGTCGGCCCCCAGGAGCCCGACCCCGGCCGCCGCGCCGCCGCCGCCGCCGCCTCCGACCACGTAGGCGTGACCGGTCGAGAGTTCGCCCAGCAGTTCGCGGAGCAAGTAGTCCAGGTCGCTGCGGTGGGCCACAAATGGCAACCACTTGGCATATTTGTCGCCCATCGCCCGCCAATCTATGCCGTTCATGTTCGGGGCCCAGAAGTAGTCGCGCTGATAGCGCCACGCTTCCCAGAAGCCCTGCTCCCACTCGGCGCGAGGGTCTACGATCGCTTCCATGTCCGACGTGCTGACCTTTCCGCTGCCCACCTTCTGTCCCGCTGTTGCAGGCACCACGCCGACTGTCCCTCCCGCGAAGTAAGCCAGTTTGTCGGCCTTGGGCGTGAAGGCCGCTTGCACCACACCCTCGATGACGGTCTGCGATTTCTTCGACTCGAAATCAAACACATAGATATCGGCTTCGGAGCGGTAGAAGATCTTTCCTCGCGCGGCCGCAAGAAGCGTGTACGATCCGGATGACAGAGGAAGGCTGAGTATCCTTTCATCCATACCCTCGATGTCCCAGCCATCTTCGGCCTTCTCTTCCGCTTCCTCCTTCTCTTCCGCTTCCTCTTCCTCTTCCTCTGCCTCTTCCACTTCTTGACCCTCTTCCTCTTCCTCAACGATTTTCTCTAATTCATTTTTTGGCGCAAACGGCGAAGGAGTGTCCGCCTTCAGCGTCCAAGCCATGATTCGTTGGGCGTTCTCCATGTTGAAAGAGAGTTCGAAAACGCCTATGGAAGGATTGAAGTCGCGGGCCGAAACGAAGAACAAGTACTTGCCGTCCGCATCGAACATCGGGTTCTGGTCATCATACATGCTGCTGCTGATCTGAGTCTGTTCTTCGGTTTCCAAGGAGTACAGGTGAATCATTCCGAACCCCGTTACATCGGTCTTCGTGTACGCGAGCCATTTGGAGTCAGGAGACCACACGGTGTCGCCGTAAGCCGGGTAGTCCGCTCTTCCAATGGTTTTCGTTTCGCCGGACTCACGATCAACGATGTAGAGCGTGTTTGTTGTGTCCGTATAGATGAACTTCTCGCTGTCCGGGGACCAGGTTGCCGCGTTTTTCAACGGTGCGCCGCTGGACGTCACCTGCACGGGCTCATCACTCAGGTCGGACTTGCGAACATAAAACTCATACTCACCGGTCTTGTCGCTAAGGTAAAGGAGCCATTTGCCGTCGGGCGACCAGTTGGGGTATCGCTCCCGTACTCCGGGCGTTTTGGTGAAGTTGTAGGTTAGGCCGTCTTTTGCGGGCACGCTGAACAGGTCGCCGTGCGCCTCCAAGGTGAGCCGCACGCCCGAAGGAGAGATGGAACCGTAGGCTATGCTGCTCCCAACTTCCGTTCGCTTCGGACGCGTCTGCACCAGGTCGCTGAAGATTCGCACGGGAACGGCAGCAGTCCTGTTCCGCCTCACGTCGAACGTCCACAGTTTACCGTCTCGTTCATACACGATCTTGCCGGTTCCGTACGAAGGCCATTTCACGTCGTAGTCCGTGAAGTTGGTCACCTTACGCTGACGTTTCGAGTTTGTGTCGTAACTGTACAGGTTATAGACGCCGTCTGCATCATTAGCATAGAAAACCCGATGATCCACCCACATAGGCCACAGATACGCGGAGTCATCATGCTCCATCTCCGTGTACACGTTGTTCTCTATGTCATAGAATGAAATGAAACTTTGCATGCCGCCCCGATACCGCTTCCAGGCGGCATTCTCGGTGGACATACGGTTATACGCAATCTTATTTCCGTCCGGCGATGGAGAGGCGAGTCCGGATTCGTCCATCGGCATAGCCCGCGGAGTGCCGCCGCCCGCCTGTACCACAAACGCCTTCAGGTAACGATTGTTTACGCTCTCGCGGGGCGATCGGAAGATGACCCCGCCGCCGTCCGGGGTCCAATCCAGAACGATGTCAGGACCGGGATGGAACGTCAGCCGTATGGGCTCGCCCCCCTGGCTGGGGATAACATAGACGTCCCTATTGCCGTCATAGCTGGCCGTGAAGGCGATCCGCTCGCCGTCCGGCGAGAAACGGCCCATATACTCATTGCCTGGGTGGTTGGTTACCTTTCGGGCTGCGCCGCCCTCCGCGGGCACGAGCCAAAGGTCGCCCGCATACGTGAAGACAACCTTGTCCTCATGGATGTCAGGGAAGCGCATCAGGCGCGCGTCAATCGAGAGCTGCCCGGCTGCAAGAAGCGAGACTGCGGTGACTACAAGCATCAAAACCCTCCTTCAAAAGCGATTCCGTCCGGACCTTGCGACCCGGACTCTGTCTGAGGTTCCCCCCAGGTTACCGCCCTCCGAGGTGACAGATGTCGCTCCCTGGGGCGGAAGGCCCGCCGCCCTGCGGCCGGTCCCGCCATCGGCCAACCTCCTGTAAACAGTTCGTTAAGAGACTTGCGAAACACCCTGTTCTCACCTCAGGGCCGGAACGCCGCCCGGTATATTCCAATCGGAAGAAGCGCTCCGGAACAGAGCGAACGGAGGTGTGCGTTGATTCGGATACTTGCGGCAGGAGTTGTCCCGCTGATAGCGATCGTCTATGGGTGCGCGAGCGCAGGCGGCGGGGCGTCGTCAACGGTGAAGGTGGACGGATCCAGCACCGTTTTCCTTATCACGGCCGCCATGGCGGAGGAGTTCCATAAGACTCGTCCGGATATTCGTGTTTACGTCGGATTAAGCGGCACGGGCGGCGGATTCAAGAAGTTCATCAACGGCGAGATTGACATTTGCGATGCGTCGCGCTTCATCAAGCCGGCCGAAAGGGACGCGGCCAAGAAGGCCGGCATGCGGTACATTGAGATCCCCGTCGCCTTTGACGGTCTTTCGGTGGTTGTCAACAAACGGAACGATTTCGCGAACTCCTTGACCGTCGCGGAACTGAAACGCATCTGGGAACCCAGCGGTGGCGTAAAGACGTGGCGCGACGTTCGCCCGGAGTGGCCGAACAAAGTGATCACGCTTTACGGCCCGGGACAAGACTCGGGAACTTTCGACTACTTTACGGAAGTGATCGTTGGCAAGAGCGGCGCCAGCCGCGCCGACTATTCCGCCAGCGAGAACGATAACCAGATCGTGCTCGGAGTCGCGGGGGACCGCTACGCCCTGGGCTACTTCGGTTACGCCTACTATGAAGCGAACCGGGACCAGTTGAAGATAGTTCCGATTGACGCCGGAGAGGGTCCCGTGATGCCGACGCCGGAGACTATCGCGGACCGCTCCTACTCGCCTCTCAGCCGCCCGCTGTTGATTTATGTGCGCCGAGACGCGGCGGACCGCCCGGAAGTGAACGCTTTCGTGACCTACTACCTGAGCGAGGAGAGCGCCGAACTGGTGCGCGAAGTCGGTTACGTACCACTCTCCGATGAGTTTTACGAACTGGCGAGAAACAGGTTTGAAGACCGCGTCACAGGCTCGATGCTGGATTCCCAGCCGTCGGAAGGTAGATCGCTGAAGGACCTTTTGAGCGCAAGCAGGAGCGGCTGAACTGCGGTGGCGATTGCATCCGGCCTGACCAAGAAACGGCACGCCAAGGAGCGTTTGGTTCGAGCGGTTACGCTGCTGTGCGCCCTTGTCAGCATCGTCACCACGGTCGGAATCGTTTACGTGCTCGTCTCTGAGTCCATCGGCTTCTTCATGGAGGTTTCGCCGTGGGAGTTCTTCACCGGCACGAGGTGGACGCCGCTGCTCGAGCCGAAGAGTTTCGGCGTCCTTCCGCTGCTGAACGGAACGATGATGATCGCGGTCGGGGCGGGAATAATTGCAGTACCGACCGGACTGCTCATCGCCGTGCACTTGAGCGAGTATGCGGCGCAGCGGACGCGCCGGGTCGTCAAGCCGCTGCTCGAACTGCTCGCCGGAGTTCCTACCATCGTTTACGGTTTCTTTGCGCTGACGTTCGTGACTCCGCTGCTGCGAAGTTTCATACCGGAACTGCCGGTCTTCAACGCCCTCAGCGCAATGATAGTCGTCGGAATCATGATCCTCCCAATGGTCTCGTCGCTGTCGGAAGACGCGCTGGCCGCGGTCCCTAAAGACCTGCGCGAGGGCGCTCTGGCGTTGGGCGCGACAAAGGGCGAAGTCATCCGGGGCGTCGTGATTCCGGGCGCGCTTTCCGGCGTGATGTCCGCGTTCATTTTGGCGCTCGCCCGCGCCGTCGGAGAAACGATGGCCGTGACCCTGGCCGCGGGCGCCACAGCCAAAATGACCCTCGATCCCACCGAGAGCGTCCAGACGATGTCGGCCTACATAGTGCAGGTCAGCCTCGGCGACACGCCGCAGGGCACCCTGGAGTATCAAACGATTTTCGCGGTTGGTCTGACGCTTTTCATGCTCACCCTAACCATGAACCTGCTGGCCAACCGCCTGGTCACACGCTTTAGGCAAAGATATGTCTGATAAGTCGCTTTCGACCGAACACAGGGGACAGCCGCCGATCTGGCGGGCGCTCAAGGAGCGCCTGTTTCTGCTGGTCTGTCTCGGTTCCACCGGGTTCGGCCTGTTGGCGCTGGCGGCGCTGACTTACGGACTGGTTAGTGAAGGCTGGTCGGTTCTCTCTTGGGATTTCATCACCGCTTTCCCCTCGCGATTCGCGGACAAGGCCGGCATCTATGCCGCCCTGGTGGGCACGCTTTGGCTAATGGTCATCACGGCGTTCTTCACCGTGCCGCTCGGCGTCGGCACCGCGATTTACCTGGAAGAGTTCGCCGCGAAGAGCCGCATCACGCGCCTCATCCAGGTTAACATCACCAACCTGGCGGGCGTGCCGAGCATCGTATACGGCCTGCTCGGCCTGGCGATCTTCGTGAGGACGATGCACCTGGGGCGAAGCCTGCTCGCCGGAGCGCTGACCATGAGCCTGTTAATTCTTCCGGTGGTTATCACCTCCGCGCAGGAAGCGCTCCGCGCTGTGCCGCACACCTACCGCGAGGCGTCGCTCGCGGTCGGCGCGACGCGCTGGGAAACAGTGCGAAATCACGTTCTTCCGCAAGCGCTGCCCGGCATGCTGACCGGCATTATCTTGGGTCTTTCGCGGGCGATTGGAGAGACCGCCCCGCTTATAACAATCGGCGCGCTCGGTTACGTCGCGGGCCTGCCGCGCGGGCCGCTCGATTCGTTTACCGTTATGCCGATTCAGATCTACAACTGGGCCTCGATGCCGCAGAAGGAGTTCCATGCCGACGCAGCCGGCGCCATCCTTGTACTGATGGCCGTGCTGATACTGTTCAACGGCACGGCCATCTATATGCGGCAGGTCGCAAGGAAGCGGTTGGGGTCGTAGGGGGCAGGCGATTGACGATTGACGACCAACGCTATTCGGTATGGCGCGGGCCGGCTCTCGTGGGGTTGACAAACACGTCAGATTGTGTATAGTACGAGGCATGAAGGCTCGCCAGAGGAGCACGTCGAGACTATTGGAATGCGGGCTTGGGCTCCTGCTTGTAGCGGGCGCTCTGGCGCAAGGACCGCCTCCAATAGGGGCGTCGTTCAAGATCTTGGTCGCTCGGAAGGTGCAGGGCTTTCAGCATCAGGCGGACTTCTACCACCCGTGTACCGGAGAGAAAGGGCTTCAAGCCGCTCGGTTCGACTTCACCGTCGTAGGTGAGGACGTGCCCCCCGGATGCCACGCTCTACTACTCCTGGGCGATAGTCTTGGACCTGACGCAGCCGCCCGACCCCGAGAACCCCGTGTGCCCGCTACACGGCTTTGGTGTTGGTCGAACCGACGGGCGACCAACAAACAGCAGTCGGGTACGCGTATGAGTTGACGGGCTTCTGGGCAGTCCGCTGCATTGTAACGCTCTCCAGACCAGGCGAACAGGACGTGAACTACACTCTGGATCAGGTCTGCGTGGCCATTGGGGGACCTCTGTCATTGGATGTTTATGGCGCCGAACCTGGTGCCACTCCGCCTGAACATGACGACTACGATGAGGATAATCCGTGGTAACTTCAATTCTTCGGTTACGATCCGGCGGGACCGGTTCCCACAGACGGGCAGAAAGTGCATAAGGGCAAAGCATGGACGAGGCTGGACCAGCCGGCCACGGTATTTTACGAGTGGGTTCTGACGCCCCCTGACAAAGTCAAGGTAATCGGGCATAGCGGGTCAACGTTGGAGAACTCCGACCAGATCTACATTGGCGCAACCGAAGGCACCGGTCCGGCAGCGATACGGCCCAGAGTCAAATACAAGATGTACTTCACCGAAGACGGGGTGGAGACGCTGTGGGAGTACTGGGACGACAGCGATGAAACGCCTCCGCCCGGTAAGACGAAAACGAATGTGAAATGGTACCGTTTCACGGCGCACAAACCGAGTGATACTGATAAACTTGCGGTGTGGACCTTCCTTGACTGCCGTGACATCAATCAGAATCCGTTGGGCCCCTGATGCTGGGGAGACCAATACACGATGGTTCTGTACGACAATATCCCGAGCCGCATGCCGAAGGTATGGGTTCAGGAGCGGTTTACCCCTCAGCCACCGCCTGGGATGGGTTGGAACGGCACCACTGGATTCACGTGGGTGACCGGTGGGAAGACACCATTCAGCCTTCGCGGCACTTTTTACGACTACATAGCAACTGACGACGTAACTATTCCATGGACGTCGTTTTATGCGGACCCCCAAGATGATCCCATCTACGGGTGGTTGGCGCACAGCTACTACGCAGGTACTTCATCCACAACGTCAGGCGGCGTGTTTGTAGGTAGATGGACCACGGGCCATTGGCATGACGCGACCTACCATGAGAAGAATCCATAGAGGTGTTCGCTTATGATCGGTATCTTGGCAACCATTCTCCTAGTGCCACAAGGGCAAGTCGTGCCTGTGGTGCCATATGTTGCGGGCCAGGAGTGGTTCTATCCCGCCGACTATCATGTCGTCTATGTGGAGAAGCTCACCCAGGCCGACGTGGTTGCGATCGTGCGTCCGGTCAGCCGAACGCATAGTGAGAGGCGCCCACTTATTGACCTCGCCACGGGCCATGCACCGGGGGAAGCGTACGTGGCGAGTGACACGGTCCGAGTGATCCAGTGCGCCGTCGGTGGCTTGAGCGGAAGCGTCCGATCAGTCTTTCCTCACGGTCTGACGCCGGGGCCTACGGGAAGGTTTCAGGGTCTTCCGACCCCGGACCCATCCGGCAACTACCTGCTGATCGCGAAGAAGCCGGTGGAGAACCGCGCCGTGTTTCCCGAACTCTCCCGCAAGTTCGGCGAGACGGCGCGTCAATGGTCTGTGCCGGTTCGCAATCCCGACGAAGTGGCAGGCTACGTGCTCCTGCGCACCGGGAAGTCCCGCGTGCACGCATCAGAGGACCGGAAGGAGATGATCCTTCTCTCTGTCGCCGAAGCGCTCGATGGGGCTTCAGACAAATCTGCCCGGCACATCACGA
>JADFGT010000153.1 GCA_022567555.1 Armatimonadota bacterium | reverse complement strand
GAGACATCGAGCCCCCAGAGTCTGTACGCAGCCAGTATCGTCAGAACGCAGGCGAGCAATCCTACAACTGTGAGGCCTTTCTTGACGGTGGGTAGGGCTAACAGACTTGTTCGTCGCCGCATCACGCCCAAGGCGATAATGATCAGGACCGCCGCGATGATATAGCCTATAAGATCTATTGCGCCGATGTCACCGAGCTCACGCAGTCCCTCCTGAAGCAAAGTAATCGAAAAGCCTGCAACCGCAGCTCCG
Source organism: Armatimonadota bacterium (assembly GCA_022567555.1). Lineage (GTDB taxonomy): Bacteria > Armatimonadota > Fimbriimonadia > Fimbriimonadales > ATM1 > JADFGT01. Next base: position 3,771 of record JADFGT010000153.1, on the reverse strand, counting down.
GTAATGCTTCCTGTTCCGCCGATGACAACCATCGTTAGGATGATGAAACTCACGGTCATGTCGAAGTGTAGCGGCTGGATGAAACCTTCGAAGTGGGCGAACAGCGCACCTGCCATACCTGCGAGCGCGGCTCCGATAACAAACGCAGTCACCTTCGTTCGCGTTGTGTTGACGCCGGTGGCCTCCGCTGCCGTCTCGTCTTCCCTGACGGCGAGAAACGTTAGACCGTGGCTGGTCTTCAGGAGGTTCCGCGAAACCAGAACCGTAAACACTAATAGGAGGACCACGTAGCCGAGAGTTGTAATCCTCGGGATCTGGATGAGACCGAAGGCGCCCCCCAGATCGAGGCCCCAGAAGGCGGATGCCCCCCCCTGCTGGTTTATAACAATTATTCTGGCGATCTCTCCGAAACCGAGCGTAACTATCGCGAGGTAATCTCCTCTGAGGCGCAGAGAAGGAAGACCGACGATGAACCCTGCGATGCCGGCGGCGACCCCGCCGACTACCATCATGAGGAGCAGCCATACACCGTCTTGGAACGGCTGCACGTGAAAGAAGGAGAGCGTCAGTCTGGCAGTGGTATATGCGCCGATCAGATAGAACGCTGCGTGGCCGATGGAGAACTGGCCGGTTATGCCGTTTATAAGGTTTAGGCTAACGGCGAGCACGGCAAACAGGAGTCCGAGGACGATCAGCCGGACGTCGTAGCTGGTGGGCATGTTCGGGACCATCCAGTATTGGACCGCAATGATGCCGCCGAAGACGGCGATGAGGCTGAGCAGGCGGCGGAACCAGAACTGCGCCGGCGGTAGTTGAGCAGTTGAAGGGCTCAGTTCTGTCTGATGCTCAGGCGCCGCCATCCTCACACCTTCTCCATCGGACTGCCGAACAGCCCTCCGGGCCGGAATATGAGAATCGTGATAAGGATTACGAACGCGGCGGCGTCCTTGTAGCCGGTGAGGTCGAACTCGACGAAGAGATCAGCCCAGATGACCATCGCCTCCGCTACGCCCATGATCAAGCCGCCCGCGACAGCGCCGGGGATGTTGCCGATGCCGCCGAGCACCGCTGCGATAAAAGCTTTCACACCGGGCAAGAGGCCGTAAAACGTCGTGAGGGGAGTGCCCAACGCTGTGGCGTTCATCATGCCTCCTGCACCGGCGAGAGCCGAACCTATCAGGAAGGTGATGGTGACTATCTTGTTGACGTCCACGCCCATCAGGGCCGCTGTATCGAAATCCTGTGCCACGGCGCGCATGGCCCGCCCGGTTTGAGTTCGCGTCACGAAGTGCCACAAGAGAACCATCAGGACGAGCGTGACTACAAGTACGACTATTTGGCCGCGGTCCATGAATATTCCGGCGACTTCGAACCTCTCCTGAAGGAAGGGTCCCCTTACATCCTCAGCAATGCTGGGCGGTGGGGCGGTTTTGAATATCAGCAGGCCACCATACTCGAGGAGGAGTGACACGCCGATCGCCGTGATGAGGACCGACATTCTGGAGAAGTGACGCAGCGGCCGGTAAGCGAGCCGCTCGATCAGCATGCCGAGAAGTGCACATCCCACCATCGCCGAGATTAGCATGATGGCAAGGAGCATGTATGGGTGGACGACGTCGCGGTCTATCCATTGCATCGAGACGTAATAGGCGATATAGGCGCCCACCATATAAACATCGCCGTGCGCAAAATTGATGAGGCGCAGGACGCCGTACACCATGGTATAGCCAAGGGCGATCAGCGCATAGATCGCCCCCAGCTGAATGCCGTTAACGAGTTGCTGAGGAAGTTGATCCAATTACGAAGTCATTTTTCCTCAAAAACAAAGAAGTCAATGCGGTCGAACGGAACGAATCCTTCTTCTGTGACTTCTAGGACCAGAATGGCCTTCTCCGCATTCCCGTCGTCACCTATGGTGATTGATCCCGAGACTCCTGGGAAGTCCTTTGTGTCCTGGATGGCCTTTATGATGCCGGGACTGTCGAGGGTTTCGGCCCGCCGGAGCGCGTCCAGCAGCACACCGGCCGCATCGTAACTGACTGCCCCCATGGCCGTTGCAGGTGCGGCGCCCCACATGTCCGTGAAGTTCGCGACGAATCGCTGCACGATTTCCCGATCTTCGAGGCTGCTGTAGTGATTGCTGAAGTAGCTGCCGATAATGCCTCGGCCGCCGGACTGGAGAAGTTCTCTACTGTCCCAGCCGTCGCCTCCTATCATCGGAACGTCCAAGCCTATTACCAGGCGCTGCCGGGCGATCGGGCCCACTTCGTTGAAATAGCCCGAGCAGAACAGGCCGTCCGGGTTCTTCGTTCTGAGATTCGTCAGCTGGGGTTTGAAGTCGAGCGTTCCTTTTTCATAGAACTGCTCATCAACGATCTCGCCGCCGAACTGAGTGAACGCCGCTCGGAAAACATCCGAGAGGCCGGTTGAGTAGGGCTGTGCCTTGTCCGTGAGTATGGCAATCCTGCGCAGACTGAGCTTCTCGTATGCGAACTTCGCCATGGCTGCGCCCTGGAAATTGTCCGTGAAACAGGCGCGGAAAACCGCCTTGCCGATCTGCGTGATGTCTACACGCGTCGCTCCCGGCGAGATGATCGGCACACCGTACTGTTGGGCCACCATCGCCGACGGTTGGGTAATGCCGCTGGCGATCTCGCCGATGATAGCGACCACCTTGTCCTTCGCTATCAGCTTTTCGGTGGCCGACTTACCTTGCTCCGCACGGCTGGCAGTGTCCTCGATAAGGAGTTCAACCATCTTGCCGTCGAGGCCGCCGGCTGCATTGAACTCCTCTACGGCGAGCTTGATGCCGCGAACCGAGTCTTCGCCCCAGGGCTTCAGGTCACCGTTTAGACTGGCGATTACGCCAATCTTTATTACGTCTCCCTCGACCGCATTGCCCGTGGCTGCCGGGTCTACGTCCGGCCGGATTACTGTATCCCCGCCCCCGGTGGAGGTCTTGCAACCTGCGCCGGCGAGTGCCAGAAGCGCCGCCAATCCCCAAACCGTTCCCAACTGTCGCATCGGATTCACCTCAGCCCTTGAAATTGGCCCAGGACGAGTCGCAAGCCGGGCGCACTCTGCCCCGACCGGGACGAACCCCCCGGGTTCGGTGTAGTATAGCGGAAACGGGCGCTTGGGCGCGTCTAAAGAAGGGGTATTGAACGATGTCTCACGAAAAAGCGACGGAACTGGTGAAGGAGGCTGTCCAGGGTCTCCAGTCGGGAAAACTGGACCAGGCTATTGACCTGGCCCGGAAGGCCACGGAGGAGGACGAACTCCACTCGGGTGCGTACGGCGTCCTCGGGATCGCGCTTTCCAGGGCGGGGCGACCGGACGAGGCGACGAAAGCGCTGCAGCTGGCGGTCCAGAAGTCGCCCTACGACGCGAGCGCCTACTACAACCTTGCGCTTCATTATTACGGCTTGGGCAACAAGAACGATACGATAGCGATGGCTCAAGAGGCGATCCGGTGCGAGGGCAAGCACAAGCGGGCGAACGAGCTGCTGAAGAAAGTGGAGGAGGAAACGCATGTCGAGGTCGCCCCGTACCAGACGTCGCTGGGCGATGAGCGTGGCGCTGCCTATCGCTATAAGCGGGAGCCGGCCCCGGACGACGAACTGCCACCTTTGGGCGAGCCACCCCAGGCGCCGAGGTAGCCGGGACGGGTCAAGTACGGGGTAAGCCGTTGTGGTTCCGCAGCAGGAGGAGTTCGTTCGCCAGGCCGTGGAGTGCCTGAAGAACGGGCAAGGTGAGGACGCCGTCGAGTTT
>JADFGT010000152.1 GCA_022567555.1 Armatimonadota bacterium | reverse complement strand
AGTAAAACGCCGATCAACTTGTGACCGCGCTTGACCACGTGCTGGGTGCGGTTACGCGTTAGGGATGCGCGCCCGACCAGTGGGATGGGAGCGCCGGCACAGCCCGCCGTCCCATCAGTAGCCACCCCGAGCCGTCTTCAGACATCCGCACCGGCAGGTCCGCTATCGAATCGCGTGCCGCCTGCGAAGTCGGGCCCGGCGTCGCGGTGCTCTTCAAACCTCTTCGCCGCGACCTCAGCATTCACGCTCAATTCGCTCCGCGGCAATCCCAGTCGAGAGTTTCATCCGCAAGTCCTGACCAGTGCGCCCGCGGTCCCCCTCAGGGCGGCTTAGGGGCGGAAGGCGCCGAGGACGTTGGAGAAGTCGTCCGTCCATACGCGCGGCTGATCGCGCGCGGTGACAGCCTCCCAAAGCCCTTTCTTCAGAAAACCGCCGAGAGACTCAGGCTTCCGCGCCATCAGCAGCCACTTCGAAGGCAACTTGCCGCCCTCGATTTCTTCTTCCAGCAGAACAGCGTCCTCTTTGAACACGCACGAAAGGCCGAGGCCTGCGGCTATGTCTCCCAATACGGGCTTGAGGTCCAAATATCGGTTCGATATGTGAAAGGCAAGCAGTCCATCATCCTTCAGTTTCGTCAAATAAAGTTCCACCGCCTCGCGCGTCAACAGGTGCACAGGGATTGCATCCGAACTGAAAGCGTCCAGCACGATGAGGTTGAACCGCTGCGCCTGTTCCCGCGCGAGAGTGAGGCGTGCGTCTCCCAAAACGATGCGCACGTCGGCTCGCGAATCGGCCAAGAACGTAAAGTAACGGGGATCTGCGGCTATGCGCACGACCACCGGGTCAATTTCGTAAAACGTAAAACGCCGGCCGCTCTCGCCGTATGCGGCGAGGGAACCGACGCCGAGGCCGACCAGCGCAACCTCCGATTCGGTTTTCCCCCCTAAGAAATCGCCGAACACCTGCCCAATCGGCCCCGTGGGATGATAATAAGCGAGCGGAACGCCCGGCAGATCTGTATCCTGCTTGCCGTGCACTGTGACGCCGTGTGTGAGCGTGCGGAACCGTCCCCCCTCGCTTTCCAGTACGCGGTGTACGCCGAAGAAACTGCGCTCCGCGAGTATGATGCCGCCTTCCACACCCGTTTGCATCAGGCTGGAAGCCAAGAACAGCGCCCCGAGAGACAACCCGAAACGAATCGGCCGGTCGGCCGCCAAGAAGCAGAGAACGGCGGGAATCCCAACAGTCAGCAGGATGCGCATCCAGCCGGGCGGGATTCCGGCCGAGCGCGAGTAGAGCACGGCCCCGGCCGCGATTAGGCCGACCGCAGCCGGGTACGCGAAATCCAGCCATCGCCGGCCTGAAGAATCGCCGGCGCGGGGCCGAAGCAGGCAGACCAAAACGATCGCAAGTGGATACTCCGCCAACGTATCGAACGCCACGGGCGCGACCAGCGCGTTGAAGACCCCGCCCAAGACTCCGCCGACTGCGATCCACAGATAAAGTTCTGTGAGGTGGCGCGCGTCCGGCCTCGATTCCGCAATCTCGGTGTGACACATAAGCGCCGCGACAACGAAAAGAAACAGGTGCAGCGCGCCGAGCAGCAGCACGGGATCATGAGACTCCAGCACGAGCGCAACCGCCAGCGGTGCAGCCACCAGAGGCAGTATCCGCCCGAGGCGCGCCGACGAGAAAGCGGGTTTGCGCGCGAACGCGGCAATAAAGGTCGCCAAATATATCGTCAGCGGGATCACCCACAGAAGGGGCATCGGCGCGAGATTCGTCGTCAAGTATGTCGTGACCCCCAGCAGCAGGCTCGACGGGACGAATGCGAGCGCGACCCAGCGCAGGCGCAGTGCGTTTGTCGGCTCCGCACCGGGCACGTCAGCGGCTGCGGGGGGGGCGGGACGCGGTCGCGCCCGCGACCGCCACATCGCCACCGCCGAAGCGGCCATCAATGCGATGAGCGCACCGTAGGCATACGCCCATACGCGGCTCTGGTCCGCCAGACGCAGCGTCGGCTCCACCAAAACGGGGTAAGCGAGCAGTGCGAGAATGCTTCCTAAGTTGCTCGAGCGATAAAGAAAGTAAGGGTCGTGCGCGTCGGGGTGGTCGGTCGAGGCAAACCACATTTGCAGCAGCGGCGCACCGGCTGAAAGAATAAAGAACGGCAGACCAATCATCAGCGCCAGCAACCCCAGGATCGCCAGGGACGGGTGCGCGCCGCCCGACGGGCTGAAACCATGGGGGACCACGATCGGCAGCAGTATCAGAGCTGCCAATACAAGCAGTACGTGCACTGCGGCCTGCGTGCGCACTCCCATCACGCGCGTGGAGGCGTGGGCATACGCGTAGCCAGCAAGCAGCACGGCCTGAAAGAACAGCATGCTGGTGATCCAAACCGCAGGCGAACCGCCATACCCCGGCAGGATCATCTTGGCGACCATCGGCTGCACCAGAAACAGCAGCGCCGAGCCGGTAAACAGAGTAACGGAAAACAGGGCGGGCATTGGACGACATTATGGGACGACTACCGGCATTAGCCTCTAAGAGGACTGACCGAAAGAGATGCCTCCGTCGCCCGCGTCCGAGGGAACGATTGGGTCCAGGCCGAGATCCCTCAGACGCCGGTTGAACGCCGCGAGGTCGGTGTCCAGCGCGCTCTTCAGCGCGTCCAACTGCACCTGCAGGAGGTCTGAAAGCATATCGAACACCTCATAGCACTGGTCGGTCGGACGATAGTTTCCGGAGAGCACGACGCCCAACAGCGACGCGATTCGGTTGTTAAGTTTTATCGGGTAGTTCAGCGGGTCCTGCCCGCTGCGGTTCTTCACCTGATAGATCTCGCCCTCGACCGCGCTCAGTTTCTCCTTCAGCGCTTCGCCGCCCGATGACAGACCGTTCTCCTTCTCGATGGCGGCGCCTATCTTCTCCCTGATGTCCCGAATCTTCAGGACCGCGTCGTTCGCGTCGTTCACACGCTCCGAGACCCGCATGGCGAGTTCGAACTGAGCGATCAGGTCCTCGTCGGTCGCGCCGCTGCGAGGGTCCCCTTTCAATCTGACCGTACGCGTCTGAGTCACGTCGCCGGCGGTCATTTTGACGGTGTAAACACCGGGCGGCGCGCTGATCGGCCTGGGTCCCGCCGCCCACATAATCATGCCCGGAACTCGGCGGAACCCCGGATAGCGCATGCTCGTCGTCGAGATCGCAACGCGGTGCCATCCCACGTCAGACGGGCTCCCTTCAAGCGACGCGACCGTGTGTCCATCACTATCCGAAATCTCGAACGTGACCTCGCCGGCGTCGCTTGCCAGATAATAGGAGAGTATCACACCGCTCAGCGGGTTCTTCCCAACCGACGAATCAGTAGCAGGATTGCCCCCCCACCGGACGCGAAACGTGTCCTTCGGTTTGAACAGGTAAGCGTCGGCGTTCGCCGGCACATCGCTCAACTGATGCAGCGGCGTCACGTCGTCGAGCACCCAGAACGAACGACCGTGCGTCGCAACGATAATGTCATCCTCTTTTACAACGAGGTCATGGATCGGCGCGAGCGGCAGGTTCAGTTGCAGCGACTGCCATGTCCCGCCGTCGTTTCTCGGGAGGACCGTGGATAAGGCCTGACCGTCGTCAAAGTTTTCATCAAACACCGTATTCACGTGCGCTAGGCCGCTCGTAATTTCATCCGGAAGAACGGTCTCCAAGATAAGATTATCCAAGCGCATGGTCGAATAGGCACCCGTGAACACACCAATATGACCCGTGCGATACGCGTCATCGGTCACGTCAATGTATTCCGCGTCATCCACAATCACTTGAATTCGATTGCCGATGGCTTGTATCTTTACATCGTGATAGCCCGCCTCAAACGAGCTTAAATGGGCGGTGCCCAACACGAAGAACTGCCCGTCCACCTTCTTACGCAGCATGACGGTACCATCGTTACCTTTGATCAGCACGTCATAGTAGTTATCCACATCCTGTTGCCTAAATATGACGCCGCCCTCGCTCCGATCGCTTCCGTCAAGCGCAA
>JADFGT010000069.1 GCA_022567555.1 Armatimonadota bacterium | reverse complement strand
ACAAGTTGCAGGGGCTCAGTTCCTACACTCAAAGGTACTATTAGCGTTGAGTGGCGGGTTGTGGAGGGGCGGTTCACGTATGAGATCGAGGCGCCGGAGGGGATCGTGGTAGACGATGAAGTCCCAGAGATGCAATAGGGCGCTTTCTGTGTAGTGAGGCGTGGGCAGAGGGGTGAGAAGTGCCGGCAGTGAGGTTTAATACCGTGCCGTGTCGGAACGAGTGGTTGTTGAGGAGCATGGCCTGTTGGTGCAGGATGTAGACCGTGGGTCACCGGGGCAGCGGGCGGGTCTGCAGCCGGGCGATAGGCTGCGCCGCGTAAATGGGCATCTTATAGAGGATATCGTAGACCTGCGCTACCATACCGGCGAGGAGTCGTTTGAGATTGAGTTCGTGCGAGGGGGGGAAACGCGCGCGGTCAGGGTGGAACGCGGGTGGGGCGAGGAACTCGGCCTGACATTTTCATTCGAGTTGGCGGACGAAATCCACACGTGCGACAACAAGTGCATCTTCTGCTTCATTCATCAGATGCCGCGCGGAATGCGCAAGTCTCTGTACCTGATGGATGACGATTACCGGTTGAGTTTTCTACACGGTAATTACGTGACACTGACTAACATGAGCGAGGCGGAGTTTGAAAGAATCAAAGAGCAGGGCCTGTCCCCGATTTATGTCAGCGTTCACGCAACGGATCCAAGCTTGCGCGGATTCCTTTTGGGAGGCGGAACACCGGCGCCGATTTTGCCTCGGCTGCGAGAGTTGAACGCCGCGGGAATCAACGTTCATTGTCAGATAGTGATTTGTCCGGGCATAAATGACGGCAAGGCGCTTGACCAGACAATAATGGAGCTGTCCGAACTTCATCGGTCGCAAACGGGTCTGAGGGGGGGCGTGTTGAGTACGGCGGTCGTTCCGGTGGGGCTGAGCAAGTTCCGCCACAATCTCTATCCGGTTCGGCGGGTCGGTCCAGAGTATGCGGGAGAACTGCTCAAGCAAATGCAAGGTTGGCGGTGTAACTTATATAAATCATTGGGTACGAGGTTCGTTTTTCCGACCGACGAATGGTTCTTCTACGCTGAGAAACCGGTGCCTTCCCGCAGGTGGTACGAGGATTTTCCGCAGTTTGAGGACGGTGTCGGAACGTGCCGGCTCTTTCTGGACCAGGCTGGACGAGGGCTTAGGCGCTTGCCGGAGGCGTGCGAACGTCCAACGAAACTCACCATTGTAACGGGTGTTCTTCCTTCGCGAATAATGAAGTGGTTTGCCGATGAGTTGAGCCGCGTGAAGAACTTGGAAGTGGACGTCTGCGCAGTGATCAACCATTTCTTTGGAGATGGAATAACGGTTACCGGCCTGCTTACGGGGGGGGACGTCGCGAAAGCGGTGATGGCGCACGGGCCACGGGGCATAGTGGCGATTCCGGACGTCACGTTGAAGGATGGTCGGCTGTTTCTGGACGACATGACGATTGATGACGTGCGTTCGGAAACCGGCCTGGACATTCGTGTGTGCCCTTCCCGGGCGAAAGAGTTCTTGAAGGATTGGCTGCCGCAGCACGTGTTCGCGGGGTGAAGCGCGCTCAAACATAGTTGAGGAGGAGGGCGGCCGGCGGAACTGAAAAAAGCAGCGAGTCGAATCGGTCCAGAATGCCGCCATGCCCCGGCAGTATCGAGCCGCTGTCCTTGATTCCCACTGAGCGTTTCCAGTAACTTTCAGCATAATCGCCCGACTGCCCGAATATACCGACGATGGCGCCGATGCTGAGGCCCGCCCACCAGGTCATGCCGAAGGCCGGAGCGACAAAGACGCCGACGAGAAGGGCGGCAACCAGATTCGCCGCCGCGCCCTCCCATGTCTTGTTCGGTGAAATCTCCGGGTCCATCCTGTGTTTGCCGAGGGAGCGGCCCACGAGCATGGCCGCTATGTCGCTTGCCCACAGGCAGAGGAGTATGAGCAGGAGGGCGGAGCCGGTTGACAGGCGCGACAGGTGTTCACCGGACGGCATATCGTACGCACGCAGCGCGGCGAGGAGCCAGATGGGGACGAGGATCCAGAACGCGGGAGCCAGGAACAAAGCGACGTTTCTGAAATCACTGTCCCGCAGGTCCGGGATCAGTCGGTGGCCCATCCAGGACAGAAAGAAGATGAGAATGAACAGCGGCGGCGGCGTGACGGCGAGAACAAGAGGCGCGAACGCGGCCAACGGCAGCCAAGCCCACCATTTCGCCAGCGCCTTCTCGGCACGCAGGAACTCATAAACGCCCGCAGCCCCGAGCGCCAGCGCGAGAACGCGCACCGGCCAGAGCGAATCGGCCAGGGCGGCGTAGGTGAGGAGAGGGATCCCGACCGCCGCCGTCAGCACGCGCGCCAGCATGCGCAGAGCCTACGCTTCCGGCGAGGCAGCAGCCCAATGCCAGAGGGCGACCTGCACGCGGTTCCGCAGGCCGAGTTTCCTGAGGATTCGGCTAACGAGGTTTTTCACGCTCTGTTCGCTCAGGCCAAGGCGCTGGGCGATCAGGCGATTCGAATAACCCTGCGATACGAGGGAAGCGATGTCGTCTTCACGGGGCGAAAGGCCCTTCGCGAGGGGTCGTCCCGCGCGTTCGGTCACGGGTCTGCTCGGCATCTCCCACCCGCGCCCGCCGGCCACGGCCTTGATGGCCTGAATCAGCGAACGGGGTTCCCCGTCGCGATACACCATGCCCAGCGCCTCGGGAGGCGCAAGGGCGGCGGCGCGAGGTGCGGCCTCCCTGCCCGAAAGGAGGAGGATATGTAGGTCCGGCGCCGCCTTGCGCAAACGGAGCAGGCTCCGGTCGCCCACCTGGTCGAGCATCGGCGCCTCTATGAGCAGCACCTGCGGGCGCCCATCCTTGACGCTTGCGAAGACCTCCGCCGCGTCGTGCGTAGTCCCCACGACCTTCACGCCACGGACGTCTTTCAGCAGGGCGGACATTCCGTGCAGGTTCAGGGTCTCCCTGTCCGCGAGCACGACCCGGATGTCGGCCGTACGGGTTGTCTTTGATCTGGCTTTGTGCGAGTTCCTCATGATTCAAAGTGGCGCCGGGACTGATCCACAGAGGCCCGACGCCGATGACTTTCGGCCCTTTTACCCGAAACGGAGGTACTCGGTTGCTCCGGGAAGTTCTCAGTCGTGCATGTAGTTGTGGATCTTTCTCTTGACCCTCTGGAGGGCGTTGTCTATCGACTTGGGCCGGCACTGCAGTTCTTGAGACATCTCCCGGTACGTCTTGCCTTCCAAGTAGGACCGGAGCACTCGAGACTCCAGGTCGCTCAAGAGATGCTTGACTGCCTCGTGCAGGTTGCGCGGCACTTTGCGGCTGAGCACGACCTCCTCAGGATTGACGCTGGCGGCGTCGGGGAGGATGTCGAGCAGCATGCCGTCGCTATCCTCGCCGGACAGGCTCCGGCTCAAGGAGATGTATCCGTTCAGCGGGGAATGTTTCTGCCGCGTGGCGGTTTTCACGGCAGTTATGATCTGGCGGGTGACGCAGAGCTCGGCGAAGGGCCGAAACTTCGACTTGCGGTCGCAACGGAAGTCCCGAATCGCCTTGAACAGGCCGATCATCCCCTCTTGCACGACGTCTTCCGGGTCCGCGCCCATCAGGAAATAGGTCCGGGCTTTGGTTTCCACCAGCGGCCGGTAGCGGGCTATCAGCCGCTCAGCTGCGCGGATATCGCCCTGGCGGGCCCGTCGCACAACGTCTTCGTCGTCATATTCTACGCTGTAGAAAACAGGGTCTTCGATGCCGACCGAGATCATGCCACTCCCTTCCAATCCCCGGCGAGGCCGGGTTCCGTTGGCGCCTCTGCGGCAGCGCAACGCAGCCGGAGACAGTGTAGAGGAAAGTGGCGCCCGCTGTCAACGGGTTATGGCTCTTTTTGCGGGAAACTGCTGCGCGTTAACGCCCGGCCGTCCGCCGGCGGCAAGGCCCCGGGAGTGCGGCGGCTCCGCCGCTGCACTCCCGCGTGCGCCTTACGGGTTGACGGTGACCTGGATCGTGCCTTGCCAGGGCTTCTTCAGTCCGTGCACGTCTCGAATGGTCAGGGTGACGATGAACGGCTTCGCAGGCTCCGCCACGTTAGGGTCGGGGTTGTAACTCGGAATCCGGAACCGGTGGTACAGGACCGGGCCGGTGGCTTCGACCTGAATGCCGTCGGATGCATCGAAGTCCCATTCGTACACCAATACACTGTAGCCGGCTTCGGCCGTCGCCCAAAGCACGACCTCGTCGCCCCTGGCGAGATTCATCTCCCTGTGGGGAAGATAGCCTTGGATGGGGGTCTGGTCCGTCACAACCCGTATCTCGCCGAGATAGAAGGTCGCGGGTGCATCGCCGGCAAGCGAGATGCTCACGATTTCCTGGTTCGTTTTCGCCAGTCCGGGGATGGCGGTCAGCGGTATACCGAGCCGGCGCCATTTGCCCGTGGCGCCTGTCGCTGTGGCCAAGGGGATGACGACTTCCGATAGTTTGTCGTCGCTGGTCCTGATGACAAGGCGCAGGTTCTCCATCTGCTTCACTGCGGTGCCGGTTGCCTGCGTTCCGCCTGTCCTTCCGCCGCCGGCCATCATCCCGCCGGAGCCCATTTCGCCGCCGCCCCGCGTGGGGTCGCCGCTCGTGCGTCCGGAGGCGGCCTTGGTCTCCAGAACGTAAACGCTGACCTGCAGCAGGTTCTGTTTGTTCTTGGCGAGTTCCGCGACCGGTATCGGCTTGTCCCATTGAATCACGCCGCCCTGGAAGTAACTGGCGGTGCTGATCCTCAGGGAGTGCTCGCCGGCAATCGAAATGTCGGTCGAGTCTTTGATGGAACCGCTGCCCCATGGCAGCAGCCGGATGCCCTGCCCATCAATCGGCCGGCCGCCGTAAAGACTCACATTCGCTACCTGGCCTCCCGGCGCCGCCATCAGGGCGGCGAGTCCAAGTGTGTAGATCGTTAGCATGTTTCTCCTCCGAATTGTTCAGCTTACGTCTTTCCAGATGATACGCTCGATTCCTTGCGCGCAGCCTGTATCCTCTTTGACGTCTACTATTACCCCACAGATTACACCAGGACCGTGCCCAACCTCAAACCGGGCCGGCCTGAGGGTGAGGAATCGCCGCAGGACGACCTGCCTGTCCATCCCGATAATCGAGTCCATCGGGCCGCACATCCCGGCGTCGCTGATGTACGCGGTGCCCCCGGGCAGGACCCGCTCGTCGGCTGTGGGGACGTGTGTGTGGGTTCCGATGACGGCGCTCACGCGGCCGTCCAGGTACGAGGCGAACGCCTGCTTCTCGGAGGTCGCCTCGGCGTGGAAGTCCACGAGGATGCAGGCCGAGGATTCCCCGGCCGGTTCGCCGATCCGGCCCCGCAGCTCCTCGATCAGCCGGTCCGCCGCCCGGAACGGGTCGTCGTATTCGCTCATGAAGACCCGACCGCACAGGTTGATGAGCCCGAGTTTCAGTCCGCCTTTCTCGAGGACCGTTGCGCCCCGGCCGGGCGTGCCCTCCGGGAAGTTGGCCGGGCGGACGATCTTCGTCCGTTCGTCCAGGTACGCAGCGATCTCGTCGCGGTGAAAGGCGTGGTTGCCGAGCGTGATGCCGTCCACGCCGCACTCGAACAGTTCGTCGGCGATACGCGGGGTGACCCCGAACCCGGCGGCGGAGTTCTCTGCGTTGACCACCACGAAATCCGGCTCGTAGGTCTCCTTCAGCGACGGCAGGCAGGACTGGACGGCTCTCCTCCCGACCTTGCCGACGATGTCTCCCAAGAACAGAATGCGCATGCGGCTCCTTGGAGCCGAGCGTACCCCCGCTTCGAGGCCCAGTCGCCGGATTGTCGAGAGGTGGTCCCTTCCTGGCTTCCGGTCAACGCGGACTATAGGGGGATTTTCTTCGTGCAGACGTTCCGCTACGGTGCCCGGACCTGGATTCCTAATGTGATGGTATTAGGTACTCCTTTGTAATGCCCATTTGCCCCAAGTCGGCTAAGGCTTCCTGCCGCCAATCATGCCTCAATCGAATCCTCCGTATCACCGAGTCTGGCTCCATCCCATGGATGATTGCGGTTTCGGTTCCAATGTAGTATCCGCGCGGCGGCCGAGGCAACTTCCAGTCGTCCTTGCAGAGAAGGTGATCAACGGGGACTTCGAGCGTGCCGTCGCAAGTGAACACCGATCGTTGGCGTAGGATTCGCTCGTCAACTTGAGGAGGCTCGAGCGGTATGGGCCATTTCGGTTGATACTCAATTGCGTGCGATAGGAGCCGGTTCATCTCTCTACCCCAGTCTACGGCGGGCTCCTCCCGGTCATTGACCAGCTCTCCGTGATCGTAGACTTGGACACGCTTTCCTCCCGTGTAGTCCCAGCCGAACGTGTTTGGACACCCACAGGCTTCAAGGCACACACCTGCGTTCAAGATCCAGAGTGCTCCGTCGGCTTCCGCGTATTCTTCCTCCTCGTACGCAAAGAACGCTGCGATGAGCGGACATATCGTCCAGTCCAAAAGCCGAGTTGGTTCTCCGTAGTGCTGCATGATGGCTAGCAGGCTAAACTGATCATGCTCTTGTGGGAGGGCAATGCCCTCTGCAGGAGCGCGACATGATTTGAAGGTGTTGGCAAACTCTGTTTCCCGTTGCAGGCGTTGCTCAACAGGAACCGACTTCTTTCTCAGCCACCGCTGCAGGGCGCTCTCAAGGCGCCACTCGTACGTTCCGTGGCCGCGGAAAATCCATTGCCGCGTATCCCTGTCCCGGAACATCCCTTTGAATTCCGCCCAGGAAGCTGGCTCAGCGACAACAGCCAACGGGTCGAATGCAAGATCGCCGTCGGATCTCATTTCGAACTCGGATGACCCTCCTCCTGGTTGGTCAATCGGTCCGGGCTTGTGCCTGCGACGGACAGTACGCACTCCTCCGAGAACCCCGCGGCAGACAGCCGACGGGCAAGGGTTTCGGGTTTTTGGGATTTAGCTCGGGCGGCGAAGCGGCGGGCGGTTTCGGTCTCGTCCGGGAGCGACGCGAGGGCGTCTTCGATCGCCTCTGCCGGCGCGTCCCGGCGTTCAAGTTCGGCGCGCACCCTCAGGGGGCCCCAGCACTTCTCCTCCGTCCATCGTTCGGCCAGATGCGCGGCGAGCCGGAAGTCATGCAGCATGCCCTTCGAGCGCAAGAAGGCGACGGCCTTCTCGACCGCCGCCTCGTCGCACTCTTTCTCGCCGCACTTGGCGCGGATTTCGGCCTCGAATCTATCGCGCGCCCTCAGCATTTTGAGGGCGATGGAGAGTGCCTGAGAGGGTTCGGTGCCCTGTCCGCGCTTCATCTTGTGCCGGCTGCCGCGATCGTGTCACCCGGTCGGTGCGGCACTCCTGCCGCGCCTGTGCGCGACAGGAGTGTCGCACCTACCCGTTCTTGGCGGCGACCTCGACGGCCGCCTGGGTCTGGAAGGTGGCGGCCCTTTTCGCTTGGAACGCCTCGCGAACCTTGCCCTCGATCTCCTCCAGTATCTGGGTGTTCGCCTCCAGGAAGTTCCGTGCGTTCTCGCGGCCCTGCCCGAGCCGCAGTTCATCGTAACTGTAGAACGTGCCGCTGCGTGAGATGAGTCCCTGCTTGGTGGCCACCTCCAGCAGGTCTCCGGCGCGACTGATGCCCCGGCCGAACATGATCTCGAACTCGCACGTTTTGAAGGGCGAGGCCACTTTGTTCTTCACGACCTTCACGCGGGCGCGCGCGCCGATCGGTTCGGTTCCGTCCTTCAGCGTCTCGCCCCGGCGGATCTCGATGCGCACCGACGACCAGAACTTCAGCGACCTTCCGCCCGGGGTCACTTCCGGGTTGCCGTACATCACCCCGATCTTCTCGCGGAGTTGGTTGATGAAGACGGCCGCGGTGTTGGTCTTGCTGATGTGGCCGCCCAACTTGCGGAGGGCCTGCGACATCATGCGCGCCTGAATGCCTACGAAAGTGTCGCCCATCTCGCCCTCTAACTCCGCCTTCGGCACCAGCGCCGCCACGGAGTCGAGCACCACAAGGTCCACTGCGCCCGACCGGATGACGGCATCCATGATCTCGAGCGCCTCTTCGCCGGTGGCCGGCTGAGAGATGTATAACCTGTCCACGTCAACGCCCAGCGCGCGGGAGTACTCGACGTCCAGTGCGTGCTCGGCGTCCACGAAAAGCGCCAACCCGCCCTTCTTCTGCGCCTCGGCGATGATGTGGAGCGCCAGGGTGGTCTTGCCGGAACCCTCCGTGCCGTAGATCTCGGTCATCCGGCCGCGCGGTATGCCGCCGATGCCGAGCGCCATGTCCAGGCTGATGGACCCGGTGGGAATCGCCTCCACGCGCTCGATGGTGCTGTCTCCGAGCCTCATCACCGCACCCTTGCCGAACGATTTCTCAAGTTGGCCGAGGGCCATTTTCAGGGCCTTCTCCTTTTCCATCAGGGCTTTGTCCTCCGAGGGTGCACCGTTTCGTCTTGCTGTCATAGGAATCCTCCCTTCCTTCGAGATAGGTAGACAGCATTCTACTATGTATGGCGCGCTTTGTCAAGACGTATGTGCAGGTCTTAGGAATCGGCCTCCACCTCGATTACGACCTTGGCGACCTTGCCGGCCGGGTTCATGGGTACTTCGTCCACCGGCACGACCTTGAGGTCAATCGGCTGTTCGGTCATCTGTTCCAGCATGGACCGAACGGTGTCCATCTCCCGGCTGGATAGGGCTTCTTTGGCCACGACGAAGAGTTCGAATCGGTCGAAGGCCTTCTGGCGCAACTGGAAGCCCTTGAGATGTGGCAAGTGACCCAGCCAGGCCATCAGCGATGAGGCAACGCGGCGGCGGCCGCCCGGCAGCGCGATGCGGCTGATTTCGCGGCCGTGGAACCTGCGAATGAAAGTGAGACGGCGGCCGCACGGACACGGGTCGGGCGAGAGTTCGGCCAGGTCGCCGATCTCATAGCGGATGACGGGCGCCGCGAAGTTGTGCAATGCAGTGAGGAGGACGCGACTGGGCACGCCGGGGGCCGCCGGTCTGCCACGCTCGTCAACCACTTCCAGGATCACGTTTTCGTCGTGGACGTGGTAGCCGTTTCCTTGCGGGCATTGCGCAGCGGCGCGCCCGACCTCCACTACGGCGTAGATGTCATACACGAGCGCACCGTAGCCGGCTTCCAGCCTTTCGCGAACCGGATCGTATAGGTTTTCACCGATCGTAAAAAGTGTTGCGGGCCGGTACGGGCGCAGATGCTCAAGGAGAATATCGAGCATCGTGGGGGTGGAGCAGATATAGGCAGGCTCGAGTTCCTTGAGCACGGCGGCCATCTTTTTGGGAGGCGGGCTGACGTCGAAGAAGAAGCCCGGGCCGAAGCCCAACAGCCTCCCGAGCGCGGGCTCCTCCCACCAGGCCGACCTCGCCATTTGTCGCTTCTCGTCCCAGCCGGGGTCGTCGCTCGCGTGGCGGTGGCGGATATGCGCGCACGAGAGCCCGGGATCAGTGCCGGACCACTCGTACTCGCGCATCCGGCAGCCGGCCCGCCACGACTCCATCAGGGGGGTTCGAGGGACGCGGATGATGCGGCCGGTGGTCCCCGACGTGTATGCCTCGCTTACGGGGCGTGAGACTGGCGGCGTCCATTCTGCGATCCAGTCCTTCTTGTCTGCGTCCTCGATCATCGTTCTCGTCAGCGTGGGCAGCTGCAGGAACTCCTCCCAGCTGGACACCTGCGCGTTATCTCCGTAATGCCGGCGATAAAGCGGTACTTGCTTCGACGCGTGGGCCACCAGGCGGGCGGCACACCGAAGTTGAAGTTCGCGGATCTCGTCTTCCGGCCACCATTGGCTCGCGTGCAGGGCCCTGTATCGCCTCCGGATCTCGGCCAGCGCCGGGTGCTGTGCTCCCGTGTCGTATAGGCTGAGCATGTTCGGGGTTCGGGTGGTTCCGGCGTGGGTCATTGCGGGTGTGGCGCTACACTCCTATTGTGCTCGCTGCCCCTTAGTAAAGCAAATAGCGATTCACTTTACGAAGGCTTCCACTCAGTTAAGCAACTTCTCTCAAGGGCTCCGGTTCGGGCGATGGAGGAGGCGGTCGGGCCATGCCGAATTCGGGCACATGCTTGCCGCCATACTCCTTGCGCCGCTTTTCGTTGCTCCCCAAATCATTGCCCCCCAGGCCCCTCCTGAGTACAAGCCGGCCGGGCCGGTCCTCGTCATCATGGTCGAGAACCGGGGCACGTTCGAGATCACGACCGACCCGAAAGCGTCTCCCAAGACGGTCGAGCAGATCGTCAGGCTGATCAAGAAGGGCTTCTTCGACCGTCAGCGTTTCCACCGGGTGGAGAGTTGGGTCGTGCAGTGGGGTGCGCCCGCCAGCCGGGACAAACCTCTGGACTCGGAGGATGTGTTGGACGGCGGCAGCGGCCACCAGCTGCCGTTCGAGGAGAGCCAGGTGGATTACTACCGGGGCGTCGTCGGCATCGCGAGCACCGGTCTGCAAGTGGGCGGCGACTCGCAGATATTCATTCTGAAGCGCGACTGTCTTCGCTACTGGAGGAGTTATGCGGTTCTGGGCAAGGTGACGAAGGGGATGGACGTCGTGGATAAATTGAAGAGAGGCGACCGCATAACTAAGATTCGGGTACGCCGCTGAATGAGCAGTCCGCCTGCCCCCGGAAGCGCCGGCGCCGTGGAGAGCCCGGA
The DNA here is from genome assembly GCA_022567555.1 of Armatimonadota bacterium. Taxonomy (GTDB): domain Bacteria; phylum Armatimonadota; class Fimbriimonadia; order Fimbriimonadales; family ATM1; genus JADFGT01. The sequence goes on along the minus strand of JADFGT010000069.1, from coordinate 4,111 downwards.
CCGAAAGCGCTTCGCAGAAAGGGTGCTGCGAGAAGCGTTTGGGCAGGACGCCTCCTTTCGGGAGCGGCAGTGGGACGCGGTCACCACGCTGCTGGTCCCCGGCAGCCGCCTACTGGTTGTGCAGAGAACGGGGTGGGGAAAGAGCGTCGTATATTTTCTGGCCACGCGCCTTCTGCGGCGCACAGGCGGCGGCCCGACGCTGCTTGTCAGCCCGCTGCTCGCGCTTATGCGCAACCAGGTGGAAGCGGCGGCGCGGTTCGGCCTGCGTGCCGCGAGTCTGAACAGCACCAATCCCGAACTGTGGCCGGAACTTGAGCGCAAGGTGCGGGAAGGCACGCTGGACCTGCTGCTCGTTTCGCCGGAGAGGCTGGGCCACCCCGGTTTCCGGTCCGGGCTGCTTCCATTGTTTGAAGAGAAGTGCGCTCTGCTTGTGATCGACGAAGCGCACTGCATCAGCGATTGGGGGCACGACTTCCGGCCGGACTACCGGCGCATTCTGAAAACGGTCGCACGGCTTAACCCGCATGCGTGCATCTTAGCGACGACGGCGACCGCCAATGACCGCGTGGTGGAGGATATCCGAGGGCAACTCGGCGAGCGCCTTTCCGTGGAGCGCGGACCGCTTATGCGAAAGAGTCTGCGGCTGAGCGTATTCCGGATGTCGGACCAAGCGGAGCGTCTCGCCTGGCTTGCCAAATACCTGCCGAGATTGCCCGGGACCGGCATCATCTATGCGCTAACGGTCAACGACGCAAATAGGGTCGCGCAATGGCTGCAGAAACAGGGGGTTCGCGCCGTGCCGTATCATGCCGATCTCGATAACGATGTACGTCAAGAGCGCGAGCAGGAGTTTAACGACGACAAGATCAAAGCGATTGTCGCGACTACGGCGTTGAGCATGGGCTATGACAAACCGAACGTCGGGTTTGTGATTCACTTCCAGCGGCCCGGCTCTATCATTCATTACTATCAGCAGGTCGGGCGCGCGGGCAGGTCGTTGGACACGGCGTTCGGGATTCTGCTCGAGGGCGGCGAGGACGACGACATCACGCAGTACTTCATCGAGTCGGCGTTCCCGGACGCATTCGTGTTCGACCGTGTGAAGGACCTCTTGCAGTCCGGGCATTCCTCGGTCTCATCCATCGCGGCGGCGGTCAACTTGCGCATGCGCAAGGTCGAGCAGGCTCTTAACCACATGGAGGTGGAGGGCGCCGTTTCCCGCGTTGGGCGCGGCTACAAACTGCTCGACCCATCTTGGGCATATGACCGGGCCCGGTCCGCGAAGATAACCGAGCAGCGATATCTTGAACTGGGGCAGATGAAAGAGTATGTCGCGCATACCGGCTGCCGCATGGAGTTCTTGGCCCGTGCGCTCGATGACTTGGAGCCCGCGAAGTGCCTTCGCTGCGACAACTGCAAGCCGCACGCGGAGACGAGCGTGCCCCGGGAACTGGCGCTCGAAGCGATTAAGTTTCTTCGAAGGGACCACCATTCCATTCATCCTCGGAAGACGTTTCCGCCTGGGTTCGAAGGCAAGAAGAAGATCCCGGAAGCGGAACTTCTTCTGCCCGGCGTGGCGCTGTGCGTTTACAACGACGCCGGCTGGGGGACGTCGGTGCGGGCGGGCAAGTATGATTTGGCTGAGTTTCCGGAGGAACTCATTGAGCCGTCGGTGGAGGTCATAAGCAAACTGTCGCCCCCCCCGGAATGGATCGCATGGGTGCCGAGCCTGGATCGCAAAGGCCTGGTGCGGCGCTTCGCGGAGAGGCTTGGCGCCGCGCTCGGAGTTCCGGCCGTCGAGGCGGTTCGGAAGAGCAAGCAGACGAAACCGCAAAAGGAGATGCAGACGAGTTCCACACAGATGTTGAACGTCTGGGACGCGTTCGAAGTCGTCGAGGTGCGGCCGGGCGTCTGTCTGCTTGTGGACGACATTATAGATTCCGGCTGGACGATGACGGTTATCGGCATTCGCTTGCGGCGAGCGGGGTCGGGCCCGGTGACGCCGTTTGCGCTGGCGACGGCGAGGCCCAGAGAATGAACGACCGGACGCTTCTTACAGTGGCCCTGGTGGGCCGGCTCACGAAGGACGTGGAGCCGGTCTCAATAAAAGATTGGCGTCACATGCGCTCGGTCATTTCAGAAATCGCCGGGTCGGAGGACGCCGCTTCGGACGTGTCGGCGTGGGCGAAAAAGAACCTTGCGCCGGAAGCGGCCGAGAGAGTGAAGGAACGGCTTTCTTGTTTGGAAGAGGTACTTGCATCTTCGCAGGAGTTGAACGCGGTTGGGATTGTGGCCTTGACGGAGTTCGACGACGAGTATCCTTCAAAGTGGACGGAGCGCCTGGGCGAGATACGGGCGCCGCTTCTGTTCGCCGCCGGGAACCGAGCACTGCTGAACATGGAGAGCATCGGCGTCGTGGGTTCGCGCGACGTGGATGAACCGGGCCGTGAATATGCGCAGGAGTTGGCTCGCACGATTGCAGAAGGTGGTTTCGTGTTGGTTTCGGGGGGGGCGAAGGGAGTGGACCGCGAGGCGATGAACGCCGCCTTCGAGGCGGGGGGGGATTCCATCGGGATTCTTTCGGACTCGCTTGAGAAGGCGTGTTTTTCTTCAGGTATGGCGGACACATTGGAGTCGGGGCGCGTCTGTCTATGCTCGCCATTTTCCCCGGATGCGCCGTTCAATGTGGGAAACGCGATGGGCAGAAACAAGCTGATATATGCTCATTCGCGCGCGACGGTCGTCGTTTCCTCGGCGAGCGAAACGGGCGGCACGTGGGCGGGTGCCGTCGAGGCATTGAAGTTCGGTTATTGTCCGGTTTTGGTGCGCGACGGAGACGGGGTTCCTTTGGGAAACCGGCGCCTCATAGAGCGCGGCGGGATTCCGCTGGAGTCGGCGGGTGAATTGTGGGAGGTATTGGAGAGAGAGCCGACTGCGCCGGGATCGCTGTTCTGACGCTTTTCTTCGACCAGTACTTTCGCAAGAGCTGCGGGCCACCGCGCTACCGGCTGCGTCGTCGTCGGTGGCTTGAGTGCTGCTTCTGCCAGATTCGCACGGCATTCAACGGAGCCTGTCGCCAAGCGGTTGGGCGAAGGATCGGGTGCCCGCTTTCGTCCAGTAACTTGCGGGGAAATTGGCATTTCAGAAGCAACTCGGCATCGGCCACAGCCACATGGTCAGCCGCTACTCGCAGATCGTGGGCCGCGTACCTTCTCTTGTGAAGTGCGGGAGTACGAACGACGATCCTTTGATGGGGTCTGCGCTGTTTCGCAAGTTGAACGGCGGGAACGAGGTCGGTATCTGCCGTCACCAGGATCAGTTTTTCGAAGAGACCACGGTGTGTGTCATCGAGCATTGTGAGCGCGATCTTCACGTCCGTATACTTCTCTTCGTAGTCGAGGTAGCGTCTGTCGCCGGCGTGCCTGCAAGCGGTTACGCGGCACCGCCTCTCCTTCCGCTTCATCTTTCCGAGGGCAACTTGAATCTTTGGCCGGGTCTGCAGCGCGCGAATGTACTCACGCTGGCGGGCTTGGCTCGGTCCCTCGACCAGGGCCTCGAAGAAATACACGACTCGAATGTCGTCATCTGGGAAGTGTCGTTCGAAATATTGTTGGAAGTCAACCCACTTGCAGTCTAGCGGACGGGCGAGGCCGCAGTACAGGTTGAAGCCATCAACATAGACCGCGGTCGTCATCGGCGAGGCGAGAGTACCTAATCAAGTAAGAAGGCACCCCGCAGAGTGCCTGACCGCCTCGGAGGGCGGGGAGTCGTACTCTTATTATACGTCTTCCTGGCCGATTTGTCCACTGTTTTCGCCCGAATCCCGGTGATTGAGCGGGAATTGCAGGTCCGAGCCCACTTCCAAAGGATTCTCTTCACCACCGCTCGTCGCCGAATTCGTCGCGCGAATCGAGGGTCGGGCCTTCCCAGAAGTGGTCCTCCGGCTCTTCCGGGCCGTCCAGGAGGTCTCCGGTCGCGCTGTCCGCGGCGCGGAGGTTCGCCTGTTGGGTCAGGGTGTAGGCAAGCCCGCCGGACACCACTCCGGCGCACCCGGCCCCGAGCACCATGCTCACGGTGGGCACCAATCCCGGCAGCCATGCCGCCTGCGGTA
>JADFGT010000011.1:16857-45696 GCA_022567555.1 Armatimonadota bacterium | reverse complement strand
TGCTGACGAACTCACCACCTTCGACTGCCAGATCCACGCCGGCAAGAACGGGCTCCCGTTTTCCCCCAACGGTTAACGACTTGTACAACGATCGCGAACAGACCGCATATACCTTCGGGTTGGCGTCTTCGGACGCGAGCCATTTCCCACTATGTAAATGGTAGAGGCCGGGGGGGGGGTCAATTTTAGGACCCCGGGTGGTGAATTGACAGATTGAAATCGGTGAATATCGCCTTCGGCGTATCGAAAAAAAGACAACACGCATCCAAAGAGTGAGCACCTGTGTACGTTCAATGCCGTTCAAGAACACAATCGGGATATCTGGAACGAACATAGCAGCGGAACGAACTCTATACCAGTTAAATTGGGCAATCCACCGGCAATCTGACACAATTCCGAATTCCCTACAAATATCGACCCTACCGTGGCTTACACCGCTTAGGTATCAACCCGAAAGAACCCCATCGGGATAAACACAGTTGACTCTTCTTGCTTCAGGCTCCTAATTGAAGGCAGTGACTAATGAGCTGCCGTGGATCCTGAACAGAAGATGATAGAACAAGGGGGACCTGCTCAATTGTAGGTCCTCCTCTTTTTTTTAACCGTGGCGTCGCAAGGTAGCACACAGTCCAGCCCATAACGAGCTTCGAGCCTATCCTGCTCACTGTTGGTCGAGAGAGATCCCCTACACTTTCATTTGTATATTCTCTATCGCCGTCAGAGAAGGAAAGGAGGTATGGAAGTCGATCTACAAATGAATCAGTCAGTGGAAGGACAATTGGCAAATGTTCATGAAGAAGGCTGTGAAGAGCATCCATTGTGGTTATTATTCTTCCGAAAGTGATGCTGCTAAAGCAAGAGACACTTATATAAGAGATAATCATCCAGACAGTGAATACTACCGCTATAACTTCCCAAAAGGTGATGAAAGATCTACAGATAACGAGTTGACCTTGAGAAGTGACTGGTGGTACAACTAACCGCAATTAAGGATTATATTATGAAGAAGATGAAAGGATTGTTAGTCAAGTACGGGTTCTAACACATTTATGATGAATCCGGGATTGTTTTCCTCAAAGGAAATAACATGGGAAACGCCGCAGGACTTCTTTGATTATTTCGATAGTCTCTATCATTTTGATCTGGATACGTGTGCCTCCAAAGACAATGCTAAGGTGGCGCGGTTCTTCTCTATAAAAGATGATGGCTTGGCGCAGGCATGGGGAGGGGGGGGTAGCCAGAAACCTACAATAGCATGGATGAATCCACCATACGGCAAGACAATCAAGCTGTGGATCCAGAAAGCTTATCAGGAGGCCAAGTGTGGTAGCGCCACTGTCGTCTCTCTCATTCCAGCACGTACTGATACTGCTTACTGGCACGATTTCGTAATGAAAAGCACACAGATCATTTTCGTTCGTGGTCGCTTAAGGTTTAGTGGGAGTACAAACAGTGCCCCTTTCCCAAGCGCAGTTGTCATTTTTGAGGCGTCGAATGTAGGGCTTGTCCCCTCCATAGACGCTATTGGCAAGAATCCACCATTGGTTAAACAAACATGAGACGGATTGAAGGATTGTTAGAGAAGAACGGATTGTGATTCATCCCAACCGTGGCACTCTGAGGAACCAGATCACAAAGTGGGATCATGATCGGACCACGCTCCTTCCCATGCCTCGTGGACAGCCGGCAGACATTCCTTTGGAGTGTCCTCAAACGGAGGGTGAACTACGGCGTGCAACCACGGGATTCTTTCAAAACGATGATCATTCTCTGTCGGAAGCCCGATCACCAGTAGAATGCGTTCTCCTGAGGGAAGGACGAGGCCAATGAATTGGCATCCTTGGTCGAGAATGTCATATCCCAGTGCTTTGATTAGCTCACGCCATTTGGGATAATTCTTTGGGTCGTAAGACTTCTTTAGCAAGAATCCCATTATACTTTCACTTAAGTTATGACCGTTGAACATCGCTGAGCCGAGCGGTGGATACCATCTGTACCGCTGATGGACCGGTACTGATCTCTGAACCAGCCTCGTGACAATGTCCCACCCGGGAGCCGGTAGGTGCTCGAAGTATCCGCCGTTAGCTTCAAGGAGCGAGAAGTAAAGGTTACCACGGGCCTCAACATAGGGAGCGGTGGCGAGAGCTTCACGCCACTCGCTTGCGCCCTCTAAAGCAGCCCAGTCTCGAATCGAATCCGGTCGCTGATCTAAGTAGCGAACAGAGACGGTCTCTTTCATCTGTTCACCATGGCATCGTGCAGAGTACCTCTCCCCAGGCAGCGGGAGGCTGGGTAGGATGGGGCCTGGAGGTGCTGCGATGCGGTGGATTCGCTATCTTCGGATACGCAAGAGGGATTGGCAGGAGATACGGGAGATGCCGTGGCTGCAGTATTTCTGCGTGCCCCTGTTCGTGTGGCTGTTTTGGGAGGGTATCGGACAGTTTTATCGTGACGGAGAGCGTTGGCAAAGTTTCATCTGGTTTGCGATCTGCATTGCCGTTGCCTACTCCTGGGGGTGGCTCAAAGGGAAATGGGCGGAGGAGGACCGGGCGAGGGGAAGGATGTTCCCGGAGAGCATATCGCCAGAAGAGGCGCGTGCCATCGTAGAAGAGGTAAAGGCCAATAAACATCTTGAGGAACAATAGCGAACGCAAGCAGCAGGACCGTGCCGACCGAGACTATTGATGGGAATTGAAATTAAGACCCTGCCCCTTATACCTGTTGATTCCTCATTCCAAAAACTTTTTTCTGGACATCCTATCAATTATCCAATCTATGAGCTTTTCACCAAAGCGAATGATCAGACCAATTATGAGAACAGAGACACCTACACTCATTAAGATAGTCAATAGCTTGTTGTCGGAAATCGAAGAGTTCCCAATGATCTCAAACACAAAATGGATAAGGAACCCCAGCCCTACGACGAAAGAGATGGCTACAATGGCGCCTCCGACGAAGATCAGCCACCCGACTAGAATCCTGATTTGACCTACTTTCTCTACCTTTTCGTTGAATTCGCGTGCCCAAATAATTATCATGTAGAAGGCCAAGATCGCAAGGTACACAAAGAAATTGATGACTGCGAATAAAGCGACTGCTCCAGCAATAGCACCTACTACTCCTCCAAAACTCATCTCTATCTCTTTCCGAGGAATAAAGTGATACCAGTACCAGAAGGTAATCGGAATACAGAGGACACCTATCAGGAGATAATATCTCCGTAGGAAGGAGTCTACAGTCCGGTCTTCCCTGTCATCCACAGAGATCATTATATCAGAGGAATCACCTTATGGGGAGTGATACCGTCCCAGTTTATCTGCTTGTGCTCGGGAAGGACGCCAGACATCACACCGAACCCGAGAGGCGAGATTGGGGGATGAAAAAGAACAGCCCTTAGCTTCCGAACGGGTCGCGTAGAAAGTCCGTAGAATTTGGACTATTCATAAAATCGACGAATTCTCCGTTGAACACGGGCTGATCTTGGTTGTACCTTCTGAAGTTATCGAATGGGATTCTGACAAGTGCCTCGTCTCCTGGTGTCATCACCCCGGTTCCTCCTACCGCCTTCCCGTTTACAACTTTAATGTGAACGGGCTGGCGAGCCTTCCCCAGCAAGTCCAGGAGAGTGTCATCCACGCAGCTGTTGACGATGAAAAGAAATGTATCGCACACAGAAACGAAAGTCTTTGCATATTCAATGTGCTCCGTCGGACACATATACTTATATTTGCCCACGAGTGGCACGGTAACGGCGGGGAACATCAGGTGCTGACGATTGATATACGACCTCTCGGCGTTCTCATACATTATCCTAGATTCATCCTCCAATTCAAGAGGACTGGCGACTCGGCCGAGCGAGGCAGAAAGATTAGCACTCGGCGGATCAAAGTTTGCTATGGGGCGAAACCAGTTGGCTGAACCATGAATTTTCACAAGATTCCAGCGGCGATCTCCACGAACATAATCATCAATCTTGCCGAACTCAAAACTGTGATAGGCACTAAGTGCGCCATCTAGTAACAAATCATAGTTTGTCGTTAAGAACAACACTTTCTCGAATCCGCTTTCATCGAGGTGCCGAACAAGAGTAGCGTACTTGGTGGCAGCTGCGTCGGTAAACTTGCTGCTGACCGCTAGGAATAGCTCCGATAAGTAATAAGGGATCTCCAGCGCTCTCCGGCGCGTGTTCTCATGTTCGGAGTAATAAGCTTCCCTTAACAGATTCTCAAGATTCAGGCCGGCACGAACCTGAGTTCGGAACTCATCGGCAAAAGTTTGCGCTCCGGGGTATTTCCTCAGGATTTCGTTGAAAGAGGGCGTCGGTGTAAAGAGGTCTTTCGTTAGCGGTGGCCGGTAGCCGGGGACCACCACCGTCAAGCTTTCGTCAGCGCAGCCCTTGGACGCGCCTGCTCCTGTGACCACCACAATTGCTTTCGGTTCTGCCATCGTAGCTGAGAGCATACTTCCCCAGGGCACGATACGGCGGGTGGCCTGTCAAGTACGATGAAATGATCGTGAGCCTTTTTAAATTGCTGGCGAACAGTTCGGAAGTAGTCGGCCTGACTCCATCCGCCAATTTGCCCGTCGGATTGGAAGGGCAATGTAACTGGCCTCAGTGGTTAGAGCCTACGAGCGGAGCGAGGAGATGCGAGCTGCTCATTCCGAGGAGCAGCGAGAACACCTGACGCAAATCAGGGGGTATAATCCGTCCACTCGGAGACTCCCTGACTCCAGAAGAACCTGACCGGGAAACAAGTAAGTTTGAACTGGGGCGGCGAAGGGGAATTGAACCCCCGACCCCCTGAGCCACAGTCAGGTGCTCTAACCACTGAGCTACCGCCGCCGCGTAACAATTTAGGATACCTGACGCGATTCGTCGTGACGCTCGCGTACGCCCCTTGAGACCGGACCGAAGCGATGCCGGGCCTCGCTGGGCCGCCCGCGATCACACGCGCTGAAGCGGCCGAAGAGTAACATCGCCCCGGCATGATTAGGCGTCTGCGAGAGTTTATCGAACGCCACAACCTTCTGGGTACGGGCGACACCGTAGGCGTCGGATACTCCGGCGGCCCGGATTCCACATGTCTCCTTCACCTCTTGGCGACAGCCGATTACGACGTCATCGCCCTGCACCTGAACCATTGCCAGCGTCCGGAGGCAGACGAAGAGCAGGCGCACTGCGAGGCGTTCGCATCGGAGATCGGCGTGCGGTGCATCTCAGACAAAGCCGACGTGCCCGAAATGGCGAAGGAGATGAAGATCGGCATCGAAGAGGCCGGCAGAAAGGCGCGGTATGAGTTCTTCCGGAAGGAGAGCCGGCAACTGAAAGTAGCGAAGGTCGCCACCGGTCACACACTCGACGATCACGTGGAAACGATCCTGCTGAAATTGGCCCGGGGCACGGGCCCGGCGGGACTGGCCGGCATTCCGGTCCGGCGCGAGGGGGTCATCCGGCCGCTCTTGTGGGCCCGCCGCGAGGAGACGAGGCGCTATTGCGAGGAGCGAGGATTCTGGACACATGACGACCCTGCAAACCTGGACCGCCGATTCGCGCGGGTTCGCGCGCGGCTCGACGTTGTGCCCGGCTTTGAGACGCTGCACGGAGCCGCGCTCGAGAACGCGGCGCGGCTTGTCCAAATCATCTCGGACGAGGACGCGCTTCTGCAAGACATAGTCGCCCGCATCTTGGAATCGTGCGAAGAAGCGCCTAACGAACCGCTTGCGTTTCTGACGAGCAGGGTTGAAGTCAGATTGGACGCGTCGCTCCTTCGCGGCCACCCGCTTCCGATTCTCAGAAGGGTGGTTCGACAGATGTTGGCACCGCTGAAAGCCACTCCTTCGTTCGAGCACACCGAGATAACGGTCGCATCCATCTTGCGGTCCGAGAAGAGATCGGTGACGCTCGAGGGCGGCTCGGTTGTCCTTGAGATCACCCCGGAGCGGCTGACCGCGAGACGCCTGGAGGAGGCCGGGAAGTTCCATCTGGCCTTGGCGATTCCGGGCGAAACGGTCTGCGGGGCCTTAGGGTGGACACTCAGCGCCTGTGAAACGGACGAGGAAGCCGGGCGCGAGCCGCGTTCGCTCGACGTTGTGATTGACGCCGGGGCACTGCGGGGCAACGTGTATCTGCGCCCTTTCGAACGCGGCGAACGGATGCAGCCGTTCGGCAGCGATTCGGAACGCAAGTTGCGGGACCTTTTGACGAACGCCAAGGTGAGCGCTGCGGCGAAGGCGAGGCTCCCCTTGGTATGTGATGACCTGGGGCCGGTGTGGGCGCCGGGGGTCGCGCTGGCGGCCAGGGTAGCGGTCACCGAGCGCACGGAGCGCCGGCTGAGGCTACAGTTCGGGCCGTCTCCACCCGATGGGACGGTATAATGCCGTTTCCTTCGCGGGCGAGTCTGAGGAAACCGGCGCATAAGACCGGACGTAGGATGAGACGGGGCGCCTGCCCCCGGGAAAAACAGTGAACAGTCGAACCTGGAGATTCATACTTGTCCTCCTGCTGGTTGGTGTGGTGGTGTGGCTCGTCTTCCCATCCGGCAGCGGTGGAGGGTTGTTCCAGAGCGGCCCACAGAAGATATCTCTCTCCCAACTGGAGAGCGACGCAAGGGAACCGCTCATTAGAAAGGTCGTGTGGCAAAGGGACACGCTGAGGGCCGAGTACAGAGACGGGTCCAAAAAGATCGCGATAGGCCCTTTGCGTGACTCGCCAAGCGGGGCCAATCTTCTCATCCTGCTGAGGGATAGCGGAGTCGAGGTCGAGTTCGGCAAGCCGATGTTCAGCGAGGGGCTGGTCAGCGGCCTCTTTATGATCCTCATTCCGATCGGCCTGCTGCTGCTGCTCTGGTTCCTGGTGATCCGCCCTGCGCAAATGGGCGGGAACCAGGCGCTCAACTTCGGCCGCAGCCGCGCCCGCCGCGTCAGCGAAAACGTCCCGAAAGTGACGTTCGAGGACGTGGCCGGCGTCGACGAGGCCGTGGACGAACTGTCCGAGCTCGTGGACTTCCTCAAGAACACCAAGAAGTATGTGGCCCTCGGCGCAAAGATTCCGAAAGGCATCATGTTGCTCGGGCCGCCCGGATGCGGCAAGACGCACTTGGCGCGTGCCGTGGCCGGTGAGGCGGGCGTCCCGTTTTTCCACATAAGCGGCTCCGACTTTGTCGAGATGTTCGTGGGTGTGGGCGCGGCCCGCGTCCGCGACCTGTTCGAGACTGCAAAGGCGCACCGGCCCAGCCTCATCTTCGTGGACGAGATTGACGCCGTGGGCCGCCAGCGTGGCGCGGGCCTGGGCGGCGGACATGACGAGCGCGAGCAGACCCTGAACCAACTGCTCGTTGAACTCGACGGCTTCGACCAGAACGCCGGGGTGATCGTCATCGCCGCCACCAACCGTCCGGACGTGCTGGACCCTGCGCTAATGCGGCCTGGCCGGTTCGACCGCCGCATCATCGTGGACGCACCCGACGCGCGCGGGCGGGAGGCGATTCTGAAGATCCATGCCAAAGGCAAGCCGCTGGCCGACGACGTGGACCTGGGCGTCGTGGCGAGGCGAACCGTGGGTTTCACGGGCGCAGACCTGGCGAACACGTTAAACGAAGCGGCCCTTTTGGCTGCCCGGCACGACAAGAAGGAAGTAGAAATGGCCGACCTGGAAGAGGCGCTCGACCGAGTGATCGCCGGACCGCAGCGCCGTAGCAGGGTGGTGGACGCGAAGGAGCGCGAGATCATCGCGTACCACGAGGCCGGACACGCGATTGTCGGCGAGCTGCTGGAGCACACCGATCCGGTACACAAAGTGACAATCTTGCCGCGCGGCCTCTCGCTCGGCAGCACATGGCAATTGCCCGAGGCGGACAAGTACCTGACCAGCAAGGCGGAATTGCTGGACGACATCACCGCGCTTCTGGGAGGCCGGGTGGCGGAGGAATTGGTCTACGACGAGGTGACCACCGGCGCGAAGAACGACCTGGAGCGTGTAACGGACATCGCCCGCTCGATGGTCTGCCAGTACGGGATGAGCGACAAACTGGGCACGCTGGCGCTTGGACGGCGGAACGAGAACCCGTTCCTGGGCCGCGACTACATGGAGGACCGCAACTACAGCGAGCAGGTGGCGAAGTTGATCGACGAGGAGATCCACGACATCATTGAGACCTGCCACCGCCGCGCAACCGAGGTCTTGGACGCCAACAGGGACAAGCTGGACAAGCTGGTCGAGGCGCTGATGGAGCACGAGACCCTGGAACGGGAGCAGTTCCTTCGCATCATCCAGGGCGCTGAGCGACAGGCCGAGGGCGCCGGCGAAGAGGCCCCTCAGGAGGCCGGCGAGCCCACCACGGAGGGCCGGGAGGGAACCGCCGCCTCGAGAAAAGAGGGAATCGTGCCCCCCAGGTTGAAACCGGGCACGGCGGAAACATAACCCCAGCTGTTGCCCGGCTCGCTTGAGCGTGATATACTGGTCGACAGCCGGGAGAGGGTTGAGGCCCAAATGGCTACCGTGCAGGACAACAGGCAGACATCCGCGGCGGTTGAGGAGCAATACGAGATCGGCTTCGCGCACCGGTGCAAAGGTGAATACGATCTCGCCAGCAAGGCTCTGACCCAGGTTCTCGAACTGGACCCGAGCCACATGAAGGCCCGCTGGCAATTGGCTCTCATCAAAGGCTTCGAGGGCGACTTCGAAGGGAGCCTTGAAGGTCTGCGGGACGTCGCGCAAGAAGCGCCGGACAACACAGATGTACGCTACGATTACGCGATGACTCTCATGATGCTGGGGCACAGCGAAGACGCATGCCAAGAGTTCCACGAAGTCCTTCGCCTTGACCCCGACCACGAGAAGGCCAAACAGCAACTCACCTTCTGCGAGTAGCCGATGAAGCCGGCGGCGATCGGGTCCGTTCTTCTGCTGGCCCTCATCGCCCTCATTCCAACCTGGAAATTCATTGGCGGGCGGGTTCCCGCGCCCGTAGACCAGATTCACCAACTGCCCCCCTGGAACGCGCCGACCCCGGACGCGCCCTGGGACATCCTGCAACTCGACGGCGCCCTGCAGTTCCTGCCGTGGCGAGACTTGATGCTGGAGTCCATGCGCGGCGGCGAGGTGCCGCTGTGGAACCCTTACTCCCTCGGGGGCGCGCCCTTTCTGGCGAACTCCCAGTCCGCGCCCCTGTATCCGCTGCACTGGCTTGCGGCGCCGCTCCCTGTGGACGCCGAGGCCTTGCTCTCCTTCTCAGCCTGGCTGCACCTGTTCATCGCCGCGCTGGGTGTCTATCTGCTCTGCAGGCGGCTGGGCGCCAGCGAACTGGGAGGCCTGATCGGCGGCAGCGCCATGGCGCTCAGCGCGTTCATGGTGGCTTGGATTCAACTCCCGAGCGTAATCATGACCGCCGCCTGGATTCCCTGGTGCCTGCTGGGGATACAGCGGCTGTTCGAGGAGCCGTGCGCCAGGAGCGCGGCGAAACTGGCCGCGCCCGCCGGCCTGATGCTGCTGGCCGGGCACCTGCAGATCGCCGCCTACGGGATGATGGCCTGCACGCTGTACGCGGTATGGATGCTGGCATTTCGCCGCGCGTGGAAACCCGCGCTCGCGGTGCTGGGTGCGCTCGTGCTGGGCGCCGCGCTGGCCGCGCCTCAACTGCTGCCGGTCCTGGAGAACGGCCGGCAAGGCCATCGCGCCGGCGCGCCCAGCGCCGAAGGCTACGAACTGTATCGCAATCAGGCCCTCGGACTGCGCCACCTGGTTGTGATGTTCGTGCCCACGGTATTCGGGATGCCGAACGAAATGACCGACCGCCTGGCCCCCGGCGCCACATCCTACTGGCTCGCCTACATCGAGACCGGCCGGCATTACGCCGAACTGCCTTTCTATGTCGGCCCCATAATCGTATCTCTCGCCCTGTTTGCCGCGATCCGCTTTCGCCGCCGCCCTGACGTTGCGTTTTTCGGCGCGCTCTTTCTGTTCGCCCTGGCCGTTGCCTTGGGCACCGGTCTCACCGAGGCGCTCTACTTCGGGATACCTGGGTGGTCGGCGACCGGCTCTCCGGGCCGGGCGGCGGTGCTCGCGGTGGTCGCCCTCTGTGTGTTGGCCGGAACCGCTATCCGCGACAAGCCGGACAGCCACCCGGAGATGGTTCGGGCGGCATTTCCCGCGGTGGTGGCCCTGACTATGCTGATGGCGGGAGCGCTATGGGCGTACATGAGCGCCTATCCCAATCCCGGCATGGACTCCGTCTCTCGCGAGATGGCGGCGGGGGCCGCAGCGCAGTCAAGGCCCTACTTGGTGGCGCTGCTCGTGGGCCTCGGCGTGGCAGGCGGAGCCCTGCTGCCCGGGCGGCATCGCCGCCACTTCGGGCTCGGTGTGCTCACGCTGAGCGTTATTGGACTCGCCGCCGTTCACTGGAACCTAAACCCGGGCTCGCCGAGGGGCGGCTTCAATGAGCCGTTCGAAGGGCTGGAGAACTTGCGCAGGGTCGCCCCGGCGCGGATCGCGGTCTTGAACCCCGACTGGTCGCTGTACGGCCCCGTTCCGGGCCTGGTCGCGCCGCCGAACAGCCTGCTTCCATATCGCATACATGAGATCGGCGGCTACGACTCGCTCGTTCCCCGCTACCGAAAGCAGCAACTTGACGAGATCAACGGGCAGGACAGCGCGCCCCTGGCGAACGGCAACATGATGCTGCTGAAACCGGGCCTCGACTTCGGCCTGCTGCGGGATGCGGGCGTGGAGTACCTGATGGTCCACTCCGATACGGCCGAGGCGATGGAGACGGACGACCTGGACTTGGGAAGCCTGCTGGAGCCGGTACCGGTGGACGGCGAGGGCTGGGAACTGTACCGGTTTCGCGACGACGGAATGCCGCGCATCCTGGTCGTGGAGGAGTCAATGAACGAGAAGACGCTCCGGCTTCCTCCCGGCTTGGGCGGGCCCCTGAGAGTCACAGAGGCAAACTCGCGGGGCTGGATGGTGAGAATCGGGGAGGACTGGCGGCGCGCGCAGCCGAAGATGGAGAACCCGTTCGGAGAGGAGGGCGGCGAACTGACGTTCGTCTACCGCCCGTCCCCTTATTTGAGCGGGGTTTTGCTCGGCCTGCTTGGCGTTGGCGCGCTTTTCGCCTTAGCATGTATGCCGAGAAGAGAAGGAAGAAGAGATGGCGGTCGGTCAACAGATTCTGCCCGAGGTGATTGACGGCGAAACCGGATACCGGGGCCGCTACATGGCGGTCATCTTCGACAACGCGTACAACACGTTTGCCGAAGTGGTTCGCGCGATCAGCGAAGCCACGGGTTGCGGCCTGGAAGAAGCGTACATCGAAACGTGGGAAGCGCACACTTACGGCCGCGCGCCCATCCACTTCGCAAGCCAAGGCGCTTGCTGCGCGGTCGCGTCCATCATTTCCCGTATCGGAGTGCGCACCGAGGTCAGACCGGAGTGGGAGGAGTAGGGGCGATAGGTGATCGAAGATTGACGATAATCGTTTGAGGGCTTTCCGGAAGCGAGTGACACAGGTGTTGATACGAGGATGAGCACGAGCACACCGATAATTACGCCGGAGATTGAGCCGCAAAGCACCGACCGCAGCGGCGGGGGCGGGGGCTGGTTAGTGACAGTTTTTGACAACGACTACAACACATACGACGAGGTTATGATGGTCCTGCTGATGGCGACCGGCTGCGACCAGCAAGAGGCCGCCATCGAGACATGGGAGATTGACCACCTGGGCAGCAGCGTCGTCCACCGCGCGGGCAGAGAGGAATGCGACGACGCCGCGCAGATAATCGCCAGGATCGGGATTCGTGTTGAGGTTTCGGAGGACGAATAGACCGGCAGTCTTGGCTTTCGGTTCCCCGTTTAGGAAGACCCTTCTTGCGCCGACTTCGCCTCCGCCAGGATCACCTGAAGAACCCGCTTCGAGAAAATGAACCTGTGCTTGCGCCAGCCCACCTCCCTCTCGATCGCTTCAAGGGCGCTCTGGGCAATCCTCGCTGCAGCCGCATGATCACCGGACACCAGTTGAATCGAAGCCCGTGCGCGGTCGAGCAGGATGGGGAGAACGTCGGGCGATTCCTCGGCTTTCTCGAGAAACTCCTGGGCCGTATCGCGGTTTTTCCGCTGGATGGCTTCATAGAACGCCGCCTCGGCAAATATGTCGTGGCGACTGACTTCGACAAAGTCCTCCGTGCGGCCAAGCAACCGATCGAGGACCTTCCCCGCCTGGTCAATCTCATCTCTGTCGTAGTGGTAGTAATAGGCACACACCCAGCCGTCCGGATAGTCAGTCTGGTCCAGGTACATAACTGCGGCTCGATCCCAGTCCCGAGGGCGCTTCCCTTCCGCAATAGAGGCTCCGACTGCCTGCATCGCACTGTAGGCCACGCCCTTCCCATCGGGCTGTAGGAGCCGCTTCAGCAACATGCCGTCTGTCCAATGGCCACCCACCGTGCGGGGAACCAGGTTCCAAGGAATGGACAGAAGGGCGACTAAGCCGGTCATCCTGATGAGGGGAAAGAGAACGGCGTCGTCGGCGCTCTCGGCGGGATGCACCCAGACCTCGTATCCGCCCGAAAGGCCGGGCCAAAACCCCAATGCCAGCAGAGCGCACCCGAAGGCCAAGTGCGCCAGAGGGCCGCCGGCAATGAAAACCACGCCCGGAATGACCGAGGGGCGCCATCGGCGGGGATGCATGCTCACGAAGCTACGCGGTCCCTCGAGAGGACGGCGGAACTCAAGCCTAAACCATTTGCGGGTCCGCTCTATGCTGAGGCCAAGCACCTGCAAGGCCACGAACCGGTAGCCCACGGCCCAACCCGCAACGAGATGGCCCAGTTCATGAACGGCAGACACAATGGCCAGGGAAGCCATAAAACCCACGGATGTTCCGATAACGCTGAACGCGAGGTCTTTCCACCCCTCAGGTCCGGTCGCGCTGTAAATGACTGCCATCTCGAAGACGAGGAACGCGATACCGAGAACGATCACGGCAACGCCGATACGATGCAGCCAACGAGGCATTCCGCTCTTTTCATCGCCTTTCAGGTCCCGATCCCGTTGTTGTGATGGCGGGCCGTGACCGTTCTGCATCGACTCTTTTTTGAGAGCCCGAGCGACGACGAAAAGGAGCAGCGAAAGCGAAAGGCATACCGGGACACCAAGGAAAAGGACCAGTTGGCCGACCACCGGAATGTCCTGCGGACCAAAGCGCTGGAATCTGATCTCGATGATTCCGAACACCGCTGCGCAAACGGCCAGAGCCAGGAATCCAGCGGAGGAGATTCTCAGGAGCCGAGCGAGCCCTTCCGGTCCCCACAGACTCTTGACGGCCCAGCCCACCAACAGAATGCCGACAGCAAAGAACAGCTCGCCCGCAACTCCATGCGAATCGCTCAAGTCGAAGTAGATATCTACGGGCATCCCGGCGACGGCCAGCAAGACCCCCACGTATAGGCCCCACAGTGCAATTCTACGAGTCATGTCTCCGTGTCTCCCTGCCTAAACCCCGTCTCCTTCCGCCGACTTCGCCTCCGCCAGGATCTCCTGAAGAACCCGCTTCGCGAAAACGGCCGCTTGATGATGCGCGTCCCCCTCCTCGATCGCCTTGAGGGCGCTCTCCGCAGTGCTGACTGCGGCAGCGTGGTCCCCTGACGCCAGTTGAATCGCCGCCTTTGCCCGGTCGAGCACAGCACAGTACACACGGGACGGTTCCTCGACTCTCTCGAGGAACTCCTGGGCGCTGTCGCCGGTCCTCCTGTGAAAGGCTAGATAGAACGCCGCCTCGGCGAAGATCCAGTCGCGAAGCTTGATGTCAATCTCCTTTGTTCGACCGAGCAACCGATCAAGCACTTTCCCCGCATCGTCAATCTCATCTCTGTCGTAGTGGTAATAATAGACATATATCCACCCGTCCGGATAGTCAGTCCGGTCCATGAACATAACGGCGTCTCGATCCCAGTCCCGAGGGCGCTTCCCTTGCGCAATGGAGGCCGCGACTGCCAACATTGCACTGAAAGTCACGCCATTCCCATTGGGCTGTAGCAGTCGCATCAACCGCTTACCGTCGTTCCATTTACCGTCCACGTCGTCAGGAATCAGCACGATGACACCGTGGACGAGAGCAGCCAGACCTGTCACCCGAATGAGGGGAAGAAGGACGCCGTCCACCGCGTTCTCTGCCAGGTGTATCCATACGGCATACCCCCCTGAAAGGCCAGGCCAGAATCCGATTGCCAATAGTGCGCACCCGAACGCCAATTGCGCTGCCGGGCCGCCCGCGACCATAACGAACTCCGGAACGACCGAGAGTTGCCAGCCACGGGGTTGTATATCAACGAATCCGTCGAATGGGCCCATGTCCCTGCGTAGTTGGACAAACCCAAACCTCAGCCGCTTGCCGGCTCGCTCTACCCTGAACCGACCCACCTGCATCGCCACGAAACGGTAGCCCATGGCCCAGCCTGCTAGAAGGTGGCCCAGTTCGTGAACGACTACAGAACTGACGGTCGCTGGCGGGATGGCAACCACAAAACCCAAAAGACCCAGGAGTGCTGTGTACAGGCCGGACACGAAGCCCTTCCATATCCCAGGCTGGGTTGCCGTGGCGACGACTCCCAACCCGACGACCAGGGAGGCTATGCCGAGAACGATCACGGCAGCGGCGACGTGATGCAACCACGGGGGCACCCTGCCTTTCTCCTTGGCTTTGACGAGAGCATTGAGAGAAGCCACAAGCGGGGTCAGACCCACGATTGCCATCAGTAGAAGGCCACCCAAGTCCCTCCAGATCTCGGCGACCACCATTCCTACGATTAGGTATCCGAGGCCGAGAGCAACTACGGCGACGCCGATACATTGCATCCAGAGGGGCATTCCGCTCTTTTCATCGCCTTTCAGATCCCGCTCCCCTTGTGGTGAGGGCGTGCCGTTGCCGTTCTGCATGGACTCTTTCTTGAGAACCCGAGCGCCGACGAAGAGGACCAGCGAAAACATAAGGCATGCTGGGACACCAAGGAAAAGGACCAGTTGGCCGACCACCGGAATGTCCTGCGGACCGAAGCGATGGAATCTGGTTTCGACGATTCCGAACACCGCTGCGCCGACGGCAAGGGCGAGGAACAGAGCGGAGGCGATTCCCAGGAGTCGAGCGAGCCCTGCCGGTCCCCACAGACTCTTGACGGCCCAGCCCACCAACAGAATGCCGACGCCAGAGAACAGGTAGACCGCAACTCCATGCGAATCGCTCAAGTCGAAGTAGATATCTATGGGGATCCCGGCGACGGCCAGCAAGACCCCCACGTATAGGCCCCACAGTGCGATCCTACGAGTCATTCCTCTCATGTCTCCCTGCCTAAACCCCCGTCTACTTGCGGCCTGCTTTGCGCCAAATCGCAGCATGTGCCGCCGCGACGCCCGGCGCGAAACGCCAAGCGATGAACCACGCTACTCAATCCGTGCAAACCGCCTTTCGCGCTGCGAACCAGGATAAAGAACCAACACGCCTTCCTGCATTTCATACGGCTCCTTGATGACGACGTACGACTCCGTTCCGCGCTCACCCTCCAGCCCTTCCAAAACGTCTTCGTACACAACTCTCTCCATCTCCACGCGATAACTGCCCCACTGCTTCAATCGCTGCTCCCCGAGTTGCGCAGTCCGAAGAAACGTGCCGTCTTCCCGGAGTTCGAGGGTTATCACGTCGTCCGCCGCGAGCGTGCAGCGCCACACGCCCGTTAGGCCGGGCGGCTCCGGGCTTCCGCACGCGCCCAGCAATAGACCGATTCCGGCAAGGACGGCGAGACGCACAAGAGACATTATCGCCTACGCCGCGGGCCCCCGTGCGAAACCCCGGCGCTCACGCGCCAATCGGCAACCGCCTACCGGGTGCCACAATGTGGAGTGCCCGAAAACCTGTGGAACGACGCCGAAACGGAGGGCCTCGACCGGCCGGACCTGCTCGCCTATCGTTCCCGCCTGCTCGCCTCGGACCGCGCGATAACCAACATATTCGGCGGAAACACATCCTCGAAGGCGGTTGAAAAGGACCACCTGGGCCGCGACACCCGCGTTCTGTGGGTGAAAGGCAGCGGGTCGGACATGGCCGGCTGCACCGGCGCGAACTTCGCCGGGCTGCGGCTTGACGAAATCCTGCCCCTGCGCGAAAGGGACGAGATGTCCGATGCGGAGATGGTGGCCTACCTCGCGCGCTGCACATTCGAACCGGGCCGTCCGAGGCAATCCATAGAAACGCTCTTGCACGCGTTCCTGCCTTTCACGGAGATAGACCACTCGCACCCGGACGCAATCCTTGCGCTCGCCTGTTGCGAACGCGGCCGTGCGGCGGCCCAAGAGGTATTCGGCGAACGCGCGGCGTGGGTGGAATACACGCGGCCCGGTTTCGCGCTGAGCAAGGTGATCGTCGCAGCCGTGGAGACGAACCCGCAAGCGGAGTGCGCGATTCTGGCCAAGCACGGTCTGGTGACTTGGGGCCAGGACGGGCGGTCTTGCTATGAGTCTACTATCAGGGTCATCGCTGAGGCGGAGGCGACGGTGCGCGAATCCAGCCGCAAGGTGTGGACCGGCGCGCCGAGCCGCGACGAAGGCATCGCGCCGGAGGACTTCTTGCCCGAACTTCGAGGCGCGATATCGGAGCAGCGCAAGCAGATACTCTGCCTCGATACAAGCGCGCGAGCGTTGCAGATGGTGAACACGCCGGAGGCGGAGAAGTTGAGCCGCGTCGGCGCGGCCTGCCCCGACCACTTGGTTCACGTTAAGTCGCGCCCGCTCTTCCTTAGGCTCGACGTCGCGAACGCCGCCGGGCACACGTCACCGGAGCGCGCAGAACCGGCGGGCGCCGAAAACCCCTCCCCGCTCGAGGGAGAGGCATGTTCTCCCGCCGTGTCGGACAAGATCCGTCAGGCCGTACAAGGCTATCGTGCCGAATACGATTCCTATTTCCGGGAGAACGCGGCGGAGGGCGACGAGGTCTTCGACTCCGCGCCGCGCGTTGCGCTGATTCCCGGAATGGGCGTCGTCACCGCCGGCCGGGACGCCTTTCAGGCGCAGGTCAGCCGCCAACTGTATCAGCGGGCGATTGAGGTAATGGAAGGCGCCGAGGCGATGGGTGGTTACGTGAGTCTCTCGCCGCGCGAAGCGTTCGACATCGAGTATTGGCCGCTGGAGCTTTACAAATTGAGGTTGAAGCCTCCGGAGCGGGAGTTGGCCGGCCACATCGCGTTGATAACCGGCGGCGGAAGCGGAATCGGCCGGGCCACCGCTTTCCGGCTGGCCGAAGAGGGTGCGCATCTTTGCATTGCCGACATCAACGAATCGGCCGCCGAGGCCACGGCGCAAGAACTCCGCGAAAAGCATGGATACGAACGCGCAATCGCGGCCTCGGCAGACGTGTCGGATGAAGCGCAGGTTCAGAACGCTTTCCGCAGATGCATTCTGGAATGGGGGGGGCTTGACATCCTGGTCTGCAGCGCGGGAATCGCTTTCGGCGCACCGATTGAGGAAACAACCGAAGCGGATTGGGAGCGCAACTTCGGCGTGCTGGCCAAAGGATACTTCCTGCCGGCGCGCGAGGCGTTCCGGGTCTGGAGGAGACAAGGGATCGGGGGTTCGCTGGTCTTTGTCGTGAGCAAGAACGCCATCGCCGCCGGAAAGAACGCGAGCGCGTACAGCGCGGCGAAGGCCGCCGAACTGCACCTGGCGCGCTGTCTGGCCGAAGAGGGCGGAGCGATAGGCGTGCGCGTGAACAGTGTGCTGCCGGATGCGGTCTTGCAGGGGTCATCCATTTGGGACGGGGCGTGGCGAGAACAGCGGGCCGCCGCATACGGAATCGAACCCGAAGAGTTGGAAGAGTTCTATCGGAACCGGACCACCCTCAAGCGCAGCGTTTACCCGCCCGATGTCGCTGAGGCAATCCTCTTTCTCGCCGGACCCCGCGCCGAGAAGACAACCGGGGCCGCCCTGACAGTTGACGCGGGCGTTCCCGGTGTCTACGTCCGGTAGTCTGCGGTAGACTCTCGCGCAGGAGGATCCTGAATGCCCAAAAAGACCCTGACCGCCGACAAGCGCGCCCGGACTAAGCGGCGTCCCGCCGTGAGGGCGATCGCCGCAAAGAACGGCTCACTCACGACTGAAATGGTGAACGCTCTTCAGCGATCGTTCGAATCGGACGCCCGCAACCGTCTTGCCCTGAACGCAGTCACGAAGACGTCCCTTCACGACGTCGCGAAGAGCCGCCGCACCGTGACGGCAAACGATCACACATTTTCCCACGTTTTGAAGACCGGCGAGGCGACGAGCCAAAACAAGACCGGGCGATGCTGGCTGTTCGCGGGCCTCAACCCGCTGCGTGGCGCCGCCATCAAGCAGATGAACTTGGATGACAAGTTTGAACTCTCCCAAAACTACCTAATGTTTTGGGACAAACTTGAGAAGGCGAACTACTTTCTTGAGAACATGATCGAAACGGTGAAGGAGCCGGTCGGAAGCCGCCTGCTCGACTGGCTGCTCATGGCGCCTATTCAGGACGGGGGCCAGTGGGATATGTTCGTCAACCTCCTGAAGAAATATGGTGTCGTTCCGAAAGCGGTTATGCCGGAAACGCAGAGCAGCAGTGAGTCACGCCTGATGAACGGCTTGATTACGACAAAACTGCGGGAAGATGCGTGCAGACTTCGTGAGATGCATGCGCAAGGCGCGAAGAAACCCGAATTGCGCGCCGCCAAAGAGAACATGGTGGAAATCGTCTATCGCATGCTCGCCATCCATCTCGGAGAGCCGCCCGAGAAGTTCCTATGGCAATGGCGCGACAAGGACGGCGAGTTCCACCGTGACGGCATTATCACACCACAGGAGTTCCTGAAACGGCACGTGCCGTCCGATCTCGAATCAATGATCTGTATGATTCATTGCCCGCAGAAGTCGAAGCGGTACGACACTCTTTATACAATCAGGTACTTGGGCAACGTCGTTGACGGCGATATCATCCGTTACCTGAACGTGGATATGCCGGTTCTGAAAAAGGCCGCCGTAAAGATGCTCATGGACGGCGAGACGGTCTGGTTCGGCTGCGACGTCGGCAAGATGCTGGACCGGGACTTGGGCATACTGGACATTGACCTATACGACTACGACCTCGTTTACGGCACAACCTTCAACTTCGATAAGGCGCAGCGTCTGGACTATGGGCAGAGCCAGATGAACCACGCCATGGTGTTCACCGGCGTTGATTTGGACGACAAAGGGAATCCGCGAAAATGGCGCGTGGAGAACAGTTGGGGCGACAAAATCGGCGACAAAGGGTTCCTCGTAATGTCGGATGGTTGGTTCGATGAGTATGTTTACGAAGTCGCGGTGAACAGGAAGTACATCGCGCCGAAACTTCGGTCGGTTCTAAAGAAGAAGCCGGTTCCGCTCCCGCCGTGGGACCCGATGGGAGCGCTGGCCAAAGGCGAGTGAGAACTCCGCGCTCCCCCGGAACTCTTTCCGTCCGCGGCGGAGGCGGCTCTGCAAGACAGCATGCTGCATCCAGAACCCGATAAGTTTCGACAGCTGGCCCGGGGGGGGCGCTTGGTGCCCGTTTATGCGGAAATCCTCGCCGACCTGGAGACACCGGTCAGCGCATATTGGAAGATCGCGTCCGGCGCCACGCACTCATTCCTTCTCGAATCCGTTACGGGGGGGGAGCGGCTCGCGCGTTACAGTTTTTTGGGCGCCGACCCGCGCCTGGTCGTGCGATCACGGGGCCGCACGGGATATGTAACCGGCGATGACGGCCGCGAGCCGTTCGATATCCCCGAAGGAGATTCGCCGCTTGGAAAACTGAAAGAGATAGTCGCGGAGAGGGAGTACGCGCCCGTCGAAGGCCTTCCGAGATTCACCGGCGGCGCCGTCGGAATCCTCTCTTACGACATGGTGCGGTTCTTTGAGCAGCTTCCTGACGATACTCACGACGACCTTATGTGCGAAGACATGATTATGTTGATTGCGGATACTCTCCTCGCTTTCGACCACGCGCGGAACCGCATCCTCGTGATATCGCACGCCACCGATCAAGAGGGCTCTTACGAAGAAGCGCACGCACGAATCGAGTCGCTCATCGAAAAGCTTCGAGCGCCGCTTCCCACGATGCCGGAACCGACCGGCGCCAAACCTCAATTCGAATCCAACATGAGTCGCGACGCATATGAGCGCGCCGTTCGCGAAACTAAGGAGTACATCGTTGCCGGAGACGGCGTGCAGATGGTGATCAGCCAGCGCTTCTCCGCCAAAGTTGACGCGCATCCGATCATGATGTACCGCAGTCTGCGGTCTCTGAATCCTTCGCCATACATGTATCTGCTTCGGTTCGGCGACTGCGACGTCATCGGTGCTTCACCGGAGATACTCGTCACTTTCGAGGACGGCCTCGCGCGGGTACGGCCGATCGCCGGCACGCGTCCGCGAGGCGCCACAGAACAGGAAGACCGGCGGCTGGAACAAGAGTTGCTCGCCGACGAAAAGGAACGGGCGGAGCATATTATGCTGGTAGACCTCGGACGCAACGACATCGGCCGTGTATCGGAGCCGGGAACGGTCAAGGTCAACGAACTAATGACTATCGAGCGCTATTCGCACGTTATGCACATAGTCAGCGACGTAACCGGCCGCGTGAGGCCGGAATATGATGCGTTTGACGTGCTCCAGGCGTGCTTTCCCGCCGGCACGGTCAGCGGCGCCCCGAAAGTGCGCGCGATGGAAATCATTGAAGAGTTTGAACCGACCAGACGGGGATGTTACGCCGGCGCGGCCGGTTATTTCGGGTTCAACGGAGATATGGATATGGCGATTTCGATCCGAACGATTTTTTTGAAGGACTGCGTAGCGCATATTCAGGCAGGTGCAGGCATCGTATATGATAGCGTTCCGGAGAATGAGTGGCAAGAATGCCACAGCAAGGCAGCAGCCTTGATTAAGGCGGTCGGCGAAGCCGAAGGCGGGATGACGGGATGATTCTGTTGATAGACAACTACGACAGCTTCACATACAACGTCGCCCAGTTTGCGATGGAGAGCGGCGCGGAACTCATTGTTCGCAGAAACGATGCGATCAGCCTCGATGAGATTCGCCGGCTGCGCCCGGAAGGCATCATCATCAGTCCAGGTCCGTGCACGCCGGATAAGGCGGGCATCAGCGAGCCGATCGTTCGCGAATTCGCCGGCAGCATTCCGATCTTCGGTGTGTGCTTGGGCATGCAAGCGATCGGCGAGGCGTTTGGCGGGCGCATCGTAAAAGCCCGGCGCATCATGCACGGCAAAGCGTCCGAAATCACGCACGACGGACGTGGCCTTTTTCATGGAGTACCCTCCCCATTCCGCGCCATCCGGTATCACAGCCTGGTCGTCGAGGAGGACTCGCTGCCCGCAGACCTGGAAGTCTGCGCCACCTCGGAGGACGGCGAGGTCATGGGCATACGCCATCGCGAGTTCGACTTGGAAGGCGTACAGTTCCACCCGGAAAGCGTCCTCACTGAGCACGGAAAGCAGCTCGTCGCCAACTGGGCCCGAAGGGTCCAGGTGTGACTAGGCCAAGCCGGCTATCTGCTCACATCCGCACAAAAATGAAACCCGGGACCCCAGCCGAGGGTATCTTCTTATACATACCCACTGAGGAGGAGCAATGATAAAGATTCGAATGTTGACTCTGGCCGCCTGCGTGATCCTCGTGTCGGCCGCGACGGCGGTCGCGGAACAGACCGCAAGGATCCAGTGGAAGCCTAAGGTCGGCGATGTCACCAAATACCGGATGAAGATGAACCTTGCCGTGGACCCCGCCATGGGAGTCGAGGAGGTGGAGGTCGCGCTGACCATCACCGACACAGTCAAAGAGATCAAAGGAGACGGCAAGATCGTGATCGAGGAGAGCCAGTCCGACTTCTCCTTGATGGTAGACGGGCTGGACATGAGCGAAATGATGGCCGACATGATGAACATGAAGGTCACATCCATCTTCCTGCCAAACGGCACGCTGGTTTCCATCGAGACGAATATGCCGGAGATGGTGCAGAACAGGACTGTGGAGGCGATGGCCTTCATCTTCCCGGACCAGGCGGTCAGGCCGGGGGAAACCTGGACCTACACTCGCGCCGGAGATTCGAACAAGGGTACCTTCGCCGCCGAAACCGTCTTCAAATACGAGAAAACGGAGAAGGTGGATAAGTGGCTTGCTCACAAGATCATCGTCACTTTCAGAGAAACTGAAGGCGCCCTGCCTATGTCGTCTACGGCGACGATCTGGCTCTCGGCAGATAACGGCGATCTCGTCAAAGGGGTGATTGATATCAAGAACATGGAGTTCGGGCCGGGGATGACCGCCGACAGCGCCCAGATCCAATTGACACGCATCGAATAGCCTAAGCCGGCTTCATCCAACCCATACTTGCATCGGGCTCCGGACCGGTCCCGCCACGCTCCAGGCACGGGATGAGGGCCACCGCTGAGCGCTGGGCGAAGCGCCGCGGGCCCTGTCAAATCGCTCGGCCCAACCAGGACTTGCGGCCCATGTTGGGCCCCTACGGTGCCACGCGCGGGCCTTTCGCCGGGTATCTTGTTCCAGCACTACTCGAGGAGGAACAGTTCCGATGACATCAAGAATCATGGCCCTCGCCGCGCTCCTTGCCGTAACGGTGGCGGCCGTTGCCTTTCAGGCCGTAAGGATCGAATGGAAGCCGAAGGCGGGCAACGAGATCAACTACAACCTGGTCATGACGGCCACCGGCGATATCGGCATGGGGCCGATGGACGTCGAAGCCCATATCGCCATCGCCCGAAAGGTTCTGAGGGTGAACGGCGATGGGACCGTCGTTGTAGAGGAATCGGAGACAATGACGGGCCTATTCCTGGACGGCGATGACATGACCGAAATGGCATCCGGCCAGGGATCCACTGTCACGACAACCACCCACAAGCCGAACGGCGAAGTCACCGACCGCAAGATTGACTCACCAACCGGCGAGGACAACCCGAGAATGGCCGAATCCCAGGTCTTCATCTTCCCGGACAAGTCCGTCTCACCGGGCGACACCTGGAAGCGAACCGTGGCAGGCGACTACCCCGCCCAGACCGTTTTCAAGTACATCGGCACGGAGAAGGTCGGCAAATGGGCATGCTACAAGGTGGAGGTGGACTTCCGCGAGACCAGAGGCCAGCAGCCCTACACGTCGAAGGGCTTCGTCTGGCTGTCCACTGAGGACGGAGAACTCGTGAAGGGCGTGTTCGACTTGAAGAACTTCGAACCGCAGCCTGGTATCGTTCTGGACGGCGTGATCCAGATCGAGCGCGCCGGATAGCGCCCACGAGGGGCAGAAAAAAGGGCCTCGAGGCGCGGGCCTCGAGGCCTTCCCGCATCCGGACATCCACTCTCCAGCCGCAACGCCGAATCGGCGACTGCAGTATAATTAACGCAGAGAACTTAGTAGAATGGGACTCAAGAACTTATGCGATTCGACAGACTTACGCTGAAAGCACAAGACTGCATCCAAGCCGCTCAGAGCCTGGCAGAGGAGTTCAAGCACTCGCAGGTTGAGCCCGAGCACCTGCTCTTGGCGCTCCTGGAGCAGCCCGAGGGCGTGGCCCGTCCCGTCCTGGAAAAGATCGGTGCCCTCCCGGGTCTGCTCGTCAAGCAGGTTCGCGAGGAGTTGGGCCGCCAGCCCAGAGTGGATGGGGCTTCGACCTACGGCTCCGCCGTCGGCCCCCGCCTCAAGGCTGCCCTGGACCAGGCATTCTCTGAGGCCGAGTCCATACAGGACGATTACGTAAGCACCGAGCACCTGCTCCTCGGTCTTGCATCCGACACAAAAGGCTTTGCCGGTCGCGCGCTTCGCACAAGCGGCGCGGACAAGAAGAGCCTGCTCCGCGCCATCGAGGAGGTGCGAGGCGGCCGCCGGGTCACCGATCAGACGCCCGAAGAGAAGTACCGGGCGCTCGAAAAGTACGGCCTCGACCTAACGGCCGCCGCCCGCCAGGGCAAATTGGACCCGGTCATCGGGCGCAACGAAGAGATCCGGCGCGTGATGCAGGTCCTCAGCCGCCGCACCAAGAACAACCCGGTCCTCATCGGCGACCCCGGCGTCGGCAAGACGGCGATAGTCGAGGGATTGGCTCAGCGCATCGTTTCCGGCGACGTGCCGGAGGGCCTCAAAGACAAGTCGGTCATCGCGCTCGATCTCGCGGCGCTCGTGGCGGGAGCAAAATTTCGAGGCGAGTTCGAAGAACGCCTCAAAGCGGTCCTGGATGAGATTAAGCGCTCCGACGGCCGGATAATCCTGTTCATTGACGAATTGCACAACCTGGTCGGCGCCGGTCGCGCCGAGGGCTCGATGGACGCCGCCAATATATTGAAGCCGATGCTCGCGCGCGGCGAACTCAGGTGCGTCGGTGCAACCACAATTGACGAGTATCGGAAAAACATAGAAAAGGATGCCGCTCTTGAGCGCCGCTTCCAGCCCGTTATGGTGGACCAACCCAGTGTAGAGGACACAATCGCCATTCTGCGCGGCTTGAAGGAACGATACGAGGTCCACCACGGCGTGCGCATAACCGACTCCGCCATAGTTGCGGCCGCGACACTCAGCGACCGTTATATAACCGACCGCTTCTTGCCGGACAAGGCGATCGACCTGATAGACGAAAGCGGCAGCCGTCTTCGCATGGAGATTGACAGCGTGCCCACGGAGATTGACACACTCGATCGCCGCATGCGCCGGTTTGAGATCGAAAAGCAGGCGCTCAAGAATGAGAAAGACACTGCAAGCGAAGAACGGCTCGGGACCATCGAGAAAGATCTCGGTGAACTGAACGAAGAGCGCTCGCGCCTTGCCGCGCATTGGCAACAGGAAAAGGAAAAGATAACCCGCATCCGTGAATTGAAAGGCAAGATTGACGAGCTGAAAACGGAACTGCAGCAGACCGAGCGCGACCAGGACTGGGAGCGCGCCGCCCAGATCCAGCACGGCGAGATTCCTCAGTTGACGAAAGACATAACGCTTCTGGAGACAGCCCTAACCGATCTGCAGAAAGGCATGAAAATGCTCAAGGAAGAGGTTGACGATGAGGACGTCGCCGCGGTCGTGGGCAAGTGGACCGGGATTCCTGTCTCGCGCTTGCTGGAAGCTGAAATGCAGAAACTGATCCAGATGGAGGAGCGTCTCCATGAGCGAGTGGTCGGGCAAGAAGAGGCGATTCACGCCGTCAGCGACGCCGTCCGCCGTTCCCGAAGCGGCATTGCCGAGCCGAACCGGCCGATCGGCTCCTTCCTGTTCCTCG
Source organism: Armatimonadota bacterium (assembly GCA_022567555.1). Taxonomy (GTDB): domain Bacteria; phylum Armatimonadota; class Fimbriimonadia; order Fimbriimonadales; family ATM1; genus JADFGT01. The sequence goes on along the minus strand of JADFGT010000011.1, from coordinate 20,394 downwards.
GACCAACGGGCGTCGGCAAGACCGAGCTGGCGCGCACTCTCGCCGAGTTTCTGTTCGACGACGAGCGCAACATGGTGCGCATTGACATGAGCGAGTATCAGGAGAAGCACACTGTCGCGCGCATGATCGGCGCCCCCCCCGGCTACATCGGCTATGAAGAGGGCGGTCAACTCACGGAGGCCGTGCGGCGCAAGCCGTACAGCGTTGTGCTGTTCGATGAAATCGAAAAGGCGCACCCGGACGTTTTCAACGTACTCTTGCAACTGCTGGACGACGGACGGCTTACCGACGGCCACGGTCGCACGGTGGACTTCCGCAACACAGTCGTCATCATGACAAGCAACCTGGGTTCACACGAATACGGCGAGATGCCGGTGTCAGGCGACAAAGAGACGAAGGAACGCGTGCTTGAGATCGTCCGCAACTTCTTCCGGCCGGAATTTCTGAATAGAGTCGATGAATTCGTTGTGTTCAATCCGCTTTCGGCAATTGAGATAAAGCGGATAGTTGAGCTCCAGGTCGAACGCCTTGCGGAAAGATTGAAGGGCAGAAAGATCACTATCGAACTGTCCGGCAGCGCCAAAGAGGAGTTGGCCGTAAGAGGATACGATCCGGCGTTCGGTGCGCGGCCGCTGAAGCGTGCGATTCAGCGAGAGATACTGAACCCGCTGGCGCGCGAAATCCTGAGCGGCAGTGTGAAGGAGGGCGACACCGTGAGTGTGGATTATCGCGAAGGCTCCTTCACGTTCGAGCCGGCGAAGGTGACTGCCTAACGCTCGCCGCGCCGGAACTAACCGGATTACAGCGGGCGTCGGCAGCGGCCGCACGGGTAAAAAGTCCAATCAATGAGACGCCCGTGGCTGTGAAAACGCAAACCATTCTCGGCGCCCTGGTCTTTTCGGGCTGCTTTCTCGCCGTCGTCCTGGACTTACCCTCGACGACCGGCAACCCGTTGCCGTCCGCGCGCTTAGGTCCGGCCGCCCTCGCGGGAACCGTTCCGGCTGATGTACAGACCGCCGCCGAGAAGATCGTCGCAAGCGCAAAAGAGCAGGCGAGAAAGGGTGCCGTGTACGCGCCCGGATACTTCGCCATCCCATATCCGAACGGCGACCTGCCGGCCGACAAAGGAGTTTGCACCGATGTCGTCATCCGGGCCCTTCGCAAAGCGGGGTACGACCTCCAGAAACTCATACATGAGGACATGAAGCGAAACTTCAACAAATATCCGAACAACTGGGGACTCAAGAGACCCGACTCCAACATAGATCACCGCCGCGTTCCCAACCAGATGCGTTTTTTCGAACGCCACGGACTGTCTCTGACCCTAAAGGTGACGGAAGACACGCTCGAAAGATGGCAGCCGGGCGATATCGTTTATTGGAAATTGGACAGCGGGTTGGACCACTGCGGGGTGCTGACCGACACCCGGAACGGGAGCGGCGAGCCGCTTGTGGTGCACAACCTGGGGCGGTGCGTAGAAGAGGATTGCCTGACGAAATGGAAGATCACGGGCCACTTCCGCTTCCCAAAGAAGGATAAATGAAGTGTTACGCCCTGCGCCACTGCCTGTCCCGGTGGATCGTCGGCGCGTGAGGACACACAGGCCATTGCCTGCGAAACGTTTTCGCGCTGCATTTCGTACAATCAGCGGCCTATACTTGCGCCGGAGATAACCTGACATGAAATTCTTTGCCAACCTTTTAGCATCACTAATTATCTGCGCGGCTGCCGCCGCGCCTGCGCCGGCCACGGATCAAGAAATGGCCGATGTCGTAGGCATATGGAGCGGCTCGGTCGAGTACGCGGGGTCGAAACTGCCGCTGATCATAAAGATAGCAAGGAACCCCGAAGGGGGCTACACGGCGACCCTCGACAGCCCGTCGCAGGGCGCAACCGACATACCGTTCGACAGCGTTGCCTTCGACGGAAAGACCCTCCGACTGGAATTGACCAGGCTGTTGGCCTCCTATGAGGGAACCATCAGCGACGACGGCTCGGTGATAATCGGCGAGTGGCGCCAGGGCGGGATCACGCTCCCGCTGTCGCTCGATCGAATGGAGAAGGCCCCCGAGCCGCCCGCGCGACCCCAGGAACCGAAGGAACCTTATCCTTACGTCGAAGAGGAGGTCACTTACGAGAGCGCGGACGGCAGCATAAAGTTCGCAGGAACGCTGACCATGCCGGACGGCGACGGGCCCTTCCCCGCCGTTCTGCTCATTTCCGGCTCCGGACAGCAGGACCGCAACGAGACGATCCTCGGCCACAAGCCGTTCTGGGTCCTCGCCGACTATCTCACGCGGCACGGGATCGCGGTTCTGCGCGTGGACGATCGCGGCGTCGGCGGCACCACCGGCAACGCTAAAGACGCGACGTCCGAGGACTTCGCGGGCGACGTTCTGGAGGGCGTGCGGTTTCTAAAAACACGCAAGGGCATAGACGCGAAGCAGATCGGGCTGATCGGGCACAGCGAGGGGGGGCTTATAGCGCCAATGGCGGCGGTTCGCTCTCAGGATGTGTCGTTCATCGTGCTGTTGGCAGGGCCCGGCGTTTCGGGCGCAGAGTTGCTACCCGTTCAAATAGAGCGCATCAGCCTCGCGTCCGGTTTGTCGGAGGCGGACGCGAGGGAAGGACGCGAACTTCAGGAGCGCGTTCTTTCCATCGTTGTGAACAATGAAGACGAAGAAGAGATGACGAGGCTGGTCCGGGAGGTCCTCCTCGCGCAATATGAGAAACTGCCGGATGAGCAGAGGGAAGCTATTGACGTGGAGGCTCAGATCGAGCAGAGAATTACAGCCCTCCTCTCGCCCTGGTTCCGGTACTTCCTGAAATATGACCCCGCGCCCACCTTGAAGAAGGTGCAGTGTCCCGTGTTGGCGGTGAACGGAGAATTGGACACGCAGGTTGACGCGGCGCAAAACCTCCTCGCCGTCGCGCGGGCGCTTGAAGAGGGCGGCAACAGCGATTACACTATCATAAAGTTCCCTAACCTTAACCACCTGTTCCAGACCGCCAAAACCGGCTCTCCGGCGGAGTATATGCAGATTGAGGAGACGTTTTCGCCGGTCGCCCTGCGCAGCATCGCAGACTGGATTCTGAGGCATACGGAAAAGGGCTAAGGCGACCGTACCGCGACGCTGCTTACGCCCGGTTCTGCCGAGACGCGTCGTGCGCGTGTACACTTCCTATGGAGTCTCGAAACTTGAAGGGCACCAAGGTTTACGCGGTCAAGGAGATCTACTACACGCTCCAGGGCGAAGGGGCGAACACGGGACGTCCAGCCGTCTTTTTGCGGTTCGCGGGCTGCAACCTGTGGTCCGGGCGCGAGGAGGACAGGGAGTCGGCCGTCTGCTCCTTCTGCGACACCGACTTCGTCGGCACCGACGGCCCGGGCGGAGGGAAGTTCGCGGGACCCGAAACCCTGGCGGCGGCCGTGTCCGATGAGTGGCAATCGGTCCGACTGACGACTGACGACCGGCGACCGGCTCAGAGCAGCGGGCCGGACAACGCAGCACAAAAACACGCCCTCCCTGACAACCC
>JADFGT010000011.1:0-16847 GCA_022567555.1 Armatimonadota bacterium | reverse complement strand
CGCTTCAAGAGGGAGGGAACTCAAAACCCCCCTCCCCTGGCGGGAGGGGGTTGGGGGAGGGGGAACGGCACCACAGGCCACGCTCGTCAGTCGCCAATCGTCAATCGTCAATCGCTTCGTAGTCTGCACCGGCGGCGAGCCGCTTCTGCAACTGGACGAGCCGCTGATAAGAGCCTTGCACGACAAGGAGTTCACTGTAGCGGTGGAAACGAACGGAACCATCCCGGCGCCGCCCGGCATAGATTGGCTCTGCGTAAGCCCTAAAGCCGGCGCGCCGCTCGCGCAGAAAACCGGCAGCGAACTAAAACTCGTTTATCCCCAAACAGGCGCTTCGCCGGAGGAGTACGAGCACCTCGCATTCGATCACTTCTTCCTCCAGCCGATGGACGGTCCGGACCTCGAGCGCAACACACGCCTCACCGTCGAATACTGCCTGAAGAACCCGCGCTGGCGCCTGAGCCTTCAGACGCATAAGTTCCTCGGGATTCCGTAGCAGGGGATAGGCTCTGGGCGGAGTTGGGGCCGTCAAACGACAAAACGCAAACTACAAACTAATCTGGTGGAGATGATGGAATTCGAACGCACGACCTCTGCAGCGCGATTGTGTCCTGAGGAGGACGAGACAGCATGATTAGGTTCAATCCCAGGGGTGGCGCGGGGCGCCGAAGGGCGCTTCACCGGAGCATAGGGCTCAAGACAGGGCCAAGCGGAGGGCACCACGGGAGCGGGGCTTGACAGAATCCGAGGGGTGTGTTAGGGTGAACGCTCGTGAACGACGAAGTCATTAGAGCTCAACTCCGCGAAGTGGCGAAGGCATGTGTGCCTCTGGTGCTTCACAGAGAGGAGCTGCCCGCAGAGCAACGCCTTGTCTGCTACTCTGGGTTCCTCGTGGAGCTGGCCAATAAGTGGATCTGGATCACAGCGGGCCACGTGATAGACGAGTTGGACGCCGTCTTAGGTCAAGAACCTTCGCCCAGTTTCTTCTTCCGCGTTCCGACCGATCCCAATGGGCCAGTGTTCTTCAACTACACAGATGCGAAGCACGCTTCATTTCTGGCTGTGTCGAAGATCGGGATGAAGCTGCGCCCGAGACCTGCACGGCGAGTGGCGGAAGCATGGCAGTATTTGGCTAAAGCCGATATCGGCTTTGCGGTCCTCACCACGCTGTATATAGACAACCTGAGAGCGGCCGGCGCAGTGCCTTTTGATAAGGATCAGATCCGGCATTACGGTGAGGAGGAAGTCAAAGGGATCGACGTAGGTCAACTCGGCGTTTTCCTCGCCGGCATTCCAGCCGAGAGCAAAGAAGCTGATCTCACCGCTGACAATCCCACCATATCATTCAAGGAATTACCTCTCCATCCGGCATCTCCGGATGAGTGCGAGCCACCACAGTGTTACTTTGAGCCACAGTGGACTGACGATCTTCATGAAGGTGATGTAAAGGGCATGAGCGGTGGGCCCATCGTAGTTCTTGGCTTGGACAAGCCGCTCGTCGTTGCAGTGCAGTCTGCTCAACTGAGCGTCCCGGGTCGGACACCCAGGCGAGTGATCGGCATCGAGAGTCCATCGGTCCTCAGTCTAGTAGGAGAGTTGGCGAATCGCGAGTAGGGCATGCTATGCATGACCAGTAGCAGCCGTACCCCTAACTAAACGCCTGCCCGTCCGCGCGCGTCACTTGACCGCCGTGGCCGCCTTGTTCTTCAATCGTTCCCCAGAATGTTCCCCCCGTCATCTCGACGCTCCTCGCGCCAGGCGATCATTCAGGCCTATAGCCGCTGCTGCCCTCATATAGATGAGGAAGTCGGGAGCGGAGGATGTCAACCGTCTTGCGGCGCTTGTCCGGACCCCAATCGAACTCTTTCACCAACTCCAGCGCCATCCTCCGCGTGCCGGCGGCGAACGGGCCGCGCGACTCTTTGAACGGCTGGGTCACGTAAACGTCCGCCCGCACTTCCCTCAGCCGGTCGGCGAACCCGGCCGGATTAAGTATCGGCAGCATCGGGCTGATGCAGGCGGAGGTCCTGATGCCGGCCTCTTTCAATGCCTTGAGCGTTCGCAGCCGCTGATCAATGCTGGGACAGGACGGCTCAAACCGCTTACGTACCGACTCGCTGTCGGTGGTGACCGAAACACCCGCCCTTAGGTGCCGGAACCTTCTCAACACATCAGCGTCTCGGGTGATAAGGGGGCTGCGTGTCTGAATTACAAGTCGAGGCTGGGGTTGAAGGCGCGACATGTGCTGTAAAAGGCTTCGGGTCAAGTGCGTTTTCGCCTCAATAGGTTGATAAGGATCCGTAACGCTCCCAACGTAAATCGTTTTGCCACGCACATTTCGCGCCTTTTGCAGCAGTTCGAGGGCGTTGACCTTCACGTCCACCCATCGCCCCCACTCGTCCGCCTTACGGACGTTCGGAACGAAGAACGCGGCATAGCAATAGGCGCATCCAAATTGGCAGCCGGAATATGGATTCAGGCTGTAATCGAATGCCGAGATGAAGCCGGTCGCCGGCGTTAGGATGCTTTTCGCAATGCGCGCTGAGACGGTCGCACCGCCGCTCCGGAGCGGCAGGTGGATGGGGTATTGCTCGAAGAGCGAAATCTGGCTCATCATGCGATAAGAGTACCATATCTGATAGACATCTCTCTACCGCGTGGAGGGCCCAGTCTATGCGCGTCCTTAGAATGGTCAAGATCCCGTGGATAGTCTCACCCGTAGTACGGGTGAGGCATGTCTACCAAACGTCAAACTGCAAACTATAACGAAACTGGTGGAGATGATGGGATTCGAACCCACGACCTCTGCAGTGCGATTGCAGCGCTCTCCCAGCTGAGCTACACCCCCACAATTCGGCGGTTTTGGCAACCCGTTACACGCGCGCCCGAACCTGACACCTTCCCCATCTGGAGATGGGGAGGGATGAGAACTGGAAAATAAAGTATACCCCCCGTTCGGCCGGGCCTCAATCCTCCACGGACCAGCTGCCCCGCAGGCTGTACATGCCTCTGAATCCCCAGATGCGGAGGCTGTACGCGCGGGTCCGAACCTGGCATCCTCCCCATCTGGTGGTGGGGACGATAGACAAAAATGCGCACGTCGAGTCAAAGCGGCAAACGGGTATCGGTGCTCACCTTCGCGGGGTTCCGAAACCTTTGGCTCGGCCAGGTGATCTCGCAGTTCGGCGACGTTCTTTACGGGCTGGTGTTCCTTTGGCTCGTCCTGGAGGTGACCGGCGACGCGAGGGCCGTCGGCATCGTCGGCGCGTGCCAAATCATCCCGTATGTCCTTCTGTCATGGTACGCGGGTGCCATCGCCGACCGGCATGACCGGCGCCTAGTCCTGATCGCGTCGGACGTGGCAAGCGCGCTGCTCGTCTTCGGCTTCATGGGCCTCATTCTGGTCAACCCCGAACCGTCGCTAACGCTCATCTGCGCTTTCGCGGTGGCGCTGGGCACCGCAAACGTGTTCGCCGCTCCCGCGAAGAGCGCATCGGTTCCCCGCCTCGTTCCGCCGGACCGCCTTGTGGAAGCAAACGCGCTGAACAGCGGCACGCAGAGCGCCATGCCGCTCGCGGGCCACACGTTGTCGGCCGCCGTGCTCGGCGTCGTTTTCCGGCTGAGCGCTTCGTTCGCCTATGCGATCACCTTCGCCTTCAATGGGGTCACGTTCCTTGTCTCGGCGTTCTTCATGTATCGCCTGCCCAAGATCGTGCCGGAGGGCAAGACCGGGAAACGGAACGCGCTGATAGAGTCCTTCGAAGGCTTGAAGTTCGTGTTGGGCCGCCGCGTCCTGCTTGTAACGGTCGGCCTGTCGGTCGCAATGAACTTTTTTATCGCTCCGTTCATGCCGGCCTACGTTGTGGTCGCCGCCCAGCGATTTCACGGCAAGCCGGACCTCTTGGCGCTTCTGGAAACCGGCTTCTTTCTCGGCATGGTTATCGGGTCGGTGATCGTATACCGGCTGCGGGTCCGCCGTCCGGGCATCGCGTTTTCGGTCGCGATATTCCTGGCTTCGCTGCCGATTATCCCGCTCGGTTTCGTCCATTCTATTCCCCTGTTCTGGACGCTAAACCTTGTGTGCGGGCTCATGATTCCCCTTGGGTCAGTACCGCTAAATACGCTCATTCAGCTCGAAACGCCGGATGCTTTCCGCGGCAGAGTGAACGCCGTGCTCGGCACGCTCGCGCCGATCGTCATGCCGGCCGGCTACGTGCTGAGCGGTTTCCTCATCAGGTCGGTCGGCCTGGAAGGGACTTTCATTTTCATAGGCGGCGGGATCGGCCTTTCCGCGCTGTTTGGTCTGTTGGCGGCCTCATTTCGCGGTTCAACGCTGCCCGACGGCGGTGAAATGCCGGCGCAGGATGAGGCCGAAGGGCCTCCGTCCGATGCGGAAGGGGACACAAGCGTTCCGCAGACACCTTAGGGCCCGCCGCACCCTCTCCTGAACCCGGTCCTTCAGTTCTTCGGCAGGTCGTCCCGCTTCCAAATCATCGGGAAGAGCGACCAGTTTGCCGACAGTTCGCGCTGGTCACCATAGAACACCGATTCAGAGTTCTCGGAGACGCCGGGGGGGGCCACAAATCGGCCGCGCGGCTCCGGCCACATTTCTATCACCTGAATGTAAGTGCCGCGATTGCTATACAGAACGTCGGGAAGATCGCCGAAGTTTATGCGCGGGGCGCGATATCGCCACGCCGCAACGTCCGGGCCACGACCATTCTCCAAACTTGAAACCGCTGTCTCAAATGCCGACCACAGAACCTCCGTCAGGTCGCGGCCGTTCATGTATGCAATACGTGTTCGCCCACGTAGCGCGTTCCAAACAAGTGTCGGTTGCACCACCATCTGGAAGTTGGCCGGCGATAGAAAACTCCCATAAGTCTCGAAAAACACTTCTCTCTGCAATGCCTCAAACCAAGCGTCATAGATCACGGGCGCAACCGAACCTTCCATGTAATCGCCGTCCCAGTAGCGCAAGTAATCGAGCGCGCGCCGCTGAGCAGCGCTCGCGTCCGACGCCTGCCCGCATCCCAAAAGGTCATTCACAAAATAATCAGGCTCAATCTTGTGGGTGGACAGACGCCGCGCGAAGCGCTCAAGGTCCTGCGCAGAGATGCGCCGCTTGTCACGCATCTGTTTCACCAATATCTCATTTCTAAAAATGCGGCCCCAAACGGGTGTGTCCATGTTCGGCCACCACGCGACCGGCTTGTTGTTCCAGTTTGCGATCCATCCCTGGCCCGGATTCACTACGTACGGCATGCTGTCCGCTGCCACGATTCCAACCCATTCATGCCGGGCGGGCGCGGGGAGGCGCGGATCAACGTTAGGCGGCCGGAGCGGAACACGGCCGCAATAGAACCATCCGATTTGGCCGTCCGCCGCAGCGGCGAACAGGTTGAAGTTCGCGTTTATGGTGAGCGCAACCTGTCGGACCTCGCGCATGGTGCGGCACGCCGGCAGGTCCAATAGCGCCTCGAGGCCGTCGGTTTCCGCCATCCAGATTGTGGACTTGCGGGCGTATGCGACCCCCGTCGAGACGCTCTTTAGCACGACCGGGCCGTAGGCCGACATCTCTCTTCGCCCGGTCGTGGGCTCTGCGTCACGTATGACAATCGGCGGCTCTACAACGTCGAACTCGCGCCATTCGCCCTGATACTCGTATTGGTCCGGATTATCCGGGTTCAGTTTCAAGAAGAAGATGTCGTCCGTGTCCGCAACGCCGCTGGTCAACCCCCACGCGAGCGTAGGCGAATGCCCGACCAGCACGCCCGGAACGCCCGGAACGCCCATGCCCACCGCCGTGTATTCCGGACATGAGATGCTCATCTGATGGACGACGCTGGGCGATTGAAAGCCCATTTGCGGACCGGAAAGAAGGAGTGGAACTCCGATGGCGCTGCGCGCAGCCGAAATCACCATCGCGTAACTTCCCCACTTGTGCGGCAGGCCCATCTGCTCAGCCAGCACCTTCATCTCAGCCTGCTCCGAAATGCGAATGGCCGGGAGAAGTTCGAGCATGTTGACCCTGGGAAGCAGGCCCGCGTGCTCTTTCAAGACATCCTCTGAAACCTTCTTGAACGGCGACTCACCTTTCAGCGGGTCATCGTTCACTGGGCATGTGGGAATGGAGGCGGCATCGTTCTGCCAAAACAAATCCTGAAAAGCGTCGAGAGCGCGGTCGCCGAGTCGGCCGTTCAAATAAGTGTATGCCAGCAGGTTTCGTATTTCGCCCCCACCGCCGCGCCCGAATTGCCGCACGAGGTTAACGCCGATGGCCAACGAATCGGCCACCGTCCAGGGCGGCGGTCTGTTGCCTTGGAACTTCAGCGGCAGCTTCTCGCTTTCGGCGGCCTCTTCGATCCACGCGTTTATGCCGCCGGCGTAACTCGTAAGAAGGCGCTGCGTTCTGTCTGAAAGGCGGCTGAAGAGTTGGGCGTACTCTGCCTCCGTATAGCCGAAACGCAGCGCGTCCCGGTCGCTTCTTAGAGCGCTCCGGCCGACAAGAGCGCTCAGCCGTCCGCGCGCGGAGCGCCGGCTGAGTTCCATCTGCCAGAGGCGGTCCTGAGCGACGGCGTATCCGGCGTGATGAAACGCGCCTTCGAGAGAATCGGAGAAGACGTGCGGAACGCCGTGGGGCCCGCGAACGATTTCGCCTTGGGGAGGCTGCACCGCCGGGAAGATACCTGCAAGAGATGCGATTGCCAGCGCGGCGGTGAACATGCCTTACGATTCGCCGCTAACGGGCGCGCTCCTGCCCCGTGCCTAAGGGAGCCAGCGCTTTCTGCCGCCGCCCAGCGACTTACGCGTGAAGAGACCATAAATGATGAGAGCGATGGCGGCCACGAAGGCGAGCTTGATGCCGAACATGAGCAGCGGACCGATCAGGTGCCAAACGATGGATCCCACGACGATGGCCACCACGATGGCGAGCCCGATCCTAAGCGATTTGTTCATTCCGTTTTCTCCTTACCGCGGCACCGAGCACGGCCCCGCGTTCGTTCTTCCCTCTTCAGAAGACCTCCGGCGCCCCTCTCAATCGTCCACCGGGCAGATTATACATCCAAGCCGCTCGTTCGGCGAACCGTGGACACCACCGGGGGAACGCTCGGCCGCGCTCCCAGGTTACGCGTCGGGACCTTCGCCCTACCGAACCCCCTCCTTGAAGGTTCCCCCTGGTCGCCAAGGACGCGCAGTCCGAAGCTTCCAGACCAAGGGGAACCGTTTCCGAAAGCCCCCTCCCCGTTTCGCTCGCGCGAAACGGGGAGGGCCGGGGAGGGGTGGTTCGCCAGTCGCCAATCGTCCATCGGCTATCCAATCACCCCCTTGTATGTTAATTCCCTGCTTCGGCCCTCTCTACCGCGGGCTCTGCCTCAGCAGGCCGAGCGCATTGCGGCGCATCCGCTCCGGCCCCGCGCGCATCAAGGCGCTGCCTCGATAGGCGTCCACGAACTGCTCATCCCCCAATCCGGCGAGCCACGTCAGTCGAGGCATGACGTTCGCGGGCCTCGGGGCGAAATCCGGTTCTCTTGTAGGCGCGGCACGAAGCGGCTGGTGGGGTCGCGGACGGTTGAACGGGCAGACGTCTTGGCAGACATCGCATCCGAACACCCAGCCGTTCAGCAGTCGCTGCTGCTTTGCCGTCAGCGCACCGGGATGCTCGATGGTCAGGTAACTGATGCACAGGTTGGAATCAAGCACGGCCACCCGATTCCCTTCCTCATAAACCAGCGCTCCGGTCGGGCATGCGTCTATGCACTTGGTGCACGTGCCGCAGTCGCCCACCGCCGGCTCGTCCGGCTCGAACTCCCTGTCCAACAGCAGCAGGCCGATGAAGAACCAACTCCCGCGCTTTGTGTTGATGAGGCAGGTGTTCTTTCCGTACCAGCCGAGGCCGGCCAACCACGCGAAGTCTCGTTCCAGGATCGGCGCTGAATCAACGCAGGGACGACTCTTCAACCCCGCATATTCGCGCTCGGCCCATCGCGCAATCCGTTTCAACTTGCCGCGCATGACCTTGTGGTAGTCGCGGCCGACCGCATAGCGCGACACGCGGCCTCGGCGTTCGTTCGGGTCGTTCGGGGGGTTCGGGGGCTCCTGGTTGTAGTTTAGGCCCACGGCCAGGATTGACTTCGCTCCGGGCAGCAGCGACTGTGGGCCGGAGCGCTGCCTCCGAGACCTGCTCATATAGGTCATCTTTCCGTGACGTTCGAGGGCCAGCCACGCGAGATAGGCGTCCAGATGCGGCGGCTCGACCGCCGGACAGACTCCGGCCAGTTCAAAGCCCTCCTCAATCGCCTGGCCTTTCAGGCCCCCCGAAGGCAGCGCCACATCCGCCATTTTCCTTCAATCGGCCCGGCCCACGCCGATTCGCTACAATCCGTGCCGTGAGCGAACGGTGCGTTGTGGGCGTAGACTTGGGCGGCACGAACGTGCGGGCGGCCGTGGTCGCGGCAGACGGCCGCCTCCTCGGCCCGCGCATCGAGGCGCCGTCGCACGGCCAAGCGGGGTGGCGGGCGACCGCCGAGGCGATCGTGGAGGCCGTCAAGCGTGCCCGCGAAGGCGTCGGCGCCGAGCCGGCGGGAATCGGAATGGCCGTCCCGGGTCACATCCAGGGCCGGGTGGTTCGATGGGCCCCGAATCTCGGCGAGCCGTCGAGCGGAGGGTTCCGGCATTGGAAAGACGTGCCGCTCGGAGAGGCGGTGGAGGCGCTCGCCGGCATTCCGGTGCAGATGGGAAACGACGCGAACTTGGCCGCCCTCGGCGAGTACCGGTTCGGCTCGGGAAAGGGCACCGCCAACGGGCTCGTGATGATAACACTCGGCACCGGCATCGGCGGGGGCGCCGTGCTCGGGACCTCCGGCGTCCTGGGCGGGCTATCCTGCCCGGCGGTCCTGGTCGGCGGCAATGAAGGGGGCGCCGAGTTGGGCCACACGGTGATCGTGAAGGATGGCGAGCTCTGCTCATGCGGCGCCCGAGGCTGCCTCGAGGCCTACTGCAAGAAGGACGCTATCGTTCGCCGTGCCCGGGCTTCATTCGACAGACAAGACGCAATAAAGTTGCGAAACATCTGCGGGGATGATCCGGGACGCATCACGCCCCGCCTGATTTTCGAAGCGGCGGAGGCCGGCGACCCCGCTGCGATGGATGTCTGGCGGGAGACCGGCGAGTACTTAGGCGTCGGCCTCGGCAACTTCATCAACATCTTCGCACCCGAGATTGTGGCGGTCGGCGGGCAAATCGCGAAGGCGGGCGAACTGTTGCTCCAGCCGGCCCGCGAAGCGGCTGAATCAGTCGTCATAGACACCGTGTGGCCGGACACGAGGATCGTCCAGGCGGAGCGGATTGATGACGCGGGACTCCTGGGTGGAGCGGCCCTGGCGCTGGAGGCCCCGGGATGAAGTTCCGCCGAGAGGAGTTGGAGATCTCAGACGGCAGGCGGCTTTACCTGTACCACTTCCAAGACGCCGCCGAAACCCACGAGAGGCAGGCCGGGTTCTGGTCCTCCGTCAGCGACAACTGGCACGGAAGCCGGGACATGGTCGAGCGATGGTTCGGGCCGGTCACGAAGGCGATGCTGGAGCGCCTCGGCCCCGGCCCCGGGCGGCTGCTCGACCTCGGTTGCGGCGCGCAGAGTATGCCGCTGCCCGGCGGTTGGGACGTTGTGGGCGTGGACGTGACGCGCCCGATGCTGCGCCCTGAGAGCCGGGTGCTCGTAGGCTCCTGCAACCCTCTGGCCCTTCGGTCCGGGGCCTTCGACGCGGCGGTTTCCCGATTCGCGCTGATGTTCGCCGCCGACGCAGGGGAGGCCATAGGGGAAGCGGAACGCGTCCTGAATTCGTGTGGCAGGCTCGTGTTTTCGGTGTGGGGTCCGGCGGAGCAGAACCTTTGGTCGGAAATCCCCAGCGAAGTGCTCTCTCGCCGCCTGGGCATACGGCCTCCCGAGCCGGACGAACCGCACGCCTTCCGCCTGGCCGGCCTTGATGAAACGAAGGACCTCTTAACGGCGGCAGGCTTCGAGGCGGACGAACCGGAATCGGTGATCGTTCCGTACATGGCCGATCTCGACTGCCATGGGGCGTTGGAGGCGATGCTCACCCTGGCAGGCCCGCTTCGCACGGCGGTTGCGCGCCTGCCGGAGGCCGAGCGGGCGGAAACGCTGGAGGAAATTGAGGGGAGATACGCGAATGCCGACATGACCGGCCACGCTTTCGTCTGGTCGGCAAAAAAACGGTCTTGACAAACGCCCGGATCTGCTATAGAGTGTAATTGCACTCTTGCCATCCCGGCAGCATGCCGGCCGAGGAGAGGACGAAGGGGGGTTCTGCACGGACCCCCCTCATACTTTTAGGCACTCGGCGCCCCGCGAGGGTCAGTTCCTGCGGCGAAGTTCCTCCTCCTCGGCTGCATCCAGGTCGCTCAGGCTCTTGCGGGGCGCCTCATCCCGGATCGACGGGTCGTCGTAAACCGCCTCTTCCACGACCGAAGTGCCGTCGTATGTCTCGGCGTCATCCTCGTCGTCCCTCTCCGGCACCGGCACGCTCTTCGGAGGCTCGCGGCCCTTCACCAGGTCTTCGGACTTCACGAGCACGACGTAGTTCGCCGCGAACCGCTTCTCCTCACGGGTCAGTTTGCGCTTCTGCTCCTCGCTCAGGCCGTCCAGGAACTTGGCGCGCATGCGGCGCACCGCCTCTTTGTGCACACCCGCCAGCAGCGGGCGGAAGCACTCCGGATCGATCCTGACGGCGACCTCATCTTTGCCGTAAACCGCCTGCACCGTTCCGTCAAGGTCGGCGAAGTGGGCGAAATACGTGTTCGACTCCCGGTCGTCGGGTTTGACCTCGCGCTCCTTTATCCTCACGCGGTCCCCGCTCTTCCACTTGGGCATGGGGGGATTCTACTCCGTGTGCGTCTGCGCCGGTCGCCGGTCGCCTTTCCCTTCACTCCTCAATTATCTGCGCGGGCTGGACCGGCACGCGTGTCGCGGTCGCCACGTCGCGCCTGCGGATGACGCCTATCAGTTCGGTCTCCGTCACCCGCGAACCGATGGACTTCGCTTCCCGTTCGACCCACTCGACGATCGCGTCAACCGGCGTCTCATCGGGCCGCGTCAGATTCATGGAAACCTGGCTTCTGGACCGGCTGGGCAGCGAGAAGCCGAGGGCGCGGACACCCGTGAAGCGCGGGTCGGTCTTGCGAAGTTCTCTGATCTTGTGCGCGACCTGCTCGGCGATCGCCGGATCCGTGTCTGCGAGGTTGACGTTGATGGCAAGAAGCCAGTCTCGAACGCCCAGCACCGTTGCGCCCAGCCTCGGATGCGTGCGATTCGGGCCGTAATCTGGGTCGAGTCTCTTATCGGGCAGCGCCTCAAAGCCGCCTTTGCGCAAAGCCGGCAGATCTTTGGCGTGTTTGCCGGTCTCGCTCTTTTCATAAAGGAAGACCGGCAGGTCGTATCGCTGAGCCAGTTCGCGCCCTACCTTACAGGAAAAACCGACGGCCGAGCGCTCGCTCATAGAATCTCCCAGAACGACGAACGGGCAGACGTCGAGCGCGCCCATCCGTGGATGCACGCCCTCGTGTCTGCGGAGGTCTATTTCCGCAAGAGCCGTTGCGCAAACCTCGAATAGGGTGCCGCGAACAGCCTCGGGACTCCCCGAGAACGCAGTGACCGTTCGGTTGTGGTCGAAGTCGGCGGCCAGGTAGTGAAGAGTGACCCCGGGAATCGGTTCATCGCGGCCCGAAACGGGCGGGACCTGTGTCGGCGGGGAATCTGCATGCCGGTGTATCGCAGACCCTATCAACTCATAAGTTGCGACATTTCGGCCCTCTGACCAGTTCGCAACGCAGAGAATGCGCTTCACGGTAGGTCAACGTGTAGCGGCGACCCGACGGCGGACCCCGACCTTCGCAGGACGAGGGCAAGGGTCGCCTGTAATCGCGGGGCTCGACCTTCGCACACGGGCGAGTCTCTGTCGAGGCAAACGGCAGGCCGAGGGCTTCGACGACTCGCCTCTACACTCAACAATTCACAACCCCATGAAATGATAGCCACTATCCACGAATATCACCTGCCCGGTGACGGTACGGCTTAGGTCGCTGAGAAGGTAGACCGTGGTCGCTGCGACGTCGGACTGATCAGCAAGTCTCCCAAGCGGCACCCGCTCTTTCATGACCTCAAGTACCTTGCTGAAACTGCGAATACCCCTGGCCGCTACAGTCTGGATTGGCCCCGGCGAAACCGCGTTCACCCGTATGCCTCGGCCGCCGAGGTCGTGAGCCAAATACCTCGTGATGGATTCGAGCGCCGCCTTCGCAACGCCCATCACGTTGTAGCCGGGCAGCACGCGCTCGCCGCCCAGGTAGGTCATCGAGACGATGCTCGCGCCGTCGTTCAGCACAGGCTCAAAAGCGCGGGCCAGCGCGACGAGCGAATAGGCCGAAGTTTCCAGTGCGACTCGGAATCCTTCCCGCGAAGTATCCAGGAAGCGCCCGGCCAGTTCATCGCGCAGGGCATACGCCACGCTATGCACGATGAAGTCGAGCCCGCCGAACTCTTCCTTCAGCTGTTGTGCGGCGGCGGCGATCTCATCGTCTTTGGTCAGGTCGGCCTGGAACAGCCGGAACTCGCCGCGGCCCTCCACCAGTTTTCCGGCCGCCTGCGCCATGCGCTCGTTCTGCACTCCAACGCCGACCAGCGCGCCCTGCTGAGCCGCTAAGTCGGCCACCGCCCAAGCGATGCTCCGGTGGTTGGCGACGCCGAAGACGGCGCCCTTCTTTCCTTCAAGTAGTTCGGTGGTCATCGTTTCTATCGTTTCTCGTTTGTCGTCTGTCGCTTGATGTGTGGAGCCAACATACCCCGACTCCTTTGGCGGGGGACCGGTCTACACGATTTGCACGCCGCCCGAGCCCTTCTTCATTTCGCCGATCAAGTATGCAGTCTCTCCGGCGTCTCTCAGCCGCTGCACGACCGCGCCGGCGACCTCGCTCGGACAGATCACGACCATGCCGACCCCCATATTGAACGTCCGAAACATCTCTTCGGTCTCAACGTCTCCCGAATCCTGGATCAAAGAGAAGATCGGCTGCGGCGTCCATGCCCGGCGTTCGATGACCGCGTCAACCCCTTGCGGCAGAACGCGCGGCACGTTCTCGTAGAACCCTCCGCCCGTTATGTGCGAAACCGCCTTGGCCAAACTGCCTTCTTCGAGGATCGGGTGCAACGCCCGGAAATATGACCGGTGCGGCCGAAGAAGTTCTTCGGCAAGAGTCCGTCCCAGGTCAGGGATGAGGTCATCGGGCCGGCGGCGGCCGCGCTCGAACAACGCCGCACGAGCGAGCGAATAGCCGTTCGTGTGCAGGCCGTCGGACGCGATTCCCACAATCAAGTCTCCCGCCGAGACGTCGGCCCTCGGCAATACCTTGTCCCGTTCAACGACCCCCACGACAGCCCCAACCAGGTCAATCTGGCCCTCGCGATACACGTCCGGCATTTCGGCGGTCTCCCCGCCGATGAGCGCGCACGCGTTTTCGCGGCACGCCTCCGAGGCGCCGTCCACGATTTCGACCACTGTCTCCGCCCTCAGGCTGGACGCTGCGAAGTAGTCAAGAAAGAAAAGCGGGCGGGCGCCCTGCGCCAGGATGTCGTTCACGCAATGGCAGACGATGTCACGCCCGAGGCCCCGGTAGCGGCCGGCCGCTACGGCTATCTTCGCCTTTGTGCCGACGCTGTCTATGCTGCTGACGAGGACCGGCTCGCGGAGCCCCTCGAACCTCGCGGCGAAAAGCCCGCCGAAAGCCCCGACGTCGCTGAGGACCTCAGGCGTATACGTTGACCGCACGGCGGTGCGAAAGTCGCGGACGGCGCGCTCTGCCTCGCCGGTGTCCACGCCGGCTCTGCGATAGGTGAGGGGGTCGTCGGCCATTCGACGGCAGGTTACCTCAGCCAAAATCCGCTATAATCTCACGTGCGCTTGCTGCGAACGGTGGACGCGAACCCGGAACACCCAAAGGAGGAGTGCGGGGTCTTCGGCGTTTACGCGCCTGGGCACGAAGCGGCGCGCCTCACCTTCTTTGGGCTTTTCGACCTCCAGCATAGGGGCCAGGAGTCCGCTGGCATCTCGGTCTCGGACGGCGCCAGAGTCCGAATGCACAAAGAGATGGGCCTCGTGACCCAGGTCTTCAATGAGGAGATCCTGAAAACCTTGCCGGGCCACCTCGCCATCGGCCACACACGGTATTCCACGACGGGCTCAAGCGTCAGGCGAAACGCCCAGCCGGTGAGTTGTACGACCATGGACGGCGATATCGCCGTCGCGCACAACGGCAACCTGATAAACGCCGCCGAGATACGCCATGAACTCGAGGACGAGGGCGAGGTCTTTGACACCACGAACGACAGCGAGGTCATCGCCAAACTGCTGGCCCGCGAGACTGACAAGCCGATGGAGGACGCGGTCGCTGCGGTGATGCGGCGCGTAAAGGGCGCCTACAGCGTAGCCGTGCTCACTCCGCGCCAGGTAGTCGGGTTCCGCGACCCCTATGGCGTTCGGCCACTGGTGGTGGGGAAGTTCAAAGGCGGATACTGCATCTCCAGCGAGACGTGCGCCTTCAACCCGGTGGGCGCCCGAATTGTGAAAGAACTGGGGCCCGGGGAGATCGCCGTTCTCGATGAAAACGGCGTGCGGTTCGTGCAGGGCGTTCCGAAGGAGCGCCCGTCGATGTGCATGTTCGAGTTCATTTACTTCTCGCGGCCGGACTCCGAGATGTACGATACGTTTCTATATGCGGCTCGCCACCGCATGGGTGAGGAACTGGCGCGCGAGCAGCCCGCGGAAGCGGACATGGTGGTCCCGGTGCCCGACACCGGATTCCCGGCCGCGCTCGGCTACAGCCGGGTGAGCGGCATTCCGTTCGGCGAAGGGCTGATCAAGAGCCGCTACATCCACCGCACCTTCATCGAGCCTGATCAGCGAATGCGCGAGATGGGCGTGCGCATGAAACTGCACGCTCTCGCCGACCGGATCGTGGGAAAGCGGCTCGTGATAGTGGACGACTCGATCGTTAGGGCCACAACGACAAAGCAGATCGTTCGGCTTCTGTTCGACACTGGCGCCGCCGAGGTACACGTGCGAATCACCGCTCCGCCCATCCGGTATCCCTGCTTCTATGGGATTGACATGGCTCGGCGGGGAGAACTGGCGGCCGCCAAGTGGTCGGTCGAGGACATTAGGGAGCATATCGGCGCGTCGTCGCTCGGCTACCTCTCGGTGGACAGCGTGGTCAAGGCGGTTGGGCAAGACAAGGACCGGTTCTGCCTGGCCTGCTTCAACGGCGAATACCCCATTGACGTGCCCTCCGACCTCAGGAAGGATATGTTCGAGCGGCCGAAAGTTGGAGCGTTCGCCACGGTCCGCAGCGGGCAGGGGAAGTTCGAGTTCCCAGAGGATGAGGCCGGCAGTCGAGAGTAGGCGAGTGCCGGGAAGACATCTGACGCCTGTCCCTTGTCACTTGCCCGCCGCCGAGTAAAATCCCGACCTGGTGACCCATGGCCGGCCATTCTAAGTGGAAGAACATCCGAACCCGCAAGGGCAAGCAGGACGCACGGCGCAGCAGTCTGTTCACCAAACTGGCGCGCGAGATGATCGTCGCCGCCAAGAACGGCGGCCTTGACCCCGACATGAACGCCCGCCTGAGACTGGCCATCGCCAAGGCGAAGGCCAACTCGATGCCGAACGAAGCCATCAAACGCGCGATCGAGAAGGCCGGCGGCGGCGGCGAGGGCGAGCACCTGGAAGAGATAACGTATGAGGGCTATGGGCCGGGCGGCGTCGCCGTTATGGTGAAGTGCCTGACCGGCAACCGGAACCGAACCGTGTCGGACCTGCGCCACGCGTTCAGCAAAGAGGGAGGCAATCTGGCTGAAAACGGGTCGGTCAGTTGGCAGTTCAAGCAGCGGGGCGAGATACTGGTGCCCGCCGAAGGCGTGGACGAAGAGGCGCTGACACTGCTGGCGCTCGACGCCGGCGCCGACGACGTCGAACAGGGGGACGGCGCATTCACAATCGTCACACCGGTGGAGGAACTCCACACCGTTCAGGACGCGCTGACCAAGGAGGGCTATCCGGTGCAGGAGGCGGACCTGGCCATGCACCCGACTATCAAAGTAAAAATCGGCCGAGAGGACGCGGCGCGGTTGCTTCGCCTCCTCGAACGGCTGGACGAACTGGAAGACGGACAGGAAACGTACTTCAACACCGACCTTCCGGAAGACCTGGAGTAAGCGGCGTAATGACCGGCCGGGTTCCGATTTTCACACTCCTCCTGATAGCCGCCAACCTTGTGGCCGCCGCCTTTTTATTGGGCATCCCGGCGGAGGCCACGGCTTGGGGTTTCATTCCGGAGCCTTTCGTCGCGCAGACGCTCCTCGAACGCGTGTACCGGGCACTCACCAGCATGTTCGTTCACATCAGCCCCGTCCACCTGCTGGCGAATCTGGTTCTGTTGGCGGCGGTGGGGCCGCCGGTCGAGCAGGCCGCGGGCCCGTGGAGGTTCCTGCTCGTATATTTCGTCGGCGGGTTCCTGGGCGTGGGGGCACATTGGGCTATGGTCACTGCCGCACAGCCGCTCGCGGCGGACCTTCCGCTGGTTGGCGCAAGCGCGCCGCTGGCCGCGCTGATAGGCTATGCGTGGCTGCGCTTCTACCGCGCGCGCGTGCCGCTGTTTCCGAAAGTGGGTGTGCCGGTGTGGGCTGTGGTCGCCTTCTGGGTGGCGTTGCAAGTCGTAGGCGGGCTGATGGCCAACCGGCAATACGGCGCGCCGGTGGCCTATTGGGCGCACCTGGGGGGTTT
>JADFGT010000151.1 GCA_022567555.1 Armatimonadota bacterium | reverse complement strand
CGAATTCCCCCACCTGCTCCCCTATGGGCCGCCGACGGACGGCATGGTCGAACTTAAAGTAGATGAACTCCCGACGGTCTTGCAGCGAACGAACGAAACCGGCCTGATTCTGCCGCGAACCGAACAGACGGCTGGAATCCGCGCCGGATTCGCCGAACTGAACCCTGAAAGTCCGATGCAATACGATTTCAGGGCCGCTATAACAAGCGAATACGTGTTCACCTACCGAATGTCCCCTGATTTCATTCGCGGCGCGCTGTTCACCTGCACGCTCGGCCTGCCCGGCACCGGCTTCGGACCCATCAGTTCCCTGCCGCCGGACGTCCGCCTGAGGGTCCGCAAGCACGCCGACGACTGGAAGAGGCAGTACGGTGGAATCGGCCCCCTGCCGTAGCCACGGCCCCCGCCGGCGGCCCTCCTCACGGTACACCGCCGACCCGTCCGGCGGACCTCCGAGTATAGTTGGCCCGTGGAGACGGACAGACGCCTCGCCGTTCGCCAACTCAAGAAGGCGGTGGACGAGGCCCAGCGCATCCTAATTGCAGCCCATGTGAACCCGGACGGCGACACCATCGGCGCCGCCCTCGCCCTCGCCCACGGCCTCGCACTCGGCAAGGAGGTCGTTGCTGTCTGCAGCGACCCGGTTCCCGCCAACCTTCGCTTCCTGCCCGGCTGGGAGAAGATCATCAGCGCCAAGGAGAGCCCCGACGCCATCAAGCAACTCGGCGAGCAGGAGTTCGATCTCGCCATCATCGTGGACCTGAGCGCGGCGACCCGCCTCGGCGGCGTCCAGACGCTGGTCGAAGACGCAAAGCAACTGGCCATCGTGGACCACCACGAGGCGGCCGGGCTCGTGCCCGACGGAATTCACGTCGGCTGGCCCGACTACGCGGCCACCTGCCTGATACTACACGAGGTTCTCGCGCACCTCGGCGTCCCGATCACCTCGAAGATCGCACAGTGCCTGCTCGCCGGCATAGCCACAGACACCGGCAATTTCAAGTTCAGGAACACCGACCCAAAGGCGCTCCGCGCCGCTGCAGACCTGCTGGAGATGGGAGGCGATATCACACAGATCAACGAGGAGATCTGGGACAGGAAGCCGCTGCCCGCGCTCAAACTGTTGGCGCGAGCGCTCTCAAACCTGCGACTGTCCGCCAAGGGACGCGTCGTGATCAGTTGCTTGAGCCTGCAGGACTACAAGGACTCCGGCGCCTCCGAGGAGCACAGTGAGAACATCGTCAACGCGGTGGGTTCTGTAAAAACAGCGCAAGTGTTCGCACTGTTCCGCGAGGGCAAGGGAGGAAAGGTCCGCGTGAGCCTGCGTTCCCATGGGGATGTAGACGTCGCGCGAATATGCAGCCGGTACGACGGCGGAGGCCACATAAATGCGGCCGGCTGCACGTTCGAATCCACACTCGAGAGCGCGATGGAAACCCTTGTGCCGGTACTGGAACGAGCTGTGAGAGCCCGCAAATCAAGAGCGAAGAAATCTGGCGGAGGGCCGAGCGCAATCGTCCGGCGACCGCCGACTGTCGACAGGCGACGGGGAGCCTTCTCCGGGTGAATGGGCGATCTGCACAGAAGACTTGTACAGGTCCCCAAGCGATCTGTACGGTAGGCGCGACAGGAGTGTCGCACCAACCGCCCGCGCAAGGCCCCGATTCCCCCTCCTGGCGACTGACGACTGGCGGCAATCCACCCACCGATGAACCCAACTGCCCAGCGAGCGAGCGAAGAGACCGAGCGGTCACGAGCGGCTGCCGGAATCCTGCTAATTGACAAACCGCCGCACATCACGTCGCATGACGCAGTGATGACTGTGAGGCGGCGCCTGCGCGTCCGGCGGGTCGGCCACGCCGGCACTCTGGACCCCATGGGCACCGGCCTCCTCGTCATGGGGGTCGGACCCGGGACCCGGTTCCTGCGCTACCTCGAAACCGAGCCCAAGGAATACAAGGGCGAGATCACGTTCGGCGTGAGCACGAACACGCAGGACGCCGACGGCGAGGTGCTATCCCGCCGGGACGCCTCCGAACTTACGCTCTCGGCAATACGCGAAGCCGCCGAGCGCTTCGTCGGCGAGATCGAGCAGATGCCGCCGATGTTCAGCGCCGTGAAAATCGGCGGAGAACGGCTGTATCGAAGGGCTCGCCGGGGGGAAGAGGTGGAACGCCCCACAAAGAAGGTCACCGTCGAACGGTTCACCGCCGGACAATACGACCCTCCGGTCCTCTCGTTCACCCTGACCTGCTCCGGTGGGACCTACGTTCGAACGCTCGCCAACGACCTCGGCGAAGCGCTCGGCACGGGAGCACACCTCTCCGCCCTTACGCGCACCGCCATCGGCCGCTTTCAACTCAAGGACGCCTGCTGCCCGGACGACGCGGACGTGAACCGGATAATCTCCCTGGGGCACGCCCTCGAACCGATGCCGATGGCGCGGCTCACGCGCACTCAGGCCAGAGCGGCAGACAACGGCCGGCCGGTCGCCGTCCCCCTATATCCGAACCGCACCGAGATCGGCCTCTTGGATTCTGAGGGCCGATTCTTCGCCATCGCGCGGCAGGAGGGCGGCGTGTGGCAGCCCGAGTGCGTAATGCACTTAAGCCCGGAAGGCTGAGCGATGGCGACCCGGCGAGCCCCATGGTTCTGGATCGAGACCGGCCTGCCCCGCCGATGGTTCGTCGCCGATTTCATCCTGTTTATCGGCTGGGTCGCCGTCATCGGCGTTGCCGTCTTTCTGACCCCGGACGTCAGCGGCCGAGGCACCCACACCCAACTCGGCCTCCCCGCCTGCGCCTTCCTCACCACTACCGGACGCCCATGCCCGTCCTGCGGACTCACCACCGCTTTCACCAACCTCGTGCACGGCGACCTCGCGTCCGCCACGGCGGCGCACCCGCTCGGGCCGCCGCTCTTTCTGTACGCGGCCGTCGCCGCCCTCTACCTGGGCTCCAAGTTCATGTTCCGATACCGGATTCAGACCCACCGGCGGGTCGTGCTCTGGCCCAGCCTGGCGGCCCTCGCGGTGTTCCTCGCGTATGGTTTCGTACGCTGGATGTCCGGCGGAGGGTGAGAACCGCTTAGTGTAGAATAGGCTCGCCGCGGTCGTCCGGAACCTGTCGTTATGCAAATGAAGCCCGACCTATTCTTGCGCTGCGCCAAATGCAGCAAGGTGCTTTTCTCCAAGGAGTTTGTGCGCAACCTGCGCGTCTGCCAGCACTGCGGCCACCACCATCGTCTGCCCGCCGACGAGCGAATCGAAATGACGTTCGACGAGGGGTCCTTTGAAGAAGTGGACGCCGGGATCCGCTCGCTCAATCCGCTCGAGTTCCCAGAGTACGCAGAGAAACTTGAGCGCGGGTTCAAGGCCACCGGCCGGTACGACTCCGTCGTCCGAGGCAATGCGATGCTCGGCGGGGTCTCCGTTGCGGCGGCGGTTGCCGATTTTCGGTTCATGGGCGGCAGCATGGGTTCCGTGGCCGGCGAGAAGATAACGCGCACGCTGGAACTCGCAATGGACGAACGGATACCCGCCGTCATCTTCACCGCCACCGGCGGCGCGCGGATGCAAGAGGGATTGATTTCGCTGATGCAGATGGCGAAGACAGCCGCCGCATGCCGCAAGATGCACGATGAAGGAGTGCCGTTCTTCTGCGTGTTAACTGACCCGACGATGGCCGGAGTCTTGGCGAGTTACGCCAGTTTGGCCGACGTCATCATCGCGGAGCGCGGAGCGCTCGTCGGGTTTGCCGGCCAGCGCGTCAGCGCGCAAGCCGGCGTCGAGCGCGTGCCGGACAACTTCCAGACGAGTGAATACAACTTCGATCACGGCATGGTGGATAAAGTCGTCGAACGAAAAGAGGTCCGCTCGACATTGATAACACTCGTGCAGCACCTGATGGTAAAGAACTGATGGCTAAATCTTGGCGCGAATGGGAAAAGCCGGTGATGGAACTGGAGGAGGGCCTTCAGAAACTCCGGGACCTTCTGGAGCGCGCCCCCCCCGAGCGCCGCGCCCATATAGAGGCCCAGATCCACGACTTCGAAAAGAAGCGCCACAACTATCTCAAAGTCAAATACAG
>JADFGT010000150.1 GCA_022567555.1 Armatimonadota bacterium | reverse complement strand
GACGTCGTAGATGCCCGCGTCGCTTAACTGGGCCGCGTTGATTATGAAGAAGTTCAGCGTCGCGCCGCTGATGTTGAGGGCGATGCGCATAGACCCCGCCATCGCCGCAATGCCTCTATTGACAACTGTGACCGACGCATGCGGGTTCGCAATCGTCTTGGGATTGGCGGCGCACTACATGCAGTACCTGGTTCCGTAACGTGAGGTCTTGGAAATGCCGTCCATCGCCGTATATGAACTGCACACTATCGAAACCGGCCGGTTCCGTTTGGACGGAGGCGCGATGTTCGGCGTCGTGCCTAAACCGCTTTGGGAGCGAAAAACCCAGGCCGATGAGCGCAACCGCATTCCTCTCGCCATGCGCTGTCTGCTCCTTGCCGGAAACGAGCGCGTGATTCTCATTGACAACGGGATTGGAGACAAGTTCGACGCTAAGTTCGCGGACATATACGCCGTGGATCATACGCACTCAGAGTTGCATCGGTCGCTCGCGGCGGCGGGTTTCTCGGCGGCGGAAATTACCGATGTTATTCTGACCCACCTGCACTTCGATCATTGCGGCGGCAGCACGCGGCGAGACGATGGCCGTGTTGTCCCGGCGTTACCGAACGCGCGGTATCACGTCCAGCGCACGCATTGGGAGTGGGCTGCAATCCCGAACGCCCGCGAAAAGGCGTCTTTCATCGGTGCGAACTTCGAGCCGCTGGAACGGTCCGGTCAACTGCGCTTCGTTGATGGCGAATGCGAGTTGTTCCCCGGCGTTCAGATAATGGTCGTCAACGGGCATACGCGCGGGATGCAATTGGTCAAGGTGTCCGGCGCACAGGAGACGCTGGTTTTCGTCGCGGACCTGATTCCCACGATCGCGCACGTGCCTCCCGCATGGATCATGGGATACGACGTCGAGCCGCTGGTCACCCTGAGCGAAAAGCAGGCCTTCTTGAGCGAGGCCCTCAAGAACGGATGGCGGCTGTTTTTCGAGCATGACCCGAACGTTGAGATCGCGAGTCTGGAGGAGACCTCGATGGGCATCCGCGCTTGCGGCCCCCGGCCCCTCGCCTCGTTCTGAGACGGCACCCGCAGGAAAGAGCCGCAGCGACGCGAAGATACGACCCATGAAACGCGACAGTGACCTTTCCCGACGAGATTTCCTTCGTGCCGGCTTGGTCGCCGGTCTTGCCGGCGGCGCGGCGGCGCGGCTCGCCGCCTCTGTTGCGCGCGAGTCCATTGAGCCTGCGCAGCGGGGCATGCCGGTGATCATCGCGAGCGGCAACGGCCTGCGGGCCAGCGAGAGGGCGATGGCGATGATTAAGGCCGGTGCGGACACTCTGGACGCCGTCGTCGCCGGCGTGAACATCGTCGAGGAGGACCCGAGCGACATGAGCGTGGGCTACGGCGGCCTGCCGAACGAACGCGGCGACGTGGAACTGGACTCGTGCGTAATGCACGGACCGACGTATAACGCCGGCGCCGTCGCGTCCTTGCGGGGAATCAAAACCCCGTCGAGCGTTGCGAAACTCGTGATGGAGCGCACGGACCATATTCTGCTCGTCGGCCCCGGGGCGCTGGCGTTCGCCAAGGCGCACGGCTTCGAAGAGGTGGATCTGCTGACTGACAACGCGCGCCGCGCATGGCTGCGGTGGAAGGAACGGTTGTCGAAAAGCGACGACTGGCTGGACGACGAGGAGATCGGCGCAGAAGCCGAGCGCCCGACCGGCACCATCAACTGCTGCGCCCTGAACGAAAAGGGAGAACTCTCCGGCGTCACCACAACCAGCGGCCTCGCGTACAAGATTCCCGGACGCGTCGGAGACTCTCCAATCATCGGCGCGGGCCTATACGTTGACAACGACGTCGGCGCGTTCGGCCCGACGGGACGCGGCGAAGCGGCGATAATGTCTTGCGGAAGCCGCATCGTCGTCGAGAACATGCACCGTGGGATGAAGCCGGAAGACGCGGCGCTTGAACTGCTTCAGCGCATCTGCGCCAAGACGACGGAAAAGCGCCTGCTGTCTTCGCCCGGCAAACCTAACTTCAACCTGAACTTCTATGCGGTGAACAAGGACGGAGAGTACGGCGCCGCCGCCATTTACAGGGGCGGCACGTACGTCGTGCACGACGGAACGACGAACACCCGCAAGCAGTCGGCATACATTTACGAGGGAAGGTGATCCGCAACGCCCATCCACAGAATTGAATGGGTTGACACGCGCAGAATAGGAGGGAACGACAGTGTCTACACCATCGGCCACGGAAAAGTACGATGCGATTGTGATTGGAACAGGCCAGGCCGGACAGCCGCTTTCCAAAGCGTTGGCGGGCGCCGGCTGGAAGACGGCCGTCATAGAACGGGCCAGCGTCGGGGGGTCGTGCATAAACGTCGGCTGCACGCCGACGAAGACAATGGTCGCTGCCGCGCGCGTCGCCTATCTGGCGCGTCGCGCCGCCGACTACGGCGTCAAGACCGGCGCCGTATCAGTGGACATGGAAGTTGTCCGCAAACGCAAGCGCGACATCGTGCGCGATTGGAGCGGTGGCACGCAACGCAGTCTGGAAAAGACCGAGGGATTAGACCTTATTCTCGGCGACGCGAGATTCACCGGCCCGCACACGGTTGATGTGGCCCTGAACGACGGAAGCGCTCGACGGCTAAGCGCAGAAAAGATATTCATCAACTCAGGCACGCGTCCGGTCCGTCCTCCCGTTGATGGTTTAGATCAAGTCCCGACATTGGACAACGCTTCCATCATGGAGCTGGGTGAGGTGCCGGAACACCTGCTCGTAATGGGCGGCGGATACATCGGATTGGAGTTCGGACAGATGTTCCGCCGGTTCGGCAGCGAAGTGACGATCGTGCAGCGGGACGGCCAGTTGCTGCCGCGTGAAGACGCCGATGTCGCCGAGGAAGTGGCAAAGATCTTTCGCGAAGACGGCATCGAAGTGCTGCTGAGCACAACCGCCTTTCGCGCGGCCCGGAACGGGGACGACGTCCAATTGAGTGTTCGCAATTCCGAAGGCGAGCGCACGCTTTCCGGTTCGCACTTGCTGGTCGCCGCCGGACGAGCGCCGAACTCCGACACTCTTGACCTTGAATCTGCGGGGATCGAAACCGATGAACGCGGCTTCATCAAGGTGAACGAGCGACTCGAAACGAGCGCGCCGGGCGTTTACGCGCTCGGCGACGTGAAGGGAGGTCCGGCCTTCACGCACATCTCGTATGATGACTTCCGCATAATCAGAACCAATCTACTCGAAGGCGGCGACGCCACAACCAACGGCCGTCTCGTGCCCTATACGGTCTTCATTGACCCGCAGTTGGGTCGCGTCGGTATGACAGAGAGCGAGGCTCTCGCTCAAGGAAAAAACATACGCGTCGGCAAACTTCCGATGAGCCACGTCGCCCGCGCGATCGAGGTGGACGAGCAGCGCGGGTTCATGAAGGCCGTTGTGGATGCGGACACGGGCCAAATCCTCGGCTGCGCGGTTCTCGGACTCGAGGGCGGCGAGGTGATGTCGGTTCTGCAGATGGCGATGATGGGAAAGGTTCCCTATGCGGCCATCAAGGACGGCACTTTCGCACATCCGACGCTGGCCGAATCTCTAAACAACCTGTTTATGGCGATGGACGCGTAGCCGGCCGGTGCATGATTATCACTCATTCATTCCTGCCAGCCGCTCACTAAGCTGGGTTCTTATCCGTCGGCAAACTTATTTGACAAGGGTTCCCTTCAGGCGGCTGGTGCACACATCTCACCCATTCTTTCCTGCCAGTCACTCACTAATCCGGGTTCGGAACTCGTGGGCCCCGGCAGACACCACGAACTATCGTTCCCCCCCCGGGCTGTCAATCACAAGAGTCACCGGGCCGTCGTTCACCAGCGAAACCTGCATTCGCTCCCCGTATCTACCTGTCTCGACCTCGAGCCCGGATTCGCGAAGCGACCGAACGCACGAGTCGAAGAGTTCGCGCCCATCCTCAAACCCCGCCGCCTTATCGAAACTGGGCCGCCGCCCTTTGCTCGCGTCGCCGCACACCGTGAAGTTGCTCACCATGAGCAGGGCACCCTCCGCCTGAACCAGATCGAGGTTCATCTTTCCATCAGAGTCCTCGAACACGCCCAGGCC
>JADFGT010000010.1 GCA_022567555.1 Armatimonadota bacterium | reverse complement strand
TCATCCAAGTCCGGCTCTCTGCCCTCCAACGTCGCCGCAAGCGCGCGGCATTCGGTGCGCGAGAAACGAACTGCGAAGAAGACCTGCTCCTCCCAAGATTCAAAGGCCATCGGCGCCACCGCCTTCGCGCACTTCGCCAGCGCCTTCGCGTACTCCCTTATCTCCCACTGCGCGTGCTCGTCCATCCGCACGTGCAGAAAGTGAAACAGGTTGTGCAGGTCAATCTGCCAATACCACTCCGTGTAAAGGGAAACCGGCAGGCTGATTCGGGCAAGTTCTCGCGCGAGGCCGGCTTCCAGCATCTCCTCATAAGACTCATAAATCTTTTTCTGCTCGCTCTCCAACGTGGCGATCATTTCCAGCGCCTGCTCCGGCGGAATGGTCTCTGCGTCGCGGCCCTGTTTGTTGCGCTTGCTCTGGATGCGCATCTGCTCCGATTCGGGCAGATAGAACTCGTCCGGCATGACGCTGTAGCGCGCGCTTATTTCGTTCAGCCGCGCGGTGCGGTGCCGCACCCACTGCCGCGCGACAAAGATCGGCATCTTGCAGTGAAACGTGAGGATCACCTGCTCGAACGGGCT
Organism: Armatimonadota bacterium; assembly: GCA_022567555.1. Classification (GTDB taxonomy): domain Bacteria; phylum Armatimonadota; class Fimbriimonadia; order Fimbriimonadales; family ATM1; genus JADFGT01. Next base: position 46,102 of record JADFGT010000010.1, on the reverse strand, counting down.
GGTGTGCTGGTTGCGCATCAGGTAGTTGATTAGGCCCCGGTCTTCGCGCACGGTCTTGGTGCCTGGACCGTAAGAAACCCGGGCCGACTGCACGATCCGCGCGTCCCCGCCCAGGTAGTCCACGAGCCGCACGTACCCCTTATCCAGGACCTTGAGTTCCTTGTCGAGGAGTTCCTCGGCCTCGGGGATGACCAGCCGCGCCATTGCAGAGGGTGGTTTACCCGATTGCCGGCAGACGACTGACGACTGGCGACTGGCGACTGACGACCGGCGACTGACGACGGGCGCCCGGCGACTCTCGTCTATCGGCTATCGTTCCGGCACCGAAACTCGCTAAACACCGGCAGATACGGCGTCCAGTCTGCGCGCCCATCGGCCCGCATGTAGGTCGGCAGCGGAATGAACGGAACGTAGTGCGGCCGCTTCGGCCTCCTCAATAGCCGCATGTTCACATGCTTGGGCCTCTTGTCTCCCTTTCGCAGGTTACAGCGGCGGCAGCACGCCACAACGTTCTCCCAGTTGTGGCCGCCGCCCATACGGCGCGGGATGATGTGGTCAATCGTGAGGTCCCTGCTGCTCACTCCGCAGTATTGACAGGTGTAGGCGTCCCGGGCCAGCACAGAGTGCTTCGACAGCCTGAGCACGGGCATCGGCCGCTTCACGTAGTATCGGAGACGGATGACCGACGGCGCGTCGAAATCCTTGCTGCTCGTGCGAATGACGTGGCCGTTCCTGTGAAGGATTTCCACCTTGCCCTTCAACATGAGCGCGACCGCCCGCATGAGCGTGCACACGTTCAGCGGTTCATAGTTGTTGTTCAGCAACAACACGTCGTTTATCCGCATCCGTTCAATCCTGTTCCCAGAGGAGCCGCAGGCAGCCTCAAAAGAGAAGGCCCGACGCGCTTATCGTGCCGGACCGTTTCGGGTGCTGGACGACCGAATACGTCGTCCCTCTCGTCGGGGCGCCATGTAGAACCAACTACCGGTGCTCCACCGAACGGCCCATGCCCTGCGCGGCGACTGCTCCATATATGGGCCCATCTTACCCATTTCCCCGGCCGCACGAGGCGGACCGGGCCTCAGTTGCCGGGTCCGGTACCCGATTCCGAGTCGGCCGGGACCGCCTTGTCCCGTTTGGGCCGCAGCTCCTCGGCGATCCACCGAATCGCGAGTAAGGCCACTGCGAACGTAATGCACATGTCCGCCACGTTGAAAACGTGGATGAACCTCAGGTCTATAAAATCTGTGACGCGCCCGCCATGGAAAACACGATCAATGAAGTTTCCCGCCGCTCCGGCGGTGACCAGTATCATCGAGAGACGGAACAGCCGCTCGCTCGAGTCTGACCTGATGTAACCCACGACCGCGACGATCGCCACAAGCAGCGCCACGGGGGCAAGCCAGAGCCCCGCCCCCTGGAACATGCCGAAGGCGATGCCGGTATTCTCCACGTGCCGAATGTCCAGCACGCCGGGAATAATCGGTCGAAACTCGCCAATGTTGAAGTTCGCCCTGACGTACGCCTTGCTCGCCTGGTCGAGCAGAACCAATGCCCCTGTCCAGAGCAGGACAGCCCACATCAGGCTTTCCGGCCTCGAGAGAACAGAGGCTTGACGATTCGGGCCGGATAGACGCGCACTAACGCGCTCCCGGCTCTCAAAGGCCCAGCACCTCCCGGCAGCGAGCGCATAGGGGCTCGCCCTTTAGGGCCTCCACGTCCGGCCTGCGCAGCCAGCATCGCTTGCACTTGAGGTGCGGCGATTTCTCAAACTCATAGCGTTCTTCATCGGCATCTTTCAAGTTGACTGAACTCAACCTGAGGAACAGCGCCAGATTCGCCCCGAAAGACCCCAGGCGCGCGCAGAGGTCAGCCGGCCCACAAATTGTCGCCGTAACCTCCTGCGAGTCCCGAATGCCCGATCCCTTCTTCCACTCTTCCAGCCCGGAATACAGGCGGTCCTTGAATTCGAGGAGCCACCTATACCTCCATTGTAGAGCGGAAGCGCTCGCATCGGACATTTCTGCGTCGGTGATAGGTTCCACGGTCTCCAGAAACAGTGTCGGATTGCGATCAGCGACAGGAGCGCGCAGATAAACCTCCTCAGCCGTGTGGGGCAGAACCGGCGCAATGAGTTTGGTTAGCAAGAGAAGTATTTGGTGGCACGCGGCCTGGCCGCTTCGGCGTCCCGCACTCTGTTTCGGATCGCAATACATGCGGTCCTTGATCGCGTCCAAATAGAACGAACTCAGTTCTCGAACGCAGAAGTTGTGAACCAGCGAAGTCGCTGCGCTGAAGTCGTAGGCGTCCATCTTGTCGCAGAACGCGTGTTCCAGAAGCCTGGTCTGAATGACCGCCCACTCGTCCAGTTCCAACGTCACCGCGTGTCCGGCATCAGGCTCGAAGTCGTATAGGTTCGCCAAAAGAAAGCGCAGCGTGTTCCGGATGCGCCGGTAAGTTTCGCCGACCTGCTTGAGCAGATTGTCCCCGCAGCGCACGTCTCCGGTGTAATCCACGCTCGCTGCCCAAAGACGCAGGATGTCCGCGCCATACCGATTCGACGCCTCCACAGGGTCCACGACATTGCCCTTGGACTTGGAAATCTTCTCGCCCTTCTCGTCCACAACGAAGCCGTGTGTGAGCACTTGCTTATAAGGAGCCGCGCCTTTGACTGCCACCGCCGTCATCAGACTGCTGTTGAACCAGCCCCGGTGCTGGTCGCTTCCTTCCAAGTAAAGGTCGGCGGGCCACTTCAGGTCCTGCCAGTTTTCATCATATCGGGCGTCCAGCACCGCCAAGTGAGTTATTCCGCTGTCGAACCAAACGTCCAGCACGTCGGTCTCTTTGCGGAATTCCGTCTCTCCGGTCTCCGGGTGCTTATATCCGGGGGGAAGGACCTCATTGAGCGGGACGCTGAACCAGGCGTCCGAGCCCTTCTCCTCGACAAGGCACGCCACCCGCTCCATTATCTCAGGGTCCAAGACCGGTTTCCCCGACTCCTTGCCGTACAGAATCGGCAGGCCGACGCCCCAAACGCGCTGGCGCGAAAGGCACCAGTCGGGCCGGCCCTCCACCATGGCCGAGATACGCGCTTCCCCGGCCTGCGGAAACCACTCGACCTTCTTGATCTCTTGCAGAGCGCGCTCCCGCAAGCCGTCATGGTCCACGTTCAAGAACCATTGCTCGGTGGTCCGGAAGATGACGGGGTGTTTGTCCCGCTCGGCATACGGGTAACTGTGCGCGAACTCATACACTTTCAGGAGGTTGCCCTCTTCGTCGAGCCGTTTGGGCACGGCCTCGTCGGCATCTTTTATATGCATCCCCTTGAACTCGCCGGCCGCTTCCGTGAAGTATCCGCCCTCGTCCACCGGGCATAGGATTTCCAAGCCATATTTCCGCCCGGTGTAGAAGTCGTCTGCGCCGTGGCCGGGCGCGGTGTGTACGACGCCCGTGCCCTCGTCGGGCTGCACGTAGTCAGCGAGAACGCCCACCGAGTCGCGGTCGAAGATCGGATGTTTGAAGACGGCACCCTCGAGGTCGCAGCCTTTTATCGTCGCCACCGTCTCGCCTCTCGGCTTTCCCATCTCCGAGAAAACGCGATCCACGAGCCCCTCATAAAGGAGATAGTAGTCGCCCTCGGATTCCACAAGAACATAATCGAACTCCGGATGAAACGCGAGGGCCAGGTTGCCCGGAATCGTCCATGGAGTCGTCGTCCAGACAATGGCGAAAACCCCCTCCCCCCTTGCGGGGGAGGGCCGGGGTGGGGGGTTTTCGCCGGCCGCTGCCCCGAACAGGCCCTTCACATCACTTCTCAGCGGAAACCGCACATAGATCGCAACGGACTTGTGTTCCTGATAGACCAACTCGGTTTCCGCCAGCGCCGTGCGGCTGTAAGTGGACCAATGGATGGGCCGCAGGTCGCGATAGATGTAGCCCTTTTCCGCAAGTTTCGCGAACGTTCGGACTATCGCCGCCTCATAACCGAAGTCCATCGTCGCGTACCGGTGCTCCCAGTCGCCGAAAACGCCGAGCCGCTTGAACTGATCGGTCTGAACGCGGATGAACTCGGCGGCATGCTCACGGCAGGCCCGGCGCATCTCCGGCGGCTCCATTCGTTTGCCGGCCTTCTCTTGCACCGCCAACTCAATCGGCAGGCCGTGGTTATCGAACCCCGGCACATACGGACAGTGGAACCCGCGCAGCGTCTTGTACTTCACCACGAAGTCCTTCAGCGCCTTGTTGAGCGCCGTGCCGATGTGCACCGGGCTGTTCGTGTAAGGCGGGCCGTCATGGAGAATGAACGTGGGCGCGCCCCGCCTCGCTTTCTGGACGAGGCGATACACTCCGATTTCGTCCCAACGCGCCTGGATTACCGGCTCGTTCTTGGCCAGGTTGGCCCTCATTGGGATGGTGAACTCGGGATCGGGCAGGTTCAGGGTGGACCGCAAGTCCATCAGAAACGCGATTCTACCTGCGAGGCTGTGGCCGCCCGTTCTCCACAGACTGCGCGAGGTGCGGCGGGAGGATTGAGGACGAGCGTTGAACAGAGGTTACTGCGGCGAAACTCGCATGGTGCTATCTCATTATCAAGCGGACGTCCTGCTCAAGGCGCGGGAGGACGGGTTGGAGAAAGCGAAGGTCTCACCCGACCTCGGCCTCACGAAGGTCGAGGCAGCTCTGGCCGACGACGGGGTTATGTTCCCCGGCGGCGAACTGCTCGACTGGCCGGCAGTCGAGCGAATCAGCGGCGCCACACGAAGTTGCTTCCTCGTGTGCGGCGGCGAGGCTGAAGAGGTCCGCGCTCTTTCCGAAATGACCGGCCTGGTCCTGAGTCTCGTCCCCACCGGCGGGGCGCCGACGCTGTTCGTCTCCGGGTTCCCCATGCACCGCATCAAAGGCACCGACCCGCACCGCGACACGCGCCGGAAGATAGAGGCGATCAGCCCGATAAGAGGCCGGGTCCTCGACACTGCAACCGGCCTCGGCTACACGGCGATCGAGGCGGCGCGCACCGCCGAGGAAGTGACCACCATCGAGTTAGACCCCGCCGTCTTGGAGATCGCCCGGGTGAACCCGTGGTCTAAGGAACTGTTCGACAACGCGAAGATTAAGCAGATAATCGGCGACGCGACGGTGGAGGTTGAGAAGTTACCGGCCGCCTCCTTCAACCGCATCATCCACGACCCGCCGACGCTGAAACTGGCGGGCGAAATGTATTCGGGCGCCCTCTACTCAGAATTCAGGCGCGTGCTCACACGCCGGGGCAGGACGTTTCACTACGTGGGGGACCCGGATAGCGCGCTCGGCGCACGCAACACACGAGGTGTCATCCGCCGCCTGCGCGAAGCGGGCTTCCGCCGCGTAAGCCGCGCGCCGGAGGCGTTCGGCGTCGTTGCGGAACCGTAACTGTTCCCACTCCGTGACCGGTCAAGAGGCTCACCCTAAGCCATGGGTCGGACAGGCGCCGATCGCGGACGGTTCCCGGGCGCAGGTCAGGCCCGCCGGGCCTCTCCATGTGAGGGACTGTCCGTGGCCTGGTCCGAGTCCCTGCCGGCCACGAAGAAGAAGAGCATCCACATCGCCAAAGACAAGCCCGCAAACGTAAGTTTAGCCGCGTCCGGTACCGCACGGCCGAAACTTATCCAGGCCTCGATGGGCGCGGCGATCCAGATCATGCAGACGCCCAGGCCGATTAAGAGTGTGGTGTCCTTGCCGACGGCCCGCAGCGACTGAAGGCGGGTCCGCCTGCCCGGATTCAGAAGCGCCCACCCCATCATCAGGCCCGCACCGCCCGCGATGAAAATGCCGCCCAATTCAGTGATGCCGTGCGGCAACACGCCGACGGCAAAGTGACCCAGTCCGCCGACGCCCGCGATCTCCTTCATGAATGCGCCCAGAACGATTCCGTTTGAGAACAGCAGATACACCGAGAGGAGCCCGAATGTGAGCCCCCCGGCCGCCGCATAGATGCTCGCCATCGTGTTGTTCAAGATGTAGAACCCGGTGCCGGCCGTCGCCGCTTGCGCCTCCACGTTCTCGAACGTCTGCTCCTTCCACCAGTCCAGAGATGACCGGAATCCGGGAGGCACAATGACGTCCAGAATCTCGGGGTCCGAATCGAGAGCGGCCCAGGCAAACGCCGCGGACAGCACCGTAATCAGGATCGAGAGAAGGACAAAAACCCGGCGCCGGCGCACCGCAGCCGCCGACTCTCTGAATAGGACCACGAGGCCGATCAGGACCGACCGGCTCGGGTGACGGTACAGCACTCCGTGCCCTCGGCCGACGAGGTCGTTCAGGTAGCGGATCAGTTGGCTGTTGTCGCTGTGGGTTCGCAGGTAGGCGAGGTCCCCGGCTACCCGCCTGTATAGGCGGCCGAACTCGCGCAATTCAGACCCCGAGAGGGCCCTTATGCTGTGGTCCGACCGGTCCACCAGCGCCGTCAGCCGGTCCCAGTCGGCCTTCCTCCGCCCCACGAACTGTTTCTCGTTCATAGCCGCACCCAGGAGTTTACAACCAAAACCTGGTAAAACAGGAACCCGTTTCGATTCGTCGTATTAGAATAGGTAAGTGGGCGCGGCTGCACCGTCCGAGACGACCATCCGGCTACGCCACACGGTCACTGTTTAGATTGAGCGTTTTGCGCCCGGCAACGGAGCCACGGGCGCCTGGCACGTGGATTGCATGTCCGGCGGGCGGCTACAAGGACAGGCCGCCCCGAGCGAGAAGTATTGAGCGCCGGACCGTCGCGAAGGACCGCATGACGGCCCAGCCACAGTGCAGAACGATGTATCAACCGGCCGGAACCCCGTCCGAGCAGGGCGAGAACCAGTACGACGCCGTCCCGTCGTACCTCTCGCGCCTGACCCGAGCGCCCCTGCTCGCCGCCGAAGAGGAGCGGGCGCTGGCCCGCCGCGCCCGGCGGGGAGACGAGAACGCGAAGAAGCGGCTCGTTGAGGCGAACATGCGCCTCGTCATCAACATCGCTAAGCATTTTCGAAACCGGGCCATCCCGTTCGAGGACCTCGTACAGGAGGGTGCCATCGGCCTGATGAACGCAGTCGAGCGCTTCGACCCGGACCGAGGCTTCCGGTTCTCGACCTACGCTACCCACTGGATTCGACAGACGATCGGGCGGGCGATTGACTGCAAGGCCAAAGCCATCCGCCTTCCCGCCCACGTCGCCGAATCCGTCCGGCATATCGAGAGGGAGCGGGCGCGGCTGAAGGGCGAACTGGGCCGCGACCCGGGCGACGAGGAGTTGGCCGAAGCGCTCGGCTTCTCCACTCCGAAACTGCTGCGTCTTCTGCTGTCTGCCCAGGACCCGATTTCGCTCGACATCATGGTCGGCGAGGACGAAAGCACGCCGCTGGGCGCAATCGTGGCGGACACGGCGCAGGCCGACCCCGAGGCGCTCGCGATTGACCGGGATGTCATGCGCCACTTGCAGCAGATTCTGCAGGACCTTACCGAGCGCGAACGCCGGGTCATGCGCAGCCGGCTGGGTCTGGAGGAAGGCGCCGACGGCTCTCCGCTCAGAGACATAAGCGCCGAGTTGCATCTTTCGCGCGAGAGGGTGCGGCAGATAGAGATCCAGGCGATCAGGAAACTTCGTCAGCTCGCTCAGCGCCGCCGCATGCGCGACCTGTTTGCGGAGTAAATAGTTAGGCCGGGAGTCCGCCCGCCCTTCTTCTTTTTTTTCAATCCCTCGACATTCTCAATGTCGAGCGTGCCGTTGCGCCGGTCGCGGAGAGATACCCTAAACAATGACATTGTTTAGGGATTACAAAGGGATTACAAGTGTGAGTTAACTCCCTCAACACGCGGCGTGTTGAGGGAGTTGAAGAACGCATCTCTCACCTTGCGGCCTTCAGCGCCAGAACGAGTTCGGGTTCGTCCGATGGTATGTCATGGTACAACGACTGTATATTCGGACTATGGGGGTCGCGATGCCATTCTTGCGGAAAGAGCGCGACCTTCTCTTCGGTGTTAACTCGCTCAACGCGCGGCGTGTTGAGGGAACAAACCGTCTCTTCGGTCTTAAGAGCGTGCTCACTCCGAGGTTCCCGGCCGTTCATGTGATCGAATAGCGCCGCGCACAAGTCTACGCCGATACGCCTGCCCAGGTGCGTAACTTGGACCGGGCAGGCGTTGAACTCTATCAGATGCGGCACACCGGTGTTCTGATCTACCCGAAAATCCACTGCGCCGAATCCGTTATAGCCGACGACCGATACGAGTCTTCTTGACATCTGTTCTATCTCGTCGGATCTCGCGAAACTGACCACAGTCGCGGATCCCGTGGGATCGGGATGAACCAGTTCCTTTACGGCAACGAACCCCGCGAGCACCCGGCCGTCGCGCGCTACGAAACAGTATGCTGAAGTCTTGCCGGGGATGAATTGCTGGATGCATGCCCCCCGATGATCAGCCTGTACTGTACTGCCTGCAGTCTTTGACCCCGCGTCGCGTGGACGGAAATGATTTGCCATAACGGCGTTCAGTTCGTCCTTCGTCCTGCAAATCGAGACCCCGCTTCCGGCGACGCCGCAATCTGGTTTGAAGACAACGGGATACGTCGCATTGCCGGCCGCTCGCCTGCCGTCGTCCAAGCAGTCTATGCACGCCTGCACAGGAGTTCGCAGCCCGGCCCCGTCCGCCACGCGCAGCAGTGCGCTTTTCCTGTATAGCGTATCGTAGTAGTTGGGAGCGCACAAAGAGGACCTTATAACGTTGATAAGTTCACGGGGCAGGCCGGTGACCCGCCCATCTTGCGAGTATTGAACCAGCCGCTCGAGATAGTGAACCGTCTCATCGTCACACGGGATGAGAAGTTGCGGTTTCAATGAGGCAACCGCGGCACATAGCGCCTCGGTTATTTCGGGCGCCGACCATGATCGGAACGTGAATCGCGGGTGCGTGCACCGCGTTGCGAAGAGAATGCCGCCCGGCACGGAAAGCGCGCCGGCCCGAATCCCTGCGTCGTGCAGGGCCCTGGGCAGCCTGGCGCTGGTTCTCCAATTCAGGAGCGAGACGAGCAGTACGCGCATTTGCACACGATCATCGGCCACCGGTTTCCACTCTCCAACCTCGAAAACCTCTCTTCGTGCGACCTGTTGAGCCTATATGGTACAGGGTTTCGCAGGGAGTGTCAACAGAGCAGCGACGACCGTCCCTGGACAGATCGCTAATCGAGGTTTTCACAGATGTAGACAGGTGAACGCAATCTGTCCAGGCCGCCCGCCGATCGGTCCTTGGCGTTTCGCGCCGGCAGCCAGTGGCCCTCGCAGGGCCGTTCGTGGACAGATTCGCTGCGAGGAGCTAAGTCGCACCGCACCCACCGAGCATTTTACGATCTCGCTCACGGATAATACCGCCTGAGTACGCGCACCCAGTACGAGAGGACCTCAGGCAATTGAAGAGCCAGCAGACGGATCAAGTGCAAATCCTTGAGAGAATCGGATTCAGGCGCGCTGGACAGTGGCGTGCGGAACAAGAACGTTTCATGTACGAACTAGTTAGTCCGAGGAACAGATCTGGCGTGCTATACGCCTTCACGATCGGGCAGTCAGTTATGTATCTGGGCAAGACAGAGAGATTGCTTGTCGAACGACTGCAAAATTATAAGACGCCTGATCCTAGCCAAAGAACGAACATGGCGCAAAAGAAGAGAATCAGCGACCTCCTCGCGCGGGGACAAGATGTCGCCATTTGGGTTTTCGATGACTGGGACTCCTCGTCTCATGTCGGGTTCCCAACGAAGGACCTGGCCGGGATCGAGGCTCACCTCATAGGCCTATTGAATCCGCCATGGAACGGATCAACGAAGACGTGACTACGGCTCCCTCCCGCGCTTCACCATCAATCCGTCCTCACGACGATTGGGCTCCAAGCGACAAGATTCTCTTTAACTCCCTCAACACGCGCCGTGTTGAGGGTTCACGTCGTCCTCCGATAGAGCCGCAACGCAACCGCTGCGACGCCACGGTCGGGACCCCACAGACCTTGCGAGTGAAACTGCGCGCTCGACCACCGGTAATCCTTTGCTCGCTCACACAGCCCCGCCTCCACCGGGTTGTTGTGTACATACTCCAGCTTCTGGAGCAACGCCCTCTGGCTCTCAATCGGGAAACTATCGAAACTCACCTGCCAGAACTTGCGTTGATTCAGTCCGCGCTGACCGTCGAATCCGCTCCGCTCTACTTCGTTCAATATGGGGAGAATCTGTTTTGCGCTGCGCTCTTTGATCCGTTTGATGAACGCGCTCCCGTCGAGGTCATCCGGCATAGTGGCTATGAGGTGGATGTGGTTGCTCATGACCGCGAACGCGTGGAGGAGCGCGCCGTAATAGACAGAATCGTCGCAGAGCCTTATGCACATAACGTCACGAATGGCGGGGCGCGCGAGCGCGTGATTGAAGTCGAGGCATGTGGTGGTGAAGAAGCCCGTCGCGCGCGCTTCGACCATATTCTTGTAATGCTTGTAGGCGGGCATCCGGAGTCGCAGATTACCCTCAACACGGCACGTGTTGAGGGAGTTTAAAGGCGCGCCGGTTCTTCTTTGCTGCGCCGACCCTTCCACCGGGTCGGTGCGCCTCGGCCGCGACCGGTGGAACGGTCGCAGCAGCAAGCTGGAGCAAGCGGGAGCAGAAGAACGAGCCTGTCTACGAACGACCCAGACGTGTCCCTCAGGCCGCTTTTATTTGGCCCACGAAGTTCACCTCCGCGTTGGCCGAGACCTCGTTGAACGCCAGCACCGGAAGGCTAACCTGATGCCGCTCCAGAAGGCGCTTCAGCGCCAGTCTAATCGTGTTTCCGCACAACACAACCGCGCTCGCCCCGCGCGCCAGGGCGGCGTCCGACTGCACAGTTATCTTCTGCACGAGTTCTTTCGTTTCATCCGGCTCCATCGCGAGGGTTGAGCCGTATGGCGTCTGTTGTATCTGCTCGGCCATCGTTTTTTCCAGCGCCGGTTCGAGCGTTATGCAGTGGACCTTTCCGTCGTCGTCCAGATGCTGCCGAGTTATCGTCCTCGCTATCGAGGCGCGCACCAGTTCGCCGAGCTGATCCGGCTCCTTCACGCGCTCCGCGAAGTCCGCCAGAGTCTCCAATATCGTAACGAGGTCGCGGATCGGCACCCCTTCCCGCAGGAGATGCTGCAGCACCTTCTGCACGCTTCCAACCGTCATCTGGGCAGGCACCAGTTCCTCTACCACAGCGGCATTTATCTCTTTCAGGTTGTCCAGAAGGTTCTGCACGTCCTGGCGACTGACCAATTCGGCGGCGTGGGTTTTCACGATCTCGTTCAGGTGCGTGCTTATCATCGCGCTCGAATTGATGACGGTATATCCGTTCCGCTCGGCCTGCTCCTTCTGTCCCTTCTCGATCCACAGCGCGTCAATTCCAAACACGGGGTCTTTTGTCTTGGTGCCGATAACCGGGTCCGTAACCGACCCGCTGTCTATGGCCAGACAACTGTCGGTGAACGCTTGTCCGCGCGCCACCTCTTCACCCCGGATTCGGAGAACGTAGTCGTTTGGGCCCAACTGCACGTTGTCCCGGATTCGGACGCTGGGCAACACGAACCCCATTTCGATGGCCAGTTGCCGGCGCACGGCGGTAACTCGTTCGGGCAGGTCGCCGCCCTGGCGCGGGTCGGCCAGACGGGTGAGGCCGTACCCTATCTCCAACTCGATCGGGTCCACGTTCAGAAGCGGCATTACCGCTTCCGGGCCGGTGGGCGCCTGTGGCTGGGCCGCCGCTTGGGCTTTGGCCTTCTCCTCGGCGGTCGGCGGCTTCGGCTGCGAATCTGCAAACCTATATGCGCCAAAGGCGGCGGCGGCGAAGGCCAGGAAAACAAGGGTCGGAAAGCCGGGGACGAATGCCAGCACACCGAGCGCCAATGCCGTGCCCATGATCGCCTTCGGCTGATCGAAGATCTGCTTGAGCACCGCGCTTCCCATTCCGGAGTCCTGGCCCGACCGCGTTACCATCAGCCCTGCGCTCGTGCTGATGAGGAGCGCCGGAATCTGCATGACCAGTCCCTCGCCGACGCTCAGCAAGGCGTAGGTGCGCAGGATGTCCATGAAGGACCCCTGGTTGCGCATAAAGCCCACAATTATTCCGCCGATTATGTTGACCACGATAATCAGCATTGACGCAATGGCGTCTCCCTTTATAAACTTGCTCGCTCCGTCCATCGCGCCGTAGAAGTCCGCTTCGCGCTTAATCTCTTGGCGGCGCTCCTTCGCATCCGCCTCGTTGATGAGACCGGAGTTCAGGTCGGCGTCAATAGACATCTGCTTGCCCGGCATTGCGTCGAGAGTGAACCGGGCCACCACTTCCGCAACGCGGCCGGAGCCGTTTGTGATGACAATAAACTGCACGATTACGATAATAATGAACGCGACGAAGCCCACCACAAAGTCGCCGCCCATTACAAAGGTCCCAAACGTCTCAATAACCATGCCCGCGTGCGCGGTGCCCAGGATCAGCTTAGTCGCGGCGATACCGAGCGCCAATCGCAGCAGCGTGGTGAGCAACAGCACGGACGGAAAAGTGCTGAACTGGAGCGGGTGCGATACGTTTGTGGCGATGAGCGCAATGATGACTGCGCTTGCGAGGCTGATTACGATTCCCACGTCCAGTAGCCAGTGCGGAAGCGGGATAATCAGCACGACAACGACGGCCAAGATGCCGATAGCCAGCAGCAGGTCGGAGTGCCGCAGGATCCGTTCGAAGATTTTCACTCAGCAGGCCTCTGAAGAGCGACCGGCAACAAGCGACTGACGACTGACGACTGACGAAAGGGAAACCTCGCCAATTCGCCGGTCGCCAATCCTTGATCGGCCGGTCGCCGGTCGCCAGTCGGGCCCATCACTTCCCCCCCTTCTCCAGCGCCTTTATGCCTTTGCTGAAGCGGGCGGCTCGATCCGCGGGCAGGGCGGACAAAATTGCCGCCAGTTTCTTGTCCTCCATCTTCACCAGCACAAGCAGGACATCGCCGTCTTGCCAATTATCGAGAATCTTAACAACATCCTCGCTGTCCATGGTAGACCAGAGTTGGGCGAGGCGCTCCGTGCCGTCTCTGCGGGGGGGCGGCGTAGCCTCGGGCGGCGCTGGGGGGGGCGTTTCCGGAGCGGCCTTTTCGGCTACGGCCGGAGTCTCCGAGTCTTCGGAGGGTTTCTCGGTCTTATCCTCTTTCTCCGAATCCTGGTCTTCGGCCGTCTCCTCGGCGTCCTCCACCGATTGTTTCACCTTCTTTTCGGGCGAGATTCCGGGAATGTTCACGATCCCGGAGTATCCGAGCCCGACAAACGTGCCGCCGAGAACGATGATCGCCGACAAACCGATGATAAAGAACTTCATCCGCGAATCTCCGCCAAAATCTTACGCACATACGCCTGCGTCTCGGAGTAGGGCGGGATGCCTCCATACCGCCGTACGGCGCCAGGGCCCGCGTTGTAAGCGGCCAGCGCCAGGTCAACCGTGCCGAACTCATCCAGCATCCGCCGGAGATATCGCGCGCCGCCCCGCAGATTCTGTGCCGGGTCGAACGGCTCTGTGACTCCGAGCGAGCCGGCGGTAGCCGGCATCAGTTGGGCCAGCCCCTGGGCGCCCTTGGGTGAAACCGCGCGAGAGTTCCAGCCGCTCTCGGCGCCGATCAATGCCCGGAACAGCGCCCGGTCGAGGCCGAACTCGTCGGCCGCCGAGTCCGCAACGACCGTCAGCGCCGACCTGTCTGCCGCGAAGGCGCCGAGCGGCCGCAGCACGCCCGCGCCGACACCGCCGACCGGGGCCCCCGGGCGAACCGTTGCGGTATCCCCCGACTTCTTCTGCATCTCGGCGCCGAACAGTTCCGACATGCGCGCTTCAATCTGGCGCATGCGTTCCTGAATCCTCTGCGGACCCAAGGGATGAATCTTCATGTCAGCCGGCCCTCCGCATGCTCGTCCAGTCGTCCAGGCTCTTCTGCTCTTCTCGGTCCGCCTGGCGCTGCCACTCGGTCTGCGCCGAGTCGCGCAATTTCTGGAGCGCCTTCAGGTTCTTTCGCGCTTCAGTCCATTCGTGCAGCGCCTTCTCCTCGTCCGCCTTCAGGATCTCTACGACGGATTTCTGCTCTTCAATCTCGTCCTCGAGCCTCGAAAGATACCGGTCCAGATCGCGTATCTCGACGAGCGACGGTGCGGATGTCAAGAGCGCATCCTCCCGGCGTCCGCGCAGTTTCGCCAAGTCGTCTTCGGCCCGCAGACGTGCGGCCTGCGCCCCCAGATAGGCCTCCTTAGCCCAGCCCTCCTGAAGTTCGCGGTATTCCAGCACCCGCTGCAGGCGGAACTCAAACTTACGCATTCACGATCTCCAGAAGGCCGGCCACGGCCTCGTTTAGGGTCACGCGGCTCGTCTTGTCCTGCCGAAGAAAGGCGGTAATCCGGTCCCAGCGCTCGATGGCGGCGTCGGCGACCGGCTTCGAACCGGATTTGTAAGCGCCTATTGAAACCAAGTCTTCCACTTCGCGATACGCAGATATCAGTTCACGGAGCCGGTTGGCCGCCTTCATCTGCTCGGGCGGTGTGATCTCCGGCATCACCCTGCTCAAACTTGCGAGGACGTCTATGGCGGGATAGTGTCCCGCGTTCGCCAATTTCCGTTCGAGAACGATGTGACCGTCCAGAATGGACCGGGCCGTGTCCGCGATGGGCTCATTTGTGTCGTCCCCCTCGACCAGCACCGAGTATAGGGCGGTGATGGAGCCGACGTCCGACATTCCCGCCCTTTCCATGAGGCGCGGCAGAAGGCTGAATACGCTGGGCGTGTATCCCTTTGTGCTTGGCGGTTCGCCGATTGCCAGTCCGACCTCGCGCTGAGCCATGGCGAACCGAGTGATGCTATCCATCATGAACAGCACGTCCATTCCACGGTCGCGAAAAGACTCGGCGATGGCGGTCGCCGTAAACGCCGCCTTGATTCTCACGAGCGCCGGCTGGTCGCTTGTCGCGACAACGACAACGCTTCGCTCCAGACCCTCCTTGCCCAGGTCGCGTTCGATGAACTCACGGACTTCGCGGCCGCGTTCGCCCACCAGCGCGATCACGTTCACGTCCGCCTCGGTGTGGCGGGCGACCATGCCGAGAAGCGTGCTCTTACCGACGCCGCTACCGGAGAAGATGCCCAGCCGCTGTCCAACGCCGCAGGTGAGCAGGGCGTCGAGCGCCCGCACACCCAACGGCAGCGGCCGCGTGATGCGCTGTCGCTTCATCGGGTTCGGCGGCCGGTTCAGCACCGGATATGTCTCGCCGCCCGGCAAGGGGGGCCGTCCGTCCAGCGGCTCTCCCAGGCCCGTTAACACACGCCCCAAGAGAGCGTCGCCGACCGGGACACGGTGACACCCGCCGGTGCTCCGGACTGTGCATCCGGCTCGCACCCCTGTCATCTCGGCGAACGGCATAAGGAGAATTCGGTTTCCACGGAAGCCGACGACCTCGGCCCTAATAGGCCGGTCCACCGCGGCCGCGTTCACCAGGCACATATCACCTATGCGCACCGACGGGCCGGATGACTCGATGACAAGCCCGACGACCTTCTGCACGCGGCCGTACACCTCGATCGAGTCGGCAGCGGCCACCTGCTCGCGGGCTTTGACGAACTCAGCCGTCGGCACGCGCATCAGGCCGCTTCACCTTCGATGATATGGTCCAACTTCGATTCGACGGTGGCGTCCACCACACCGCTCTCGCTCTCGATAATCACAGAGCCGCGAGACAGCGTGTCATCGCCGACCATCTCAATCTCCGATACTGACCCCGCGGACGCGCATACGTCCTCCTTCCTCTCCTCCAAGGCCGGAAGGTCAAACGGATTCACACGGACCCGGGCGGACACCGCGTTCCTTACTCGGCCGACGGCTTCCCTGACAATCTCCAGAACCGCGTCAGGGCGCGTTTCCAGCTCCCTTGAAACGATCTTCTTTGCAATGTCCGCGGAGAGCACCGACAGGCCGTGCTCCGCCTTCTGGTACCAGAGGTCCATTGCGCGCTCGATGCGGTCCACGACGGCCCGCAGGTCTGCCGAGAACCGGTCAAGCCGCTCGCGATTTTGTGCCTTTGTCTCCTCAGCGCCCTGGCGCAGACCCGTTTCGTATCCATCTACGAAGCCCTCTTTGAACGCCTTCTCACGCTCGACGTCGAACCGGCCGAGTGTCCGGTCTGCCGTCGCTCCGGCATTCTCGGGCCCGGCGCGCGTTCGCGACCGGACCGGAACCCCCGGCGCTTCCGGCAGTTGCGCATTGAGGCTCGGAAAATCTTGCGCTTCATCCCTTGGGATGATCCGCCTAAACAAGAATCTCCTCCTCGCCTCGTCCCATCGAGATCTCTCCCGCCTCCTCCAACCTGCGGATGACGGCGACTATCTTTTGTTGGGCTTCGTGCACGGTCGAGATCTTCACAGGCCCCATGAACTCCATGTCCTCCTTGACCATCTGTGAAGCGCGCTCAGACATGTTGCTGTAGATCTTTTCTTGGACCTCTTCCGGGGTTCCCTTGAGGGCGACAGCGAGTTCCTTCACTTCCACTTCGCGCAATATCTGCTGCACCGCGCGGTCGTCCAACTGCACGATGTCTTCGAAGATGAAAAGCATGTTCATCACCTCTTGGGCAAGGTCGGGGTTAGAGGTGTTCAGTGATTCAAGAATTGTTCCTTCGGTTGTTCGGTCCACCCGGTTCAGCAGGTCCACGAGCGCCTTCACACCGCCGGCCGACATCATCTCCCCCTGGGCGATCGAACTGAACTTCTTTTCAAGCACTTTTTCCACCTCCCGAATGACGTCCGGCGGTGTGCGGTCCAGCAACGCTATTCGTTCGGCGACCTCCCCACGAAGGTCTGTGGGAAGCTGGCTGAGCGATTGAGCCGCGAGGTTTGCGGGAATGTAGGCAAGAATCAGGGCGATAGTTTGGGGATGCTCCTCCTGCAGGAAGGAGGCGAGTTGCGATGGGTCGCTGCGCCGGAGAAAATCGAACGGAACGACCTGAAGGGTCCGATTGACGCGGTCAATCATGCCGGAGGCCCGCTTTTGGCCAAAGGCCGCCTCCAGAAGTTTTCGCGCGTGCTCAACGCCGCCTTCCGCGATGTAGTCCTGTGCGATGGCCATGTGGTGAAACTCCTGAATGACCTGGGTGCGCATTGCGGGAGTGATGCGGTCCAGTCGCGCGATCTCCACGGTGATCTGCTCAACCTGCTCCTCGTCGAGGAACTGCATCACTTTCGAACTGAGTTCGGGGCCAAAAACCATCATCATGACCGCGGCCTTCAGCCGATTGGGAAGTGCGTGCTGCGCGCCTCTCATTTACAATGTCTCCTCCAACAGCCAACTCTTTATGAGCAGCCCCACGGACTCGGGGCGCGTGTCGGCCATGCGTAACAGTTGTTCCAGTTCGGCGTCGAACTTTTCGGGGATGTCTTCCACGTCCGGGCGCATCGAACGCTTTATCGCGTCGGCGCGCTTTCGAGCCGTGTCGCTCAACGCCTCCTCGTCACCCGGCCCGGGAAGCGCCGCTGCGGCGCCGGCAGCCTTGGCGGAGGTCGCCGACCCGGCAGGTGCGGGCAGGGTTGCCACTGCCCCGCCTCCGGACGGCAGAGCGCCCGCCGAGACCATGACGTTCGTGTTGCCCGCCGCCGCCTTTCCAAGAGCCCGCACTACCAGGAAACCTACGATCACAAGCGCAAAGACAGGGATCAGGGAGATGATCTGCTGCTTCATCTGAGACGAGTTCACGGCAGCCAACTCCTTTTTCGCCATGTCGGCAGCGGACGTGTCGAACGCCACGGCGGAGACTGTAACTATGAATTTCTCAGGATCCGCGTCGGCTCCGATTAGGGTCGAAACGTATGTCTGGACGTTCTGGACATGGTCGGAGAGGGATTCGTCGAGAAAGATGCTCACGCGGCTTGACGTGACCGCCCCCGGTGCTTTGCTCTTATCAACCCTCTCCAGTGTCCCGTCGCCAAACTCCGTGTATGCCTGCGAGACTGAATACGTATTACCGCTTGCCGAACTAGCGGTTCCCCCGCTCGCTGCCGGCGCTCCTCCCAATGGCGGGACCGCCCCCCTCGGCTGAATACCTGTCCCGTCACTCATCTCCTCAGTCACGGTGTCGCTTCTGATTGGGACCTTTGAGGGGGTCTTGGTGGTCGTTGTGACGTCTTCCTTGTCGAAGTTCATTTCCACTTCGGCGCTCACGCTCGCCTTGCCGGGACCGAAAACGCGCCCGATGGCGCTTTCGATGCGCCGCTCCAATAATTGCGCTTCTACGCGTTCGGCCTGGCGCTTCTTGACTCCCGAGTTCACGCCGCCATCGCCGTCCGCTTTGCCGTCCCAAATCACGGCGCCCGACGAATCAGAGACGAATATGTTCTCAGGCATCAAACCCTCAACGGCCCCACCCAGCGTGGTGACGACCGCGTCGGCGACGCTCCGCGCGGGTGAGAACCCTGCCCTGAGTTGCACCACCACGCTTGCGCTGGGGTCCCTGTCATCTCCGATGAACGGCGAATTGTTGCCGGGCGCGATATGCACCTTTGCAGCGCTAATCGGCGCGAGCAGCACCAGCGTCTTTTGAAGTTCCTCCTCCAGGGCGATGCGAAACTTCTCTTCTTGGAGCGACGCCGATTCCGTGATGCTGGATCTGTCCAATCGCGAGTTGCCCAGCGCTATGGTCGTGGGAATCCCGTCCTGCGCCAGCCGGGCGCGGGCCTCCGCCACCATGTGGCCGGGCACGTTGATGCTTCCATCCGAATCCTGCTCGTATGGAATCTTCAATTCCTGCAGTTTCTGGATGACGCGGCCCTGCTCGGTCGGGTCCAGACGCGGAAACAGTTGGCGCATGTCCGGAGTGCTCGACACATAGAACACGATAACCAATAGCGCGGAGAGCAGTGCGCCGCCGACAAGCGTGACAGTTTTGGTTGTACGATCGGCGGTTTCCCACCACGCACGGATTTTTAGCAGATTTCCACCCATAGTTGATTCGACGCCGGGTGGGCCGATAGGAACGGTTTTCGGTTATCAGTCTTCAGGAATCAGTTTCATAGTTGAAACCGTTCCGAAAACAGAAAACCGAAGAAACTCATACCTGCATACGCTGAATCTCCTGGTATGCCTCCAGGAGCTTGTTGCGCACTTGCATTGTCAGTTGCAGTGCAACCGATGCCCGCTCCATGGCGAATACCAAGTCATGGTATTCGACCTTCCGACCCGCCATGAGATCGTTCTGAACGTCGCGTGCAGCCATCTGCGCGTCGTTCACTTCCTTCAAGGCGTCCGTCAGCATCCGGCCGAAGTCGTCACCGCCGACAGGCGACTTCCCCGCGGTAGGGGCTTGCCCTTGTTGGAGCCGTCCTATTGCATCAATGCGCATCTCTGTCAAACGCGCCCGATATCCAGAGCGCTCTGAAGCATCTGCTTGGTGAGGTTGAAGGCTTGAATGTTCGCCTCGTATGCGCGGCTTGCGCTGATCATGTCCACCATTTCCGTGATCGCGTCAACGTTGCTGTAAAACACGTTGCCGTCGGCGTCGGCGTATGGATTGCCCGGCTCATGCACCACGCGGAACGGGCTGGCGTCCTCCAGGGTGCCCTGGATACGAACGCCCCCGGAGCCGTCCGCCATCACGGCGACCATTCGCCGCCGATACGGGTCCTGGCCGTTCATCCGCATCGTGTTTGCGTTCGCCAAGTTTGCCGAAATCACGTCCATTCGATAGCGCTCGGCCGTCATTGCGCTCACGCTGACTGCGAATGATCGAAGCAGGCTCATATTAGCGACCCTCCCGAATCACGGTCTTCAGCCCCTGGAAATACCGCTGGCTCATAAGGCTCAGGGCGCTGTAATGGAGTTGGGTTTCGGTCAGGGCGGCGACCTCTCGTTCCAGGTCCACGCTGTTGCCGTCGGTGCGTATCGAGCGCGTTTCCACGACCGAGCCACCCGCGCCCCTGCCCGATCTGATCGGCACGACCCCGCGTTCGAAGTGTCGTGGGTCCCCGGTCCGGAGTCTTAGGCGCGGCCCGTTCCTGCCGGCCCGGTCCAGGGAGATGGCGAAGTCCATGTCCTTCCGCTTGTACCCGGGCGTACTGATGTTGGCCAGGTTGCCGGTCAGCAAACGGTGGCGCTCCGCAGTGCGGCCCAAAGCCTCTTGCAGCCGAGCGGCGTGGCTGCCGAACAGGTTCTCGAGTATCCTCAACGGTGGTCCTTCCTATCCAGGCCCCGTCCATAGAGAGTCCAGGCGGCTATCCGTGCCACCCGCCCCGACCGCAGCGCGCAGTCTGGGCCAGTTGGATCATCGGCGGAGGCGCGGAAATCCTCAGGTTGGCCCGAAGCGGCCGATAGAACCTTCGGGGGATATCGTACGTATATTGTGGGGGTGTTCGGCTATAATGCCCGGACTATGCGTCCGGAGTCGCCGGCCGGCCGCCCGCTCCGGATGCTGAGAGGTCCTTGGGAATGCGAAATGACAGCGACGTCATCCTCCTGACCCCGACGGGGCACACGAGGCTCACAGAAGAACTGGACGAACTCACGACCAAGAGGCGCCAGCAGATAGCGGAGCGCATCCGCGAGAGCATGGAGCACGGCGAGTTCAGCGAGGATAACTCCGAACTCGAAGAGGTCAAGTTCGAGCAGGCCATCGTCGAAAGCCGAATCGCCGAGTTGAGGGCAATCTTAGGCAACTGCATGGTCCTCTCGCCCAAGGATATCTCCGTTCGCGAGGTCGCTATCGGATCCAGGGTCACGTTGCTCAACACGCGGAGCAAGAAGGAGAGCGTGGTCACTGTCGTAAGCACCGCCGAGGCGGACCCGGACCGCGACAAGATTTCCAATGAGTCACCCCTCGGCATGGCGATCTTCGGAAGGGCCAAGGAAGACAAGGTCACATTCCAGGCTCCCTCCGGGAAGGTAACCTACCAGATCATAAAGATCGGGAAGGCGGTGCGGTGAGCGCGGAGCAGGACGTCCGGCAACTCCGACTGCAAAAACTCGCCCGGCTGCGCGAACTCGGCCACGACCCCTATCTGTTTGAGGATTTCCCTCAATCGCACACTCCGGCCGAGATCCACGGACGATTTGCGGACCTCGAAGGCGCCGAGGTCACGGTCGCGGGCCGCATAACCGCCCTGCGCAAAATGGGCAAGGCCGCGTTCTTCGACCTGACACGGCAGGGCGAACGCGTTCAAGTTTATCTCAAGAAGAACGACGTGGGCGACACGCTGTGGAACGTATTCAACCTTGTGGACATCGGCGACATCGTCGGCGTTCGCGGCGAGGTCTTCAGAACGAAGATGGGCGAGGTGACGGTGCACGTGCGAGACCTGTCCGTCCTTGCGAAATGCCTGCACACCCTGCCGGTCGGCAAAGAGAAGGAGGGCCACCACTGGTACGCGCTCACCGACAAAGAGGAGCGATACCGCCGGCGCTACCTGGATCTGATAGCCAACGAAGAGAGTCGCAGCCTGTTTGTGAAACGGTCGCGGATGATTTCGGTGACGCGCCGCTTTTTGGAAGAGCGGGGGTTCATGGAGGTCGAGACACCTGTCTTGCAGCAAGATGCGGGGGGGGCGGCGGCGCGGCCGTTCGAAACGCACCACAACACGCTGGACTTAGACCTGAAACTTCGCATATCGCTCGAACTTCATCTCAAGAGGCTGATTGTCGGTGGGTTCGAGAAGGTGTTCGAAATCGGACGCGTTTTTCGCAACGAAGGCATCAGCACTCGGCACAACCCGGAGTTCACCATGCTGGAACTTTATCAGGCATACGCAAAGATGGAGGACATCCAGGCGCTGGTAGAAGACCTCTGCCGCGAGATCGCCGTTCGGGTGTTCGGGAGCGAAAAACTGGAGGTCGGCGGCGTCACGCTCGATTTCAGTAAGCCGTGGCAGCGCATTGACATGCTCTCAAAGATAGAGACGGAAGCCGGCGTCGCGCCGTCGGAGTTCGAGACGCTGAAAAGCGCGAAAGCGGCGATGGACCGCCTCGGCCTGCCGTCTGAAGACGAATCGGAAGTCGGCAGCATCATCGAAAAAATCCATGAGCGGTTTGTTGAGCGTAAACTGATTCAGCCGACATTCGTAGAGAACTTCCCCATCGAGACGTCGCCTTTGGCGAAGAAGCATCCCACGAATCCGAGGCTGACACGGCGCTTCGAGGGCTACATGTTGGGCCGCGAATTCTGCAACGCGTTCAGCGAACTGAACGACCCGATTGACCAGCGCGCGAGGTTGGAACTGCAGGCCGCGCAACTCGCTGCCGGCCATCACGAGGCGAACCCTATGGACGAAGATTTCCTTTACGCACTGGAAATCGGCATGCCGCCCACAGGCGGCCTGGGAATCGGCATGGACAGGCTGGCAATGCTCCTCTCCGGCGCGGAGACTATTCGGGACGTGATCCTCTTTCCGACGCTGCGGCCGGAGGGGAGGGACTAACTGTCGCCTCCTCCGCGCCTCTTGCCAAACAACTTTTGCGCGACAATATCCCTTGAGATAACGAAGTGCTCCGCCACGGCGCGGATGACGGCGGCAGGCGTGCCGACTCGAAGGTTGCGGTACCGTGGAATTGTGAGGTGATGCCGACGATTCTCCTGCGTAGTCAACCGCAGGTGTGATCCGGTCTGGCGGGTGATGTCGTAGCCAAACGTGCCGAGTTTCCGCGCAAGGTCGTCGCCGGAAAGGTCTCGCGGCAACCTGATACGGCGATTATCTCGTCCCGCACGAAGTGAAGACGGATCACCTTTGGCACTTCCCCATCCTCGAAATGGCACTTCACGGCATCGAGGACCTGTTTTCTTAGCTCATCCAAATCGTCAGCCTCCGTAAAGATAGACTCACCTACGGCGCGGGCCCAGTACCCGCCTTCGGGGTCCTCTTCGACAATGAACATCAGTTCGCTCATGGCGCTATCTGAGATTATGGCAGACGGCCGCCCTCACGTAGGGAGTCAGCGGTTCGGTCCGGCCCGGACGGCGGGAGTCTTTGTCGGACGATGGGAAGCGGAGGTCGGGCGCTGCACAGCGCCTGCGAGGGGAACCGTTTCACCGAGCCCGATGTGGCATACGGCGGACCGAAGCGACCCAGAACCCGCCCGGCAGGTACGCTCACGGCATGGACCCGCTATCGCATCTGGACCGGGAAGGCCGCGCGCGCATGGTTGACGTTTCGGACAAAGAGGTCACGCGGCGGCACGCCGTGGCCGAAGCGTTCGTTCGCCTGAGCGACGCGCATATTGCCGCGCTGAAAAACAACCCGAAGGGCGACGCGCTGGCGGTTTCTCGCATCGCCGGCATCCAGGCCGGCAAGCGGACCGCCGAACTTATACCGCTGTGCCACCCGCTGCCGCTAGCTCTCGTCGCTGTGAACCTGCAAGTAACTGACGAAGGAGTAGTAATAAGTGCTGAGGCCACCGCCGAAGCCAAGACAGGTGTTGAAATGGAAGCGCTCACCGCCGCCTCGGTCGCCGCGCTGACGCTTTATGATATGCTGAAGTCCGCCGGGCCGGAAATGGAGATCGAAAAGATTCGGCTCGTTGAAAAAACCGGAGGGAAAAGCGATTGGACGCGCAAAGAATGAGCGAACTTCGGTTTGGCATAATTACCGTTAGCGACACGCGAACTGAGGACGATGATCGGAGCGGTCCGGCGGTGGAGGAAGCACTGCGCGCCATCGGCGCAAGAAACTTCGATAAGCGAATCGTCTACGACGAAAAGGCGAAGATCACCGACGCGCTCCTTACCATGTGCGGGCGATGCGACGCAATCTTCACCACGGGTGGAACCGGTCTTGCGCCGCGCGACATCACTCCCGAAGCCACGCTTGCCGTGTTGGACCGACGCGCCCAGGGATTAGAGGAACTCATCCGCGTGGAAGGCGCGAAGAAAACGGTCATGGCGGCGCTCTCACGCGGCGTCGCCGGAAGTCGCGGACAGACGCTGATCGTCAATCTCCCCGGCTCGCCGAACGGCGCACGCGACGGAATCGAAGCGCTCGCACCGCTATTGCCCCACCTCCTGAGCCAACTGCGCGGCGAACGCGGCGGCCATCCCTGCTGAGACCGAATGCGCTTGACTGACACACACTGCCACCTAAACTTGACGGATGCGTTCCCGGATCCCGGCGCAGCCCTCGCGCGCGCTAAAGAGAACAATGTGGACCGCGTACTGCTCGTCGGAATGGACACCGAGACATCGCGGCGAGCCGTCGAACTTGCCAAAGAACATGAGTGTGTTTACGCCGTTGTCGGCTGGCATCCAAATTATGCGGCAAACTACACATCAAGTGGCCTCAAAGAGATCGAGTCGTTGGCGCAAGAACCGGAGGCGGTCGCGATCGGCGAGATCGGGCTCGACTATCATTGGGATTATGCGTCTCCCGAGCAGCAGAGGCTGTGCACGACCGACCAAGTAGAACTCGCCGCCGACCTCGGCCTGCCGGTTGTGTTTCACTGCCGCGACGCGTATGCCGACCTGCTGGACTGGCTCGAAGCGCTTCAGAACCCGCCGGTCCGGATGGCGCTGCACTGCTTTAGCGGGGATGAAAGAGACGCACTGCGTGCGCGTGCGCTGGGTTGCTGGTTCGGCGTTGACGGCCCGATTACATATAAGAAGGCGGACGACCTGCGACGCATCGTCTCGCAGATGCCCACCGACCGCATCCTCTTGGAAACCGACTCGCCGTACATGGCGCCACACCCCTATCGCGGCAGGCCGAACGAGCCGGCGATGCTGCCCCTGATAAACGACGGGCTCGCCTCTCTCTTGAAGATGAGCCCCGAGCAGTCCGCCGACATAACCACAGCCAACGCCGACCGGTTCTTCGCGCTGCCTCCGGCGAACTTCACGCCGAGGTAGAATCGGCATCCCGTGGGCCGTTAGCTCAGTTGGTAGAGCAGCTGACTCTTAATCAGCAGGTCATAGGTTCGAATCCTATACGGCTCACCATGGCTTCCCACAGGCCGGCGGGACGATATCGTGGGCCTCTGACTACTCGAGGATCTGCACTCAAGCACGGTGCCGAGCCCCACATTTCCGGGGCTGCCCGGCCGATGTCTCGCCTTCACACCTTGCGTCCTGAATGCAAGATACGGTATGTTATTATGCGTACGGGGAGGTAGCAGTGAGCATTACACCGAGAAAGCTGAAGTTTTATGGCGTTCGAGACATTGACACGCTGCCGCAGTTACAAAGATTGGACGCGGATCAGCGATTCGAAATGAAGGTCGTCTCGAACGTCCTGCCTTTCCGCGCCAACAGTTACGTCGTTGAGGAACTGATTGATTGGGACAACATACCGAACGACCCGATTTATCAACTCACATTTATGCAAAAAGGCATGCTGGATACGCGCCACTTTGAACGCATGGCGGACGCGCTACGGCGCGGAGCGTCAAAGGAGGAGGTACAGGCACTCGCAAACGCAATCCGGCTCGAACTGAATCCACACCCTGCCGGACAGATGACGGCGAACGTACCGCTTATGAACGATGAACCGGTTCCCGGCGTTCAACACAAGTATCGCGAAACATGCCTCGTCTTTCCATCCCATGGACAAACTTGTCACTCCTACTGCACCTTTTGCTTCCGGTGGGCGCAGTTTGTGGGCATGGAGGACCTGAGATTTGCGACGGACGAGTCGAAGCGGTTCCAACGATATCTCTCGCAGCACAAAGAACTGACGGACGTACTCTTCACGGGCGGCGACCCGATGATAATGGCCGCAAAGAACCTCGCACTTTACATCGAGCCGCTGTTGGAACCGGAGTTCGAGCACATTCAGACAATACGAATCGGAACCAAATCAGTCGCTTATTGGCCGTATCGTTTTGTAACCGACAAAGACGCCGACGACGTGCTGCGGCTGTTCGAGAAGATCGTGAATGCCGGAAAGCATCTGGCGATCATGGGCCATTACAACCATTGGATGGAACTTTCCACGGACGTCGCCCGTGAGGCAATCCGTCGCATTAGAAGCACCGGCGCGCAGATAAGAACGCAATCACCACTTATCAAACACATCAACGACTCGCCGGACGTTTGGGCGCGGATGTGGAAAGAACAGGTTCGCATCGGATGTATTCCCTATTACATGTTCGTTGAACGCGAAACCGGGGCACAAGATTACTTCTCGGTTCCGCTCATACGCGCATGGGAGGTTTTCCACGGCGCATTCCAACAGGTTTCAGGACTGGCGCGAACTGTGCGCGGTCCTTCTATGTCTGCGTACCCTGGAAAAGTCGCCGTAGAGGGTGTTGCCGAGGTAAATGGCGAGAAGGTGTTTGTGCTCACTTTCCTGCAAGGCCGCAACCCTGATTGGTGCAAACGCCCGTTCTTCGCCAAGTTCGATTCGAACGCGACCTGGCTTGACCAACTGAAGCCCGCGTTCGGCGAAGAGAAGTTCTTCTTCGAGGACGAACTTGCGCGAATCGTCAAGAAGCGAGCAGGTGTGGTCCCCCTGATTGACGGCCTGACCGTCACGTTAAAAGCGAGGGACGCCCAGGAGCGCGCGGCGGCGCTGCGGGCAAGTCCGGACGAATAGTAACGAGCGATGAGAGTGCGGCCGCAGTATGTGGGCCTTTAGTCGGCACTCCGATGGTGCTTGACGCGCCCCGGCTTTTGACTGCCTTCTCGAAGCCGTACGAGCAGCTGTATCTTCTTGGCCCAGTTCATTGTGAAGCCGGCGCCGAAGGCGACGATCGCCGAGTACACGCCGATTGCGAAGAGATCCATCTCGAACTCTTCGACCAGATGTTCGGCTTCGCCCGGAGAAAGCGGCCGATAAGGCATGCTCTGCCACGCCTGGACCAGAGTGTCCGCCTCGAACGCCGCCAGCACCACTAACCCAATGACCATAAGAAAAATCGCCAGACCGGAGGGACTTTGAGGCGTCGATCCTATGTGTTTGGGCATGGCCCAGCGGACTATGATGAGATTGCCGACGAAAATGGAACCGATGATTACGGGTGCCGCGAGTAACACATAAACGAGCACAATCTCGACGTCGAGGTGTGGGCCCGATCCATTGATTACTCTCGAGAGCGTGAAGGACACGAGCAACACGAGAAGCCAGATGAGGCCGCCATCCATCGCCGCACTCCTAATCAGGAGGGCCGTCTGCCGCCGCACTACGCGTTTCTCACCGTTCATCAGACCTACCTGTGGACGTCCCCGGTGCTCGGTTGCCTAATCAGTATTGTACCCAACCATTTGCAGGGCACCGCCTCCGACACCCACATCGCCGCCCCCCAATCCATCCCTCACTACTTTCAGCAGATCAGGCTCATCCCCGCCGCGAAAACTCCACTCTCCTCGATTCCCAACGAGAGACCTCAAGTGAGAAAGTCGCGCGGAATAGGCCGCCCTCGGCTGAATCAAAAAGATTGGAACATTGTCAGAAAAGCACTCATCGTAATTGCGGATCTCACACAGCCCAACAGCGAGCCATTCAAAACATATCAAGGCAATACGTTGCTCTTGGAGTCAACAAGTCGGCCGCACTCTTGGCGTCCGCCTCTCTGCAAACCTTCACGAAGCCCTGGCCAAGCAGGCCGGCGAACGAAGGCTCGCCGAGAAACGCCTGAGAAAAGTGCCGGATGTCCATTTCAATCCCGGCGGAATCGCACGCTTCAACGCTAACGCCGTCCAATGAGAACGACACGCGCCACGGCCCTCGGTTTTGCGGCACACCTTCGTCATGCACCAGAAGAGAAAAGTCGCCGCTTGCTTGAGGCTTCAGCGCGCCGAGTGCCGCCGGAACGTCGAGAACTCGGAACATGATCGGATTCTCGTAGGCGGCCTTCACGCCCTGATCCACTGAAGTCGCCAGAAAGGGCCCGTCCGAAGGCTCGCACCAGGCCAGAGATGCGCGGTTGATTCCGATGCCGAACAGCGCCGCAAAAACCGATCGGTACCCTTCGGGCGTGGCCCAGACAAGTTCCGAAACCGTTTCGTCTCCCCAGAAGTCGGCCGAAACGCGAAGGATCGCGTACGCTTCCACCGGGTCGCCCGCGGCGTACACGATCGGGTCCGGTGGCCGGCGGCCGAACACGCTCTTCCATCGCTCCGGATGCCGGGGCAGGTTCATCCCCGAATAGCGCCGCGCGAACCGGGCGTACGCCGGCTCCAGTTGCTGCCAGTCGTCGGGTGTCAACTGCCGCACCGGCAGGGAGGGCTCGACGCGTGGGAATCGCTGGTTTGGGCACGTGATGCGCATTCGGACGCCCGCGCACTCATAACCGAACTTCCGGTAGTAGCCTTCACGAAAAGCATACAGCGAAGTGAGCAGGAAACCCTCTTCTCGCATCCAGTCGAGAGACCACTCCATCATGCGGGCGCCTAAGCCCGCCTGCCGGAACTCCGGCGCCACAGCGACCGCCGCCACTCCGCCGCATCTTAGAGCCGTCTCGCCGCGAGTGGCCGTCATGTGGTGCACGCGAAAGCCGGCCACGATCCGGCCGCGCGCCTCTACCACGAACGTTGAGGAGTCCTCCTTGTCCAAACGCTTGTCTTCGGGGACCGGCTCGCCGCCGGAGAAAGCGACCGACCAGATGGGAGCCAGTTGCTCCCTGTCCTTCTCCTCCCGGTATTCGCGTATGTGCAGGTCCATGCGGCCTTTCCCGCAGCCGGCCACGATCGCGCGATGGCCGACGCTTCACGACAATTCCGCTCCACCGGATGCCGGCCGCCGCGCACACCCCTCCGCATCACACCGGGCCACCATCCGTGGAAAGATGGTGGCATAAAACGTGGACTACATTCGCGTGGCCGACTGACCAACAAATGACGCAAACGTCCAGGTTCGACCCTCACCGGTGCGACCGGTGAGGGATGTGAACTCTTCCGCTCCCGCGACCGTTCCACCGGTCGCGGCCAGAGCGCGCCGACCCGGTGGAAGGGTCGGCGCAGCATCAAAGGTGGACTTCATACGCGTGAGCGACTGATCGCCGGGCCGGGCTAACTTCCAGGTTTGTAGCGGCCGGGTCGGAAGCCACGCAGGCACCGAACACCAGACGCAGCGAGGTTAAGGAACCCAAGGGTCAGGATCGTAGATAGGACGCAGCAACCTCCCGTCGCTTCCCCTCGCCCAGGGGGCGATGACGAGATACCGGTCGCCATCTCGAATCTCAACGAACGCCAGCCACTCCGCGCTCGCAACCGCCTTGAAGCCCAGGTAGTCAGACTGGTAAACGGAGCGCATCGTGCCGTCCTTCACACTGAAGAAATTGATCTCTCTCCAGAACATGGTCGCTTGGACGTTTTCGCTTGGCTTGTATGAGTATGCCAAGGACAGGGAGACGCAAAGTTCGTCTCCTACCCACGACACCGGTTCCATAACCCAGTTGTAACTATCTCCGGCCGTGTAAACGCTCTCCAATTCGTGCACAGCGTCTCCGGAATACACCCGGCCAACGAACGTGCCTCCCCCCGAGGCGTCCGTCAAAATGGCGGCGGCATGCAGTCCCTCGTTCCACGCCAGGATCGGCGTGGATCTGTAGTCCATTCGGCCGGTTTCATGGATCGTCTTCCGCCACAGAATCTTCCCTGTCTTGATGTCCATGCGTAGGAGTACGAGCGGGCCTTCCGGATATCCCCCGCCGTCCGCGGGGTTGTGTTCGGCGAGAAGCGCCCCGCCGCCGGCGGCATATGCGATCAGCGTCAAACCCGGCGGCAGTTCCCGTCTGCGGGATCCGAAGTGCCACGTCTGGACGTCATCCGGCGTCCTTGCCCCGGCGTCCAGCGGTTCCGCCCAGCAACGCCTTCCATCCATCCACCAGATGAACCTGTGGTCGTCGAACGTCTCCACGACTTCAACCTCTGTCGCGTCCACGAGCAGGGTCTTTCCATTCCCGCGGGCAACAATGAACTCTCCGTCGGGGCTCCATTCCAGGTCGAGGGCGACCGAACTGAAATCATCTTGGATAAGCGTGATTTGCGCCCCGTCCGGCCAGAGGCACAGATCACCCTCTTGAGAGTAAGCCAGCCTGTCCCCGGACGGCGACCAGCGAAGGTCTCCCAGGTCTGTATCGAGGCCGATGCGGAACCACACCTGGTAGATGCCGCCACTATAGGGCTCCCCTTCCGACGAGCGCTCTTGGGAACCGGCCCGTCGTGCGCCCACAGACTGCGCCTTCGAGGCTGCGGGGTCGCCGTTCAGCCGCGGCCCTGTATCGCAATGCCAGTTGAGAATCGCGGCCACGGCGAGCGACGCGCACAGAGCATTGGGTACGGCCCGCCTGCGCGGAACCGTCGAATCGGCGCAACCGGAATGCTTGCTCATGGCGATAACGCCCAGAGTCTAACCGATTGCCCCTCGGTACGGTCCGTGCGCTGGCCTACTGCGGCCGGTGGAACGCCCTCTCCGATGGCGGTCGGCGCCACCTGGCATACTAAGTCTCATGCTCCATTGCCGCATTCCGCTCACCTGCGACCCGACGCCCCTGCACCGCCTCGACCGCCTCTCGGAGAAACTGGGGATAGACCTCTGGATAAAGCGGGACGACCTTAGCGGCTTCGGAGGCGGCGGCAACAAAGGCAGGAAACTGGAGTACCTGATCGCCGACGCGCTGGACCAAGGGGCCGACACCTTCGTTACCCAAGGCGCATCGCAGAGCAACTTCGTAAGGCAATCCGCGGCGGCGTGCGGCGTGCACGGCATCGAGTTTCACGCCGTCACCATGTACTGGCCACACCCGGGATCCGGCCGCGAAACGAAACCCGGCGAATGGCCGGAAGCGCCTTGGCCCACGGCGAATCAAGTGCTCGATAGCTGGCTCGGCGCGAACATCCATCTCTATCCGGACGGAACTTTCGACGACTTGAGCCAACACGCCGCCGCGTTAGCGGACGAACTGCGCAAGAAAGGAAGAAAAGTTTATCAATCGCCCAGCGGAGGCAGCAACCCAATCGGCGCGCTCGGTTTCGTCCGGGCGATAGACGAGATCTCACAACAGGCCGAGCCGTTCGACCGGATCGTCGTCGCCAGCGGCAGCGGCGGCACACAGGGGGGGATGGCGTACGGCCTGCGCCGCACCGGCCTGAAAACCCACCTCATCGGCGTCGCCACTGACAAGGAGCCGGAGTTGGCGGACGTTTGCGCGAGCATCGCCGGCGGCCTCGACGCCCTACTGTTGGGCAAACTGCGCATGACCCGCGACGACATTGACTTGCGGATGGAGTATGCCGGCGCGGGCTACCAGGTGCCCTCTGAAGATGCGCAGGATGCGACCCGGATTCTCGCGCGTACCGAGGGCATATTCCTGGACCCGGTCTACACCAGCAAAGCGTTCGCGGGATTCCTCGACCTGGCGGAGAAAGGCGAACTGACCGGCCGCACCCTCTTCTGGCACACCGGCGGGTTCCCCACGATCTTCGCGGAAGGCCGGTTGCCATCGTAACCGGCGCCGGAGCTCACGGGCGCCCAAGTAGTAGACTCTCCGCGTGGGCCGTCCGCACCTGGCCGTCATAGTCCCTGCCTATAACGAAGAGCCGCGATTGGCCGACTCCCTCGGGCGCATCCGCGAGTATCTGGACTCCCAGGCATACACGTGGACGGTCCTCGTCATCAGCGACGGCAGCACCGACCGAACGCCCGACATCGCCAAGCGGTTCACCGAAGAGGACGAAAGGTTCGAACTGATCGAGTATCGCCCCAACCGGGGCAAAGGGTACGCGGTTCGAACAGGAATGCTCACGGCCGAAGCCGACTGGCTTTTGCTTTGCGACGCCGACCTTGCAGCGCCGATCGAGGAGGTCGAGAAACTGTTTGCGGCTGCAACACCGGTGGCGATCGGCAGCAGGGCGCTGAGTGAGAGCCAACTTGAGATTCACCAGCCCAAGTTCCGTGAAATGGCGGGAAGATTGTTCAACGGGGTCGTGCGAGTTCTCGGCGTGCCGGGCCTAAAGGACACGCAGTGCGGCTTCAAACTGTTTTCTTACGACGCGGCGGCCGCAATCTTTCCACGCTGCCGGCTGAACGGATACAGTTACGATTTCGAGGCGCTGATGCTGGCGAGGGCGCTCGGTTTCGAGATTACGGAAGTGCCGATCCGCTGGTCGCATCAAGAAGGGTCGAAGGTGCGGCTCATTCGGGACGGCTTCCGCATGCTCCGCGACCTCGCAGCCCTTCGACTAACGTTTCGCTCTCGCCTCCGCGATCCAAAAGATATGCCGCGCCGCACCGATTGAAAATACAGCGGCCCCGTTCACGTGTGAATGGGGCCGCAAGGCGGAAACCGTAGTCCGGTTCAGGCTCTTCCCGTCTCGAACTTGAAGGGCTTGCCCAACAGGCTCTTCCACTTTTTCTGCTGCTCAGCGGTGAGCAAGCCCAAGATCTGTTTTCCCGCAGCTTCTCGCGATGCCTGCATCTTCTCTCTTATGCCGCGCATCGCTTCCCGGTCACCGCGCGCTTCCTGCATCGCGGCACGCGCCTTTTCGCCGGACGCCCGCTGGATGTCGCGTATCTCTGTCTGTTGCTTTTCAGTTAGACTTAGTTGCTTCGCCACGTCCGGCCCGGCAATCGCCGAGGGCCCCGCCCTCTGCAGCACCAGTTGCTGAAACCGCTCGAACTGCTTGTCGTTCAGCACTTCCTTGATGGCGCCGGCGATGCGCTGTTGGTCGGCCCTCTGGTCGCCGCCACCGCGTCGCTGATCGCCGCGTTCACGGCGCTCGCCGCGTTGTCCGGGCTGTTGTCGCAGGCCGCGCAGCTTCTGGGCGAGAGTCTGCTTCTGCTCGTCGGTGAGGTTCAACTCCTTCTGCACATCGGGCCTCTGAAGAAGCCCTATTGCGAGGAGCGGCCCCTGCCCCATTCCCATTCCGGCACCTTGCCCGCGCTGCCGCTGTCCGCCCGGGCCTGGCCCCTGCGCCACCGCGAGCGACGCGCTCAACGCCAGCGCGCAAACCGTTACGATGATGCTTGTTTTCATTCTGATAACCTCCGATCCTGCCTGCATCAATCTCATGGAGTTCATACGCAGCCGGGGCGGGAATGTTCGCTCGCAGGGCGAAAACGCCCTCAATACACCTGAGCAGACGACCGGCGGCACTCGGGCAGGAACTAACGGAAGCGGAATGAGAACCCACGCGCTTTCTTCATTGCCGCTTAGCCGCTGGAGCCGCCTCTCCCACAATCTCCGGCGTCCACGATTTCGCGATGAAGCCATATTTCGCGCACAGGTCGGCGAACAGCCGAAGGCCCTGAAGGTGCCGTTCGGTCAGGTCGAAGTCAATCACCTCGGCCAGATAACGGAGGCAGCGGGAATAGGCCCAGCCGAGGCGTTCGCTTTCGGCCTTCGCAACCTCTTCGATGCGCTCCATGCCGCGTTCCTTCGCTTTCAGAAGTGTGTGCGCCAGTTCCGGCGTGAGGCTCTCAGTTCCGATCCACAAGGCCCAAACAAAGGGCAGGCCGGTCATCCTGTCCCATTCCGCGCCGAGGTCCAGCACGCGCAATCCCTCGGCGGGCGCGTCCATTCCTGCGTCGCCTATCAGCACCGCCGCGTCCGCCCGGGTCAGCATGGCCTCCATGTCAGGCTCGGCCGGAAACGTCCCCGGCTGTGCGCCGAACTGCTCGGCCAGAAGAATCCGCGCCAGGTGGTTCGCGGTCATTGACCCTCGGTCCAATGCCATAACCCCTACCTGGTCGAACGGCTTCTTCGAAAACAGACGAACGCTCTCCACAGGCCCCGTGGAACTGATCGAGACGCCCGGCGCGGCCCGCAGGCCCGGCCGCTCGAGCGCAAGAAAACTGCTGGCGAGCGCGGCGTCAACGCGGCCGTCGAGCACCCACTCGGCCAGGTCGGACGGCGGCGCGAAGAGGACCTCGACCTCTCCTTGGGCTTCCGGAGTGCTGAAATAGTGAATCAGCGGCTTCGCGTTTAGGAACGGCACACAGCCGATTGCGCGACGGGACATCACGGAGCGATTCTACGCCATTCCGAGACGCCGCGTGCATGAACAGCCCGCTAACGCGGCACGGCCCAGTCCGGCGCCTGCATGAGATCAATGTCAAACGCAAGCTTCCCGAGCAAGAGCACCGTCCCCGTGATCAGCACAATTCCCACCATATTCATCACCAGCCCTGTACGGCTCATCTGTGCGATTGTGATGCGCTTTGCGCCGAACACAATGGCGTTCGGAGGCGTCGCGACGGGCAGCATGAAGGCGCACGAGGCCGATAGCGTCGCGGGAATCATAAGCAGCAGCGGATTCACTCCCATGCCCACCGCGACGGCGCCGAGGATGGGAAGCAGCATCTCCGTCGTGGCGGTGTTGGAGGTGAGCTCGGTAAGGAATGTGACGGTCAAACAGATTAGGGCAACGATGATGATCGGGTTCATGTCCGCCGCGCCTTCGAAGCGCGTGCCGATCCATTGCGACAAGCCGCTCTCAGCGAAGCCGGACGCGAGCGCAAAGCCCCCCCCGAACAAGAGCACGATGCCCCAGGGCAGTTTCGCCACGTCTTCCCATGCCAGCAGTCTGCCTCGTTCGTGTCTTCTTGAAGGCAGCAGGAACAGGAGTACCGCCATCGTAATCGCAACTGTCCCGTCGTCCACCATATCGCGCAGACCCAAGAGTCCGGCCCACCCCGGAATCGTCACTGCACCGAAGGTGACGTCCGATCGCGTCACCCACAGAATCGCGGTTGCGGCGAATACAAAAAGCACCGCTTTCTCCTCGAAGAGCATCGGTCCCAATTCCCGCTGCTCGCGCGCGAACGCCTCCCGGTCCGGCGCAAAACCCTTCAGGTTCCGGCAGAACACGCGCGACAGATAGAGCCACGCAACCGCCAGCATCACCGCCGACAAGGGCAGCGCCATCTTCATCCATCCAACGAAACTGATCTCCGGCGCGCCCTCAAACATAATGCCCAGGATGCGGACGAACGAAAGGTTCGGCGGCGTTCCGATGAGCGTTGCGATGCCGCCTATGGACGCGCCGTACGCTATCGCCAGCAGCAGACCAATGCTGAACCGCCTGGCCCCCTCGCCGCCCGTCTCCTCCAACCGCAGAATAATCCCCAACGCGATCGGCACCATCATCATCGTCGTGGCGGTGTTTGATATCCACATTGAAAGAAACGCCGTCGCCAGCATGAAGCCGAGAAGAATGCGGTTGGGCGAAAAGCCGATCAGCGAGATAATGGCGAGGGCGATGCGTTTGTGCAAGTTCCAGCGCTGCATGGCGAGCGCGATGATGAAGCCGCCGATGAACAGAAAGATGATGTGGTTGAAATAAATGGGCGCCACCTGCTTGCCCGACATAACGCCCGAGAGCGGGAACAGCGCGACAGGCAGCAGCGCCGTCACCGGCAGTGGAGCGGCCTCGCTGAGCCACCAGAGCGCCATCCAGACCGCCACCGCCGCCGTCCGCGTTACCTCGGGGCGGCCGGGCTCCAGGTCCAGGAACAGCAGAATCAGCCCTGCCGCCAGCGGACCGGCGACAAGGAACAGCGTCCGTATCGGCTTGGCCTGTTTCCGCATGCCGTCGCCTTAGGATAGCAGCCGGGGGTACGAATCTAGGCCGTACGTTGTCATGGAACGCAGTGCTGGGCCGCAAAGTCAGCCGCAGAAACCTACCGCGCTTCCTGCTCGGTGTCCGTTTGCGGACCCGGTTCGCGGACCAGTATCAGTTCGGCTGTGATGGATGTCAGCAGGCCCTTCACGGTCTTCAGCGGCTCGCCCTTGGCCGGGTCTTCCGCCGGCAGGGCGACGACCACGGCCCGCCCCGCCGCGTCTTGGGTTACCTTTTGCAGCGCGGAAGGCACCGATCGCGTCCGTTCGAGGGTCGGCTCCACCAAAAGCCCCCTTCCATCGAGCGCATTCTTAGCTTTTTGCAACGCATCGGCGGCGGCGTCCTCCTCATCCCGCATCGGCGTGCTCTTCGGAAGCGCACGCGGCACCACCAGTGGATACACGGCCACGACCGCCAACTGCCTACGCTCGGCGATCGCGGCGGCGAGCGAAGTGGCGTACGGGTCCGCCGGGCCTCCTGTCAGAGATAGAACGAGTTTCCCGGTCGTGTGGGGGGGGCGGCTGTTCACCACGGTCAGTTCGTCCAACAGCTCCAGCGAGTGCCGCGCTTCCTCCACGGAATCGGCGATCGCAAGGCCGGAGCGCACTTCCGGAACATGCTGCAAAACCTCCTTGCAATGCTCCGGAACGTTTGCCACGATAATGCGCGCCTTCCGTGACTCGATGTGCGTCATCATGTCGAAAAACGTTTGCGCGCCGTCCGGCGTGCAAAAACGAATGCCCTCGCAATCCACAACCACGCCGCGCGGATGTTTTTTCAACAGAATCGCCGCGACCGTGCGAATCGCCTCCCACTGATTCGAGGTCAGGTCGCCGGACAGTTTGATGGTGTCTTCAGCCGACTCAACGATCATTCCAGAAAGTACCTCACGTTCGTTACGACAACGTTCTTGCGCGACGCGAGCGCCAGTTTGAGGGGAAGCGCCGCGTTGTTATGCAAGAGGCCCTGCCACCAGTGCTTTGGGACCGCCTGCGGCAGTATCACGGTCAGCATATGGTTTTCACGCTCGCCCACGGCCTCGTCAATGTACTCCAAAATTGGATCAACCAGCGAGCGATAGGGCGCTTCCAGCACGACCAGCGGGATATCGCCGGCGAACTGGTCCCACTCACGCTTGACCTCTTCCACGCTGTCCGGATTGATATTAACATATACGGCGCGTATGTCTTTGCTCAGCGTCCGGGCATATGCGATCGCGGTGAGAATGCCACGGTGAATCCGTGGGACCAGCAGCAGCACGGTCGTATCCACCGGACCCGGTTTTTCGCCAAGAACCGGTGTCAGGGCGCGCGTCAGGTAGCGATAGTGCCGCCTTATGCCCCAAAAGACTGCCAATAGGACCATTAGCCCAACGACGATAATCCATGCGCCAATCATAAACTTCGTAGTCAAAATTACCACCCAAACGGTACCGGTCGCAACCATACCGATAAAACTAATGACCGGCCCCCACCACCGGGCCTTCAATCGCACCTGCCGCACGACCATTCCCGCCTGACCCAGAGTGAACGCCGTGAACACTCCGAGCGCGTAAAGCGGGATCAACCGGTGGACATCCGCCCCGAAAACGAAGATCAGCGCGCCGGACGCAACCGCAAGCAGGATGATGCCGTTCTGAAAAACGAGCCGGTCGCCGAGGTTGGACAGTTGCCTCGGCAGAAAACTGTCGCCCGCGATGAAACTGCACAGGCGGGGAAAGTCGGCGAACGCCGTGTTCGCCGCCAACACCAGAATCAGCATCGTGGAGATCTGAATGACGTAGAACATCCCACCCTCGCCAAACATGGTGGCCGCCAACTGGGCCACGACCGTGCGATAACCCGGCTGATCTACGTCCATCGCTACAACTCCATAATGCCTGGCCATCCAACTCATACCCAAGAATATCACGACCAATATAGCCCCGAGCATCCATAGCGTTCGGCTGGCGTTGTAAGCCGCCGGCTTCCGGAACGCGGGCACGCTGTCGGCAATCGCCTCGATTCCTGTCAAGGCGGCGCACCCGGCCGCAAACGCGCGCAGTATCAGCCAGAGCGTTAGCGGCGCCGTGGCCTGTTTCATCGCCTCGACAGGAACCGGCACAGGTTCCGGATGGGTGCCGGCCCGCATCAGGCCCGCCACTATCAGCGCCAGCATGAGACCCACAAAAGCATATGTCGGAAGCGCGAACACAAGCCCGCTTTCGCGCATACCACGCAGATTCATCATGGCAATGGCCGCAACAGCCGCGAGAGCCATATGCACGGTATACGGCTGCAAGTTCGGAAAAGCGGACACGATGGCCAACACTCCGGCACTGACACTTACGGCCACGGTCAGCGTGTAATCAATGAGCAGAGCGGCGCCGGTGATCCGACCCACCTTGCTACCCAGGTTGTCGCTCGTAACACGGTAGTCGCCGCCGCCCTGAGGATAGGCGTAAATGGTCCGCGTGTAACTGGTGATGACCACCAGAACCAGCACGACAATCGCAAGCGCGATCCAAGTGACGTAGCCGAGCGCCGCCGCCCCGGCAATGCTGAGCATAAGGAGTATCTCTTCGGTTGCGTATGCGACAGACGAGATGTTGTCGCTGGCGAACACCGGCAGTCCGAACAGTTTGGGAAGACGTTCGTGATGGGCCCGGGATGTGGCAATCGGCGCGCCGAATATCAGCCTTCTGAGTGCCGTTATCAAAGACATGGGTCTACCGGCCGGCGACTGACGACCGGCGACCGGCGGCCCGCGAATCGCAGCGTACACGGGGTTCTCTCACCGTCAACCGTCTATCGCCTATCGTCAATCGGCTATCGAATACCGCCAATCGGCTATCTCCGACGCGCCAGGTTACCCTCCAGCGTCTCAGTGATCTCCCCCTCCTCGTTCACGACCAGCCAGAGCGCCGCTTCGGGCAGGCCCAGATCCGCCCGCGGGTTCAAAGAACAGGCGAGCACGGCCCCGGCGGGGCCGATATCCTGCCAGAGGTTGCGAAACACGTCCGCCATCGTCACGCAACTGCCGGCCAGCGTCCCATCTTGCAGGCGCACGCAACCATCTCGCTTTACGACCGTGTGTCCCCACATCTCCGTCTGTTTGCCGTCAGGGGCGCCGCTCAGGGCCGTGCCGTCGCTGATCCCCACGACTCCGCGCGGACCACGGCGCTCCCACAGCAACCGTGCCGCCTCGGGGCAAACGTGCTGCCGGTCGTAAATGAGCTCGCACGTGATTTCATTCGCCAGCCCGAAGCCCACACTGCCGAGGTCCCTGTGATGAAACGGCCGCATTGCGTTGTAGAAGTGGGTCATCCTGGACAGGCCCGCCTCCTTCGCTCGGATGAGTGTCTCGCAATCAGCGTCGGTGTGGCCCGCGCTCACCCGCACGCCCCTTTGCGCCAGCGCTGCTGTCAGTTCCAGCCCGCCCGGCATCTCCGGGGCGAGCGTGACAATGCGGACGAGGTCCATCAGGTCCCCTAAGCCGCGCTCCAACGCCTCGATGCTTGGCTCCTGCACCGCGTCCTTCGGCTGCGCCCCGGCCCGCTTCGGGTTGATGAAAGGGCCCTCCAAGTGAACCCCTGCAAAGCCGGGAAAGCCGCTCCGCAAAGGCATTAGCGCAGAACGAAGTTGCCCCCAAGCCGCCGTTATCGTGGTCGGCAGAAACCACTCCACGCCGAGAGACCTCAGCCGTGCCCCGACGGCCGCGCCCTCGCCATCCATCACGTCCAACCCGTCTACGCCGTGACAGTGACAATCAACGAGGGCCGGGACCAAGTACGGAGGTTCCGACTCAGCGTCCAGGAGCGCGACCGTGCCGCTGTCGAAGTTCACGTCCGCAGGCACCCACCGGCCGGCGCCCTCATTCCCTTCCGGCAACAGCCAAGACGCCCTCACAGGCGGACGTAGCCTCCGGCCGACCGCGCCACAAGACCCTCGATTTCCAACTTCGTGAGGTCTGCCAGCACCACGCCGGCGGACAGGCCCAGAGCCTCGCTCAGGTTGTCCACAAGTTCCGGTTCTCTGGTCAACCGTTCCAGGATGTTGTTCTGAGTGTCGGTAAGTTCCGGCGGCTCTCTTTCGGCGACCCGACGTTCGACGCCCAACGCCTCGAACACCTGGTCAGGCGTGTAAAGCAGCGTGGCGCCGTCGTTGATCAGGCGGAAACTGCCGGCGTGGCCTTGGCTGCCTACCGCCGCCGGCGTCGCGAAGACGTGCCGGCCCTCGTCGACGGCGGCATTTGCCGTAGAGAGCGATCCGCTGCCTTGGGGGGCCTCCACCACGACGACTGCGCGCACCAAGCCCGCGATCGTGTAATTGCGAAGCGGGAATCGCCAGTAGTCCGGTGCCGTCCCAAGCGCGAACTGGGTCAGGACCGCGCCGTTCTTCACGACTCTGGCGAAAAGGGACCGGTTCGCGGCAGGATAGGGGCGGTCGAGACCCGAACCCGCGACCACGATGGTACGCCCCCCCGCTCCCAGAGCGCCGGCGTGGGCCTCGGCGTCAATCCCGTGCGCCCCTCCGCTGACGACGGTCACGCCGCCGGCCGCGAGGTCCGCCGCCAGTTTCCGAGCCACGGCTCGGCCATACGGCGTCGCTCTGCGAGTTCCCACAATCGCGACCGCCAACTCATCCTCCGGCTTCAGATCCCCCTCCACCATGAGCGCCGCGGGAGGGTCGCACAACAGGCGGAGGTTCGCCGGATACGCGTCCTCTTCGATGGAAACTACGCGGAGCAGGCGGCGTTGAACCTCGCTCAGCGGCTTCTGTTCCTGAAGGCAGAGCCGCTCGGAAGAGGACAGCACCCGGGACGAAGCCAGATCATCCGCCGATAAACAGGCGGTCCCGAGCCGCTCCAGCAATTCTCGGGACTTGCGAGGCGGCAGGTCCAAACTGAGCAGCGCCTGCCAGAACTCCTGCTGCCTCATCGGCGCTAACCGATGCTCGGCCCGCCCCCGCTTCCGGTGCCTCGTCTCTCGTCCACCGTCCTTTCGCGAACCACCGGCAATGTGTTATCAATGATTAGCGAGAACGTGTTCTCCGTCACGTTGCCGGCCCAGTCGGCCACGGAGATGCGGATCATCTTTCGGCCGTCGGTGAGCGGAGGGTTAGCGCCCGGTGTCGTGCTTCCGGGCCGGCGGATGCGCACGTAAAGGAATCCGCCGGCGGACTTGTACTCGGATTTCATGTCGCGCCCGTTCATTGTCACGCGAATACTGCGCGTCATGATGCCCGTGCCCTGGTCCTCGATCCTGAACAGAAGGTCGAGGTCCGGCCTACCCGACATGGCAGACCCCATCGGCGGGCTCATCATCACGACCGTAGGGCCGATCTCGTCCACGCCCAGGGCTGCACCCCACGCGAACAGACTGGCGTCCTCCGCAAGGGCGTAGACCGCGCGGTCGCTTATTGCAAGGGGCCCGAGCACGGCGACGTAGTCGGCGGGGGACTCGGTCGTCGTCGTGCTCCTTGCACCACCGCCACCTCCACCGCCGCCGTAGAGGCCGCCGCTCCCACCGCCGCCGCCTCCGGTGCTGGCGGTCGTCACGCGCATGGTGCCGGCAATCGGCAGCGTGGTGTATTCCCAGATAACCGGGTCATCCCCGCGTTCCGGGTCCAAGAGGTATATCGTGCCGTTCCTCGTTCGGACGAACACATTATCGCCAGCCGATTGAGGGGAGCCGGTCAGGTAACCCTTCAGTTCGGTGGGCTCGCGGCTGTGACTCCGGCCGTTCAACGCAAATGTATAGATCTCCGTGCTGGACGTTGCCACAATACCGCCGTTACGTGTAACCGCCGGCCCCCCCGCCAACTGTGCGGGGAACCGAAGAACCCATTGCACCGCGCCGCTCACAGGGTTCAATCGGACAACCTGCGAACCGGTCACGATGAAGATACTGTTCTCAAAAGCAACAGGGCCCCCGTCTGAGTTCACGCTGAGAACTCGCTGGCTCCAAGCGATTCGCTTCGTCGCGGTATTCAGCGCCAGCAATTGGCCGCGGGCCGTGAAAAAGATCAATTTCCCCTGGTACAAGAGCGGCTTGCCGATGACGTTGTCCCCAATCTGATAGTCCTGGCTCCACGCCCGCTTGCCGTCCGATGAGTTTAGGGCGACAATCCGGTTATCGGTCGTGAAGAGGAACACAACGTCGTCTGTGGCGACCGCCGTCCGCACGACCGCCCGGCTCAGTAGCATGTCCCATGCCCTCCGGCCCGTTTTCTTGTCCACGGCGTAAACGAACCGGTTTGTGTTGCACGCGACAAACACATCCCCGCTCGCCACAACTGACGTCCGGAAGTCTCCGTCCGGTTCTCCGCCCGGCGGGAACATCCAGCGTTGGTAGCCGGTGCCGGCGTCCAGGGCGTAGACCCTGCGCCCGACGGGCACGACCACCAGGCCGTCGCTCAGAGTCGGCTTTGCGGTCGGCGCGAAACCGGCTTCGGCGAACCATCTCCAGCCGAGCGGCACCGGGCCGGTCAGGGCCTGGACGCCGGCGGCGACACAGAGGAAAAGCCCGGTAAGGCTGAGGCGTCTTGGAAACATTTTTTCGCTTCCTCCTCGGCGGATCTGCGTCTCAGTATGACCGGTCGCAGGCCCTCTTTGCCAAGTAATGAATTGGACGCGCCAGAGGCCCAACAAGGTCGCAGGTTTCGGCTCGATCTTACAATGAGGCGGGTCCGGAGGCCGTCAGACCGGACTTGGTGGGCCCAGGTAGACTCGAACTACCGACCTCGCCCTTATCAGGGGCGCGCTCTGACCACCTGAGCTATGGGCCCACGGGGCCCCAAATTCTACCCCCCTCACGAAGCGAGGGTTCCGGCCGCCGGGTTCGAACTCTGCCGACGCCGGTACAC
The DNA here is from genome assembly GCA_022567555.1 of Armatimonadota bacterium. GTDB lineage: Bacteria > Armatimonadota > Fimbriimonadia > Fimbriimonadales > ATM1 > JADFGT01. The sequence goes on along the minus strand of JADFGT010000010.1, from coordinate 3,715 downwards.
GCCTTCGGCGGAAAGCCAGTGGCCGGCCGACCGGTGGGCGGGTATCGTTAACAGCGAGTATCAAGGGGGCGTAGCTCAGTTGGGAGAGCGTCTGTTTTGCAAGCAGAAGGTCACCGGTTCGAGTCCGGTCGCCTCCACCACAGCGTCTATCGCACGTGCCGCATGGCCAAACGCATGACCCCTATCCGGAGCCGCCGTCCACTGGCGGCCGGACACTTCTTGGGTGCCTGGCCCGCCCTAACCGGCTCTGGTGCAAGGAGCCTTTAGCGTGCGACGACCCGCTGTCCTCGTCTCCCTGCTGATAGTTCCGGCGCTCGGCAGTCCCCAGGGACCGTCTTTCGAGCCGGAGATACCGTTCGTCCCAGGAAAGCGGTGGGCAATCGTGGTGGGGGCAGGCGCCTACGAGCATTACTCCAAACTGGATTTCGCGTCGAGCGACGCCCGCGATTTTGCAGCGCTCCTACTCCGGCATTACAGTTTTCGAGAAGACACCGTCCGTCTGCTGACCGATGAGTCCGGGCCGCGATTGACCCCAACCGCCGGGCACATTCTCGGGGAGATCGAATCAATACTCAGCGACCGAAGGTTGGATAAGAGCGACCTGTTCATATTCTTCTTCTCCGGGCACGGCGTTGCCACAACGAGGGGCGACTTCCTGTTGCCTACCGACGCGAGGAAAGAGAGTGTCGAGAGAGTTGGGCTTCCGGTCGCAGAACTCATCAAACGCTTCTCCGAAGCCGGACTGAAAAACGTGTTGATAATCGCCGACGCCTGCCGGAGCGGCGAGAGGAATCAGTTCGGCAAGCAGTTGGCGAGACTGGGCGGCGAAACGAACATTGCGGTGTTGCTCGGATGCGAGCCGGGCAAGCGCTCCTATGAGGACTCCCGGCTCGGCCGCGGCGTCTTCACTCACTTCCTGCTGGAAGCCCTCGAGAAAAAAGACCTGAGAAGAGAGGTGTCGGGGGCGCTATGGGCGTCCGACGTGGCGAAATACGTCCACGATGCCGCTCAAGAATACACCGAACGCGATTACGGAGATGACGCGCAGGCGCCTCTGATGTGGACCGACGAACGCCAGGATGTGCTCTTAGGCGCCTACTTGCCCGAGCAACTGCGCCAGGAGACTCTTAGACAGTTTATCGCAGAGGCGAGCGCACTGGCTCCCAGCTTCTTCGGCGCAGCGCTGACCGCGCTGGGGGAGGAACTTTACGGCCGCGACGACTTGGATGAGAGTATCGAAGTGTTGAAAACTGCCGAGCGGTTCACTGATCTGAGTCAACGCGCCGCGTACGTGCTCGGCAACGCGCTGCGCGAACGGGGGAGGCTGACCGAAGCGACAGATGCGCTGAGGACAGCCCTTAGCGGGCCCAATGGGACGACGTGGTACCACTTAGCCGGCCTTTCAGACGGCATCCTGCGCAAGTCTTGGGAGCCCGTATTGGCGTCGGCGCGCGGACTGTGGCAGTTGGAGAAGAGCGTTGAAACCGGCTTTCTCCTTTCTCTCGTCTTGCGGACGACCGCCGATCATGATGCACAGCTGGCGGTCCTTAGTGAACTTGCTGCGATCTCCCGGGGCAATCAGCGAATGGAGAAATACGTTCAGGGAGAAACTGCTCTTACACAGGGACGTTTTCGCGAAGCCGCCGCCGCGTACAGAGCGGCGATGGCGTCGCCCGGGTCCGTCCCCGGCTATGAGCTCTTCGTCTACCGCCTTGTCGAAGCCCTGGCCGCGCAATCCAACTATCATGAGGCGCTAAGCGCGATTGACGACGCTCTTTCAGGCCAGAGCAACAGCGGCAGACTACACCTCTGGAAAGCCGGCCTCCTCAACCTCACCCAGGATCGCCCGAAGTCGCTGGACGCACTTGGGGACGCCCTGGAATCAGGGAACCTGCGCGACTACGAGTTGCTGTATGTTGTGACGATCGCAGGGTCATCCGTTTCCGATCTGGCCGAGCGGCTGATATCGGCAGCGGCGAAGTACTCCGACTCGTGGCGTGCGCAAGTCGCGGCGGGGTTCGCCGCCGCAGTGAGCGGAATCGAAGTTCCTGACTGGACGGATGAACTATACGCGGAGAAAAATCCTCCCTACCAGACGTGGGTCGAGTTGGCGAAGTGCGCCCTGGCATTTATTGGTGACGCCTCAGCGCGCCCTGAAGCGGACAAAACCGACGTTGTAACCTATTGCCGACAGATTACAACCTATTGCCTACAGCGGCTCATGCTCCGCGCCGAGGACCTTCAGGGCGACAACGAGGCGTGGGGATATATTATAAACATGGGCGTAAACAAGGGCAGGCATCTCGAACTCGAACACCTCATAAAGAAGCATGGGGCCGCGTCGCCGAAGTCCCCATTCATGCGCGAGTTCCTCGGTTTTTCACTGCTCCTACATTACATGGACACGGCGCAAGACGCCGAGATCGAACGGCTTCGAACCAGATCGCTTTCGCCGGCCGAGTTCGGTTCCGGAGCCCGAAGACTGTACGCCCTCTACCTGACACTGCAAGGCCACGCGGACCAAGCGGGGACTCTCTTACAAGACCTGAACGCCGTGAAGAAGACGCCCGGGGAAAGATCCGGGATCATCGGTGACCAGGCATTGTTCGAACCCTGGACGCGGATACTGATAGATGCAAAGTCCGGTCGCCGGACGGAGGCGACGGACAGACTGAACTCGATGCCGGATTCGCGGCCGGTCGAAATGGTTCTCGCCGGATTGGCCTGGCATGCGCTCGGCGATGACGCACGCGCACTGCCGCTGCTCTCGGCCTCCTGGAAACGGGCACCGCTGGGCTTTCTCCTGTTTGAGGCAGGTATGTCTTTGGTGCAGATATACAGGGACGACGGGCGCGATGAGGACGCAGACAGGGTCGTTTGGGAATTGGCTAAGGCGGCGCCGGGCAACCCATACATTAACAATCTGGCTTACGGGCGTGACGCAGACGTGGACCGCTTCGCGGGAGCCTACTTGTTTCAGGTGGTGACAAATGACGGCGAAAGCGGGGACCTGGAACTGACAATCAACGCTGACGGTTCTGTAGTCGGATTCTTCGAGCGCGATGACGGGGTCATCTCGGCGGTCAAGGGACAGATTGACCGCTATGGGAACCTGACGGGCACAGTCCGCGCGTCCGGGAAGAGTCTTGCGCTCTACGCTAAACTCGCGCCTGCGGACCTGTCCGGCGGACTCGAGTTCCTGAAGGAAGAAGAGCAAAGAATGCACCTCGTGGACGAATCGGGCGTGCGGACAATCTGGCGCCTCCGGCTCCCCGCCGGGATCGCCCTTCTGTCCGACGACTCTGAATCAGCCGCCCCTGATAGGCGTTACAGTCAACGCTGTGATTTTGCCGGCATCCATTAGAACACCGAAGTTCAGAGACTCGAAGAACAGCCACTCCTCTCGTTCCAGAAACGTGCTGCTTAGAGGCACAAAACCAGGGTCGTAAACCGCGAGAAGCGGAAAGATTGCATCAAACTCGCCGATAGTCATGCCGACACGGATATCTATATGACCGGATACCGCTTCGTCCTCCGGCAGCAAACGCAGGTATGAACCCGGAGAGTAGGTGACGAGCCGCATGATATCCCACCGCGCGCGCGTATTGTTTCTCTTCATCTTGTTCTTTGCCTTGTCCATCGTACTCGCCGTCTTCGGTCTGGTGATCGCCACCATCTTCGACCGGTATCCCGAGACGGTGCTGTCCGTGTGGGT
>JADFGT010000149.1 GCA_022567555.1 Armatimonadota bacterium | reverse complement strand
CGCGTATGCCGTCGTGATGCTCGTCACGCACGGCGCGGGCGGCGGGTTCAGATACTGGAGCATCCAGCAGGACAGGGCTGCGGTGGGGGGCGGGCCGCAGGGAGACATGGACGTGCCCTTCTTCCGGGACGAGGACCTGGTCATAGGGAACCCGGACGCACCGATCACAATCGTCGAGTACGCCGACCTGTACTGCCCGACCTGCCGCGAGATGCACGCGTGGCTGGAGAACAGGATGGAGGGCGATCTCAAGGACCGGGTCCGCCTTGTCGTGCGCCATTTCCCGCTCCATACGCAGCACCCGAAGGCCGTGATGACGGCTATGTTTGCCGAGTGGGCAACGGAGAAGGGCAAGGGCGCCGAGTTCGTGAACAGGGCCTTCCTATTGCCCGAAGACGCGGACGAGGAGGAGTTGTTCGACTTGATTGGGCAGATCGGCCTGGACCCGGACGAGGCCCGGCTGCTTCTCGAGCACGAGGCTCTGCAGGACCCGTACCTGTTCAGGGTACAGCAGGACATGGCCGACGGAAGAGAGTTCGGCGTTCAGAGCACGCCGCATTGGATAATCGTTTATCCGGACGGCCGGGCCTCGTGGGCGGTCGGCGAGGGGTTGAAGTATCAACTGGACAGCAAGAAGTTCCGCCGGTACCTCCAGTCGCTGGGCCGGTAGAATCGTTTACGCTCATGCCGCCTAAGAAGCAGCGTGTACTTGTCGCCATGTCCGGCGGGGTAGACAGCAGCGTCGCCGCCGGTCTACTCGTGCGTCGAGGCTATGACGTGGTCGGCGTTACGATGCAGATATGGCAGGAGAGCCAGACCGACCCGAGGCACGCCGGATGCTGCTCGCTCGGCGCAGTCGAGGACGCCCGGCGCGTGGCGCGCCGGCTGGGGATCCCGTATTACGTCATCAATTTCCGCCGCGAGTTCCGCGAGAGCGTCATTCAGGACTTCTTGGATGAGTATGCGCAGGGCCGCACCCCGAATCCGTGCATTCAGTGCAATAAGCACGTGAAGTTCGACCTCCTGCTCCGGAAGGCGGATGAAATCGGCTGCGACTTCCTCGCGACGGGCCACTATGCGCGCCTCCGGCGCGACTCGAAGACAGGCCGGCGGCGGCTGATGCGCGCTCGCGACATGCGAAAGGACCAGAGTTACGCGCTTTACATGCTGAGCCAGGAGCAGTTGGGCCGTGTGCGCTTCCCGCTCGGCGAGCTTTCGAGCAAGAGCGAGACACGGGAGATCGCCCGGGAGCTCGGCCTGCCGGTCGCCGACAAGCCGGAGTCGCAGGACATCTGCTTTGTGAGCGAGGCCGGAGGCTATGCCGAGTTCTTGAGGCGCCGCCGACCCGAGGCCTTCATGCCCGGCGACATCGTGGACAGCGCCGGGCGGCGCCTCGGAACCCACCCCGGGGTCGGCCTTTACACGATCGGGCAGCGCCGGCGCATCCGCCTGAACATGAACGGCCGGCCGCTGTACGTTCTCAGATTGGATCCGAAGGAGGCCCGCGTGGTCGTCGGCGCCGCCGACGAACTGCTGACCCATGATGTCTTCTTCGAGGACCAAATCAGATCTGTCAGGACGCGGACCCGCGTCAGCGGCAAGATTCGATACAACATGCCTCCCGCGCAGGCGGTGCTCGAACCGGGAACGCCGGCACGCGCCCGCTTCCTGGAGCCGGTTCGCGCCGTTGCGCCGGGTCAGGCGGCGGTTTTCTACAAGGGGGCAACGGTGGTTGCCGGCGGCACCATCATCGCCCCCCCGGGGACCAACTGATTGCATGGAGACAGTTCTCATTCTGCTGGCCGTTCTCGAAATCGCCGCGTTCGCTGCCGTCGCGTGGCAGGTCTTCGCTCTTCTCAAATCGCTGAGGGCCACTGGTGCGGTCGCGGCCCGCCTGGAGCAGGCCGTGCTCGACCTGGCCGAGAGGGAGGCCATTCCTGCCGCGAAGGCAGCGGCCGCCCTGGAGAACAAGGCGCTCCGCATAGCGGGCGCGGTGAGCAGGATCGAAAGCTCGACTGAGACGCCCGCCGCTCAGCCGACGTTGAGACTGCTTGAATGGGTGGGGACCGCCGTGGACATGGCAGACGTATTCGTGCGGTTCGCCAGGGTTCCCGAAGGCAGGAGTGCGCGAAGGGAAAACCGGCGGCCCGTCGAATAACTCAACCGGGGTACGATTCTCGTCCCGGAGCCGACAATGTCGGATGCACTAATCATTCTCGCCGTCGTTCAGGTCGTATTGCTGATAGCGCTGCTGGCGGCCCTGGGGTCACTGTTGGCGCGAATGCGTGAAACGGGCCGGAAAGTTGATGATTTGGTGTCCACGGTGCATCGAGTGGTGACCGAAGACGTGCGGCCGGCGCTCGGCGAAGCGCGTGAGGCCATTAGGCGCCTCGACCGGGCGGCCGAAGGCGCGGCGAGCGCTCTGGCGGCCGCCGAGCCCGTCGTGAAGGCGGTGTCGCAGGTGTCATCGGTGTTCAAGAAGCCGACGACGGCGCTCTGGTTGGACGCCGTCCGCCTCGCGGTCGGGGTTTTGGGCATAATCCAGAGCAAGAGGTCGGCTACAGTCGAAACCAACCCCGCTTTGACCGCCTCTGAAGAGGCGAAGGAGAAGGAAGAAGATGTCGAACAACAGTGACGACAAGAATGCCATGCTTTACTTTCTGGCGGGCGTCGGTGTCGGAGCGCTCATAGGCGCCGCCGCCGGCATGCTGTTGGCGCCGAAGGCCGGCACCGAAACCCGGGAAGAACTCGCGCACAAAATGGAGGACCTGAAGACCAAGGTGACCGAGTGGATGCGCGAGCGGAAGGAGCGCCGGGCGGCCACCGCCGGCAGTTCTTCGGACGAAGCGGGCGCCTGACGCCGCCTTGGCGTAAATGGCGGGATCGAGGGTACTGCTATGGGTGGCGATTGTCCTTATCGCCACGCTGTTCCTCTATACCGTACGCTCGATCCTGCTTCCCTTCATTATTGGAATCATCGTAGCAGCGCTCCTGGACCCCGCGATTCGAAAACTGCGGCTGAAAGGGTTTAGCCGCGCCGGCGCGGTCTGGACCGTCTTCTTGGGCTTTTTTCTCGTAGTGGCGATCATTGGCCGGATGGTTGCCCCAGCCGTCAGCCGCGAGGTTGGCGAGATTCAGGGCACGGTCACCCACTTCGTCAACGACACCCTCTTTCCACCCACAAATCTGGAGCAGTTCCTGTCCGATACGGAAGTTCTGTCCCGATTGCAGCCGTATCCTGATGACCCTAAGCAGTTTCGCGAATGGATGACTGATGAAACGAAAGAGGATAAGGAATACAATGTTTTCTTTCGCAGCTTCTCCGGCGACCTCATTAGACATGAACTTCCGGCGACCCGTCCACTCCTCATAGATGCGCTAAACTCCCCGGAGGAAGGCGGCCTTCTCGACCGCACCATAGCCCGCAACAAGGGGTTCTTGGAGGACTGGGGCCTGCCGACGACGAGGGAAGGGTTCGAGGCGAAGTTCCAAATTGAGAAAAGTGTCAAAGCGCTCTTTGACAGCGCGTTGGGCGGTGCTGGCGCCATTTTTCAGTATCTGGTTTCATCTATCGTTCTGCTGGTCCTGACGCCGATCATCACGCTTTACTTCCTGTTCGATTATGACAACTTCAAACGAAGGGTGGTGACCTGGATACCGCCGGCCATCAGACCGGCGGCCACCGACCTTATGACGGACATCGGCGCGGTCCTCTCAGCCTATGTGCGAGGACTCACCACCAGCATCGCCATCTATGCGGCCATCATGGCGATCCTGCTTTGGCTCTTGGGCGTGCCGTATTCGCTGTTCTTGGGAATCCTGTTCGGTGTGCTTTACATAATCCCTTATTTGGGAAGTTGGATCACCATGGCCGTCATCTTGCTGGCGACATTGATGAAGGGCGACACAACAACGCATCTGTTCAATCTGCAGTTGCCCACTCAGACGGCGTATATCATCTTCTGCCTTGCCGCCTACTTTATTGTTGACCGCATCTATGACCAGTTTTGCCACCCGAGGATTGTGGGAAAAGCGGTCGGGCTTCATCCGGTAATGAGTTTCTTCGTTATCCTGTCGGGCGCCGCGTTGTTCGGCCTGGCTGGGATGATACTGGCGTTTCCTATCGCCGGGACGATAAAGGTGATCCTCGACCGCCTGATTCGGTATACGACTGCTGCGCACGGCGCGCCGCTGCACTGCGGGCCGCCG
>JADFGT010000068.1 GCA_022567555.1 Armatimonadota bacterium | reverse complement strand
CGCTGGTGTGGAGGCGATAACGGGGCATTTAACACCTTTCTATGCCTCTGGCTCACTTGCATTTAGCTCATTTTTCCCCGCCGGGGTCGTACTGTCGGCCGCGCTATTTATCGTGATTCGCGTGCTCGTCCGAGGGGGATCGGTTTCGATTGCGCAACGTTACGCCTTCACCTTCGCCTTTATGGCCTTGCTCGGCTTCACGCTGCTGAGCCTCTTGGCGGAAGCCCCTGAGAACTCGCTCTTCGATGTTTTCAAGGGGCACTGGCGATTGCTGGGTTGGAACCTTGCAGCCCTGGGCCTGTTTCTTGTCGCGCTCTATTTCCTCGCCGTCGTGCCCGCCAACTATTTCATTCTGCGCAAATTCCGCATCGGAGAGAAGGCGTGGCTCACGGCGCCTATCCTAAGCCTGGCGTTTGCGGGCGCGTTCTTCGCGCTCGCCGGAAGTCTCTACTCCCAGGGCCTTGCCACGGCAACTGAAGGCGTTGTTGTGCTCGATTCGCAGGTGGATGAAGGATACTTCCTGGGCCGCACCCAGATGTTCTTTCCACAGGGGGGGGCTTACGACCTCGGACTCAAGGATGTAGACCGCGTTCACACGCAACGCTTCTCAGGTGCGGAACGATACTCTCACTATGGCGACGATTTGGCGGCCACGGCCCTGAACGCAGAAGACATCGGCGAAATCCGCGTGCCCCGGCTTCGAGTCAGCAACCTCAGTTTCCGCGAGATCTGGTTCGGCAAGCGCGTGCAGGCGCCGAACTGGCTGAGGGCCGACCTGGAGTTCACCGATATCCGAGGCGGCGAAGAACCGAAGGCCTCCGTGTCCGGAGCCGTCTACAACCGAAGTCCCTATACAATCCGCGCGGCCAAGCTCCGCGCGGGAGGGTTCGAATTCGACCTGGGTGAAATAGGACCCGGAGAATCCGTAACGCTGAACGACCGGCCGCACACGTCCTACTCCCGGCTAACCGAAGAGGAACCTGAATGGTACCGTCCTGACTTCCAGCCGGTAGAGAGTCTGGGGCGGTGGACGACGAACGGGGAGGTCGCGCTGATCGGCAAGATGGTCGGACTCCGGCCGGGTCCTCAATTGGGTATTGATTATAAAGATGAAGAAGGGGTTTGGGTCATCTGTTTCTTCAGCGACCAGCACATCCTGGAGGGGGGGCCCTGATGTGGCGCAGCCTTGTCACCGGCAACCCGATGCTGATAGAGTTGAAGCGCATGGGGCGCCGCATGCTCGGCTCCGGCGGGCTGCGTCCGCTCGGCATCGTCGTTAGTGTCCTAATCCTCGCTCTATGGGTGTTCATTCTCGGCCTCGCCCGCGCCTACGAACTCGAGCCGGAAATGTTCGCCTGGTTCGAACTCTTTCTCTTCTGCCTCCTCATCCCGCCGTTTCTCTACACCTCCATAGCCGGAGAGAAGGAGCGTAAGAGTTGGGACATACTCCTGGTCACTCCCGTTTCGTCGGCACAGATCGTCGCCGGGAAGTTCTTTATGGGCGTGGCCGCCATCATGGTCATTTCAGTTCTCTTCAGCGGTCTCATGCTCGTCGGTGAAGCATCGCTGCCGCCCTACGATCCGTGGAGAGTCGTTCGCTTCCAGGTGTTCGCAGGCTCATTCGCGCTGGTTGTGGCAGCCTTCACGCTGCTCGCCTCTTCATGGGCCAAGCGGAGCGTGGCAGCGTTGGCAACAGTTTATACGGCGCTCTTTGTCTCATTGGCCGTACTGCCGGTAGTGTTTTGGACCATAGTAGACCCTCTTTACCACGGTTACGAGTCAAGCGAGGTTTACGAAACCGTGTTTTTCCTGCACCCGTTTGTGGCGTTCGACAAACTCGCCGGGCGGGAATCTACGTATGGTGGCCTTTTCGAGATCGCCTGGTACGTCGGCCTCACAGCGTTCTTTCTTCTTTGGACGCGGCACAGAATCCGCGGTTCCGTACGCCGGAAGTTTCCTGGGGCAGCGAGGTGATGCGTGCTTGAAGTTCAAAACCTGCATAAGACATTCGGCGACCTAACCGCCGTAAACAACCTGAGTTTCTCATTGAAACCGGGTGACGTTTTCGGCTTCATCGGCCCGAATGGGGCAGGGAAGACTACAACCATCCGCATGCTCGCGACACTTCTGGAGCCGACTGCGGGCAACGCCAGGCTCAACGGCGTGGACATCCTCTCCGATCCAATGGAGGTGCGGCGCCGAATTGGGTATATGCCCGACTTTTTCGGCCTTTATGACGACACAAAGGTCTGGGAGTATCTGGACTTCTTCGCTGCGGCCTATCAGATCGGCAAGAAGCAAAGGCCCGAGATCATAGACAGCGTCCTGGAACTTACAGACCTGACGACGAAGCGGGAGTCCTTTGTGCAGACGCTTTCGCGCGGCATGCAGCAGCGCCTCTGCCTCGCACGGTGTTTGGTCCACGACCCCACGCTGCTGCTGCTGGATGAGCCCGCGAGCGGCCTGGACCCTCGCGCCCGAGCCGAACTGAAAGAACTCATTGCCGAACTCGGCCGCATGAACAAGATAGTAATTGTCTCCTCCCACATCCTGCCCGAACTCGCGGATTTCTGTAACACGATCGGCATCATCGAGCGCGGCGCTCTCTTGGCGTTCGGACCTGTGAAAGATATCATGAAGCAGGTACAGCCGACGCGGGTCATCCGTATTCGGGTCTTGGACGGCGTCGCGCGCGCCCTGGAGCTTTTGCAGGCTGCCGAACATGTGAAGTCAGCGGAACCGGGTGAAGACAACGTGATACGCGTCCAGTTCACCGGCGAGGTCGAGCATCAAGCCGACCTCCTGGAGAAAATGGTGCGCGACGGAGTCAGGGTTGTGGACTTTCGCGAGGAAGAGATTGACCTCGAAGACGTTTTCCTGCGAATAACAACGGGGGCGGTGCACTGAGTTGGCCGCCAACCTTCTCCCCTGGGCGCGCCGGGCGCTGGGCGCATACTTCGGCAACCCGATCGCGCTGCGCGATTACCGCACGCAGTTGCGGGGAGTCAAGGCGCTCGTCCTGTGGGGTACGTATCTTTTCTTCCTCATCCTGATTGCCGTCCTTTTTTACCTGAGCATCTTGAGCAGCGGGTCTCAGGTTTCGATTGCGTTTGTGCAGAGCGAACTACACACGTTTTATCAGCGCCTCATGTGGCTCTTGGGGGGCACGGTCGCGATGATAACGCCCGCGTTCACGGCCGCGTCGGTCGTTGCGGAGCGACAGCACGGTTCGTTCGACCTGCTGTTTTCGACACCGCTTCGGCTGAAAGACTTCCTGGTGGGTCGAATGTTGAGCAGTTACCGCTACACGTGGATGCTGCTCATCCTATCGCTTCCGGTAACCGCCGTAGGCGTCATGCTGGGCGGCGCGACATGGGTGGACGTGATCTATGCGTACCTCCTTCTTTCCGTAATCGGGCTTTTCTACTCGGCCGTCGGACTGCTCATCTCGACGCTCACCGCCAAGCCGGTGTCCGCGGTGATCTGGACTTATGCGGTCGTCGGCATCATCGTGCTCGTGACATTCATATACTACCAGGTCGCATATTTCGGTCCGGCGTTCTTCGGAGGTCCCTCAATTACAAACGAGTTCCCCTTGCAGGGCGCCTTCAGCACTTTCGGGGTCGTGGAAGTCGCGCCCACCCACAGCCTGCTGTTCGGCACAGAAGTCCCAAATCTGATTCTCGTCTGCGTGGTCGTTCTGCTTCTTGTGAAGCTGCTCGTATTGGGCGCAGCGTCCGCTCTGAGTCCGTACGCTTCGCCGGAGACCAAGAGTTTGCGGGTTCATGGCCTGATCTACGTCGCCGCAGCCGCCCTGGTCATTGGATATGGAACAACAAATGGAACCGTCGGGGCTTCCGCTTTCGCAGGTGGGTTCGGCCCTGCCGCCTTTTCTCCAGGGACCCCTTTCTCTGATATTTGGCTCGGGATAGACATCATGCTCGTAACCGGCGCCGTTCTCGCTCTCCTCTTCATCCCGCGGATCACGTGCCACGGCAGGGACGCTGAACGGCGCAGCCGGCCCGACGGCATCTTTAACTCGCGGAGGGCGTTTCTCGGGACGCCCTCCGGGGCGCTGCCCTACCTTCTGCTGCTGGTCATCACGGCCGGGGCCGGCGCCGCCGCCGGGCTGGCTTGGGCCGCGCGCGGCCAACCCGACCTGCTGCCACTGGGCCTGGCGGTCGTCGCCACGCGTGTCTACTGGGCGGCCGGGTGCCTCGTCTTCGCCTGGTCCCTCGGCCGGCTGGCCTCCGTCTGGACGTCCAAAGTAGGCGTCGCCCGGGCGCTCCATCTGGTGATTCTCATCGGCCTTTTGGTCTTGCCGATACCGATGCTGAGCCTTCTGTCGGTGGCCGGCCCCGATCTGTGGAATGTGCATCCCCTGTACGTTCACGGCTCCGCTGGGACCGCGCCGCTGCTGTGGGGAACCGCCCTGTTGTTCGTCGGTGTGGTGGTCGCGGCGGCGACGCGCGGGAACGAACGCAGTCGCCCCGTTCGTCTGGAGGAGAGAGGATGAATGATATTCAGAGGCTGTTGAAGCGCTTCGCGCTGCGCGTGCGGCTGGTTCGAGGGTGGCGGGGCCTGGCCGTGGGCGGGCTGTTCGGCGCTGGCGCAGGCGTAGTCTGGGCCTCGCTCGATTACTTCGCGGTGGCGCTCACGAACTGGGGCTATTTGGCCGCAGTCGCGGGCGGAGGCGCTGTCGTCGGGACGATCGTCGGGCTGTTGCTGCCGGTCTCCGCGGCCGCTCTGTCTGCCAGTATTGACCGGCGCGCGGGATTGGACGACCGGCTTCGGTCGGCGCTCGAGCGGGCGGCCAAAGGCGGGGCTTTCGACGAGGCGCTCGTGCAGGACGCCACTGGGCACCTGGGCCGAGTGAAGGCCGCGCGGACGTTCCCAATCCGGTTTGGCCGCTGGCAGGCTGGCTTCATCGCGCTTGCCGCTCTCGCCGGCGCGATCTTCCTGCTGGGCAACTCGACCTTGTGGATGAGCGAAGACCAGAAGCGCGAGCGTGCAGAGATGCAGCAGGCCGCCGAACAGATTAAGCGGATCGCAAAGCCGTTCGTCGAGCGGATGCAAGAGGAAGAACTGACCGCCGATGAGCGAGAGTTGCTCGACCGCCTGCAGCGGCTGGTCTCCCGCCTCGAACGCGGGCGCATGCCCAAAGAGGAAGCCCTCAAGACAGCGAACGAACTGGCGAAGGAGGCCGAGGAACTTATCCGAGAGCGCTTCCTGAAGTCGTCGGAGTCCCTGAAAAAGGCGCGGGAGTTGCTGGCGGGGGACATAGCGAAACGAATGGAGGAAGAGACCGGCACGCCGGTTGACGCCGAACTGATGCGCAAGATGATGGAGTCCATGGACGGGCCGCCGCCCGACTTCGCCGCGCAGCGCGCCGCCGTTCAAGAACAGATTGACGCCCTGAACAGCCTGCTCGCAAACAGTGGCAGTGGCCTTAGCGATTCGGCGCGTCAGGCTCTCGAAGAGCAACTGACCGGGCTTCAAGAGGCGATGCGGGAGATCGAACTGTCTCAGAAGGCGCGCGAATTCCTGGAGAGATTGTACGCCCAGCCGGAGTACCGCGAACTGATGGAGATTCTGCGGGAGTTGGCGAAGGCGAGTGAGGCCGGGCAGCAAGGACAGCAAGCCCTAACCGACGAGCAGATACAGGAGATGATCCGCCGCCTGGAAGAGTTGGCGGACCTGCTGGCCGACGACGAGGCGCTTCGGGAGTGGCTGCGCGAACTGATCGAGAAGATGAAAGACCTGGAGATAGGGGGCGAGTGTCAGAGTTGCATGGGCGGCTTAATGGCTTCCCTCGGCATCATGCCCGGCATGGGCAGGGGCGGCGCCGACGAGCAGTTTTTGTACCCGGACACCGGCTACGTCCCGCAGGTCGGTGAGGAGCAGACGATAGAAGCGAAGACCGACCCGTTCGCCGTACGCGGACAGCGAGCGGAGCAAGGAACCGAAACCTACATAGAGATTCGCGGACCGTCCGGCCTGGGCGAGCGCTCCTCGACCCCTTACACGGACGTCTTACCCGAATATGAGCGCGTCGCAGAGGACGCGATAGAAAAGCAGAAGATTCCGCCCTCGCACCAGAAGCGGGTCCGCGAGTACTTCGAGTCCTTGGGGAGCGGCGGGTAGTGCGGGGCGAAGAGGCCGCGACCTGGTTCCGCGAGAGGTTCGACACCGTTCGCGATCAGATCCACCGTTCAATCGTAGGCCAAGACGAGATCGTTGACGGAGTGCTGCTTGGGCTCGTCGGCGACGGGCATGTGTTGCTCGAAGGCGTTCCCGGCCTTGGCAAAACGCTGCTCGTTCGGTGTCTTTCACAGGCCGTCAACCTCTCCTTCAGCCGCATACAGTTCACACCCGACCTGATGCCCGCGGACGTTACCGGTACGAACGTGCTGGTCGAGACGGAGGGCGGCGGCCGGCGATTCGAGTTCCGCCGAGGCCCCATCTTCGCGCACATCATCCTCGCGGACGAGATAAACCGGGCGACACCGAAGACGCAGTCGGCGACCCTCGAGGCGATGCAGGAACATTCGGTGACCGTCGGCGGAGTTCGACATGATCTGGAGGAGCCGTTCCTGGTCATGGCCACGCAGAATCCGATCGAGCAGGAGGGGACGTATCCCCTGCCGGAAGCCCAACTGGACCGCTTCCTGCTTAAACTGCTGGTGGACTATCCGTCGAAACAGGAACTCGCGGAGATAGTCAACAGAACTACAGGAACCTCAGAGGCCCAACTGGAGGCCGTTTTGGACCGCGACGAGATACTGCAGATGCGGCAGATCGTCCGCGAGGTGCCCATCGCGGAGAACGTGCTCGAGTTTGCGCTCTCTCTCGTGGTCGCGACTCATCCGGGCGGACCGGAAGGCGCGCCGGTTGCTGAGAAGTACATCCGGTTCGGCTCAAGCCCGCGCGGTGCGCAGGCGCTGGTCATCGCCGGAAAGGTGTACGCGCTGCTGGACGCCCGATACAACGTGTCGAAAGATGACCTCCGAAAGGCCGCTCCGTCGGCGCTGCGCCACCGGCTTCTGCTCAACTTCGAGGCAGAGGCCGACGGCGTTAAGCCTGATGACGTTGTGGAGCAGGTGGTGGCACATGTAGGCGCAAAGGACAAGGACCCGATTCAGGTCTGAGCCGTGGCTGTTTCCGTCGACCAATTCATCCTCGACCCCCGCGAGTTCCGTCTTTTAGACGGCCTCCGCCTGAACCCGCGCAAGCCCGCGCCGGGGCGGGTCCGAGGCGAGCGGCTGACGAAGCGCAAGGGCATCAGCATCGAGTTCGCGGACTATCGCGATTACACTGAAGGCGACGACCTGCGCCACCTCGACTGGAACATCTTAGCGCGGCTCGGTATCGCGACCATAAAGACTTATCAGGACGAAGAGGACCTCGCCGTCCATCTTCTGCTCGACGCCACGCCCTCGATGGACTTCGGGACGCCCTCGAAGTTCGTACAAGCCCGGCGGCTGGGCTGCGCCCTCGCATACGTCGCGGTGTGCGGGACGGACGCCGTATACCCGCTCGCTCTGGGCTGCCGGGAGGAGCCGAAGCGGGCGCACCGCGGCCGGTCCGGCTATAGGAGGCTTGCCGCGTGGGCGGCCGGCGTCTCACCGGAAGGAAAGGCCGGTGTCGCGGAGTCACTTCGGCTGTTCGCGTCGGGCAATGCCCGCCCTGGGCTCGCCGTAATCCTCAGCGACGGCCTCGACCCTAAGGTTACGGCCGCGCTCAGGACGGTCGCCGGGCGCGGGCACGAAATCGCGTTCGTCCAGGTGCTCAGCAATGAAGAACTGGACCCCGATTTGGAGGGCGACCTGCGCCTGGTGGACAGCGAAGACGACGCGATCATCGAGATAACGGCGCACGGCCAGACTCTCCGCGAGTACCGGAAGCGCCTGGAGAAACATTGCACGGCGCTCGCGGTCGAATGCCGCAGGCTCGGAGGCCGCTTCCTTCAAGTCCGTAACACCGACTCTCTGCCAACAGTGATGGCTGACGGCTTCAAGCGCGAAGGCTGGGTGACCGCATGGACTTCGTGAACCCAGGCGCGCTATGGTGGCTCCTCCCCCTCGGGGGGGGCATCCTCCTCCTTTATCTCCTGAAAATGCGGCGGAAAGACTTAAAAGTTCCCGCGACCTTTCTATGGCCGCCGTTTAGGAGCGAGGTCCGCGCGAACGCCCTGTTTCAGAGACTTCGATTCAATTGGCTGCTCGTCCTTCAGCTGCTGGCCATTCTGTTGATTCTCTTTGCGCTCGCATATCCGCAGGTGCGGCGGGAGGGTCTGGCGGGAGAGGTGACGGTCTTTGTTGTCGACACCTCGGCGAGCATGTCGGCGGTTGACGCGTCCGGCTCGCGGTTCGAAGCGGCCAAACGATTTTTGCACCAAGCGCTCGGAAACGCCAGGCCGGGCGACCGCGTGAGCGTGATCGAGGCGGGTCCGATACCGCGCGTCGTTGCGCCGCTATCGGGCGATATGGGAAAGATTCGCGCCGCGCTCCGCGACCTGCAGGCCACCGACTGCGAAGCCGACATCGGCGAAGCTCTCCGTCTCGGCGCCGCGCTCGTCGGCGACCTGGAATCCGCGCGCATCGTTCTCCTTTCCGACGGAGCGTTCCCGGAAATCGAAGACTTCTCACCGGGCAAAGCGAAAGTCGTGTTTCAGCGGATAGGCGTTTCGGGAGAGAACGCGGGCATCATCGCTTTGGGCGCGGCGGAGACGCCTTCCGGCAAGCAGGTCTATTGCGGCGTTACAAACTTCGGCACAAAGTATGTAACCGGAACGCTCTCCCTGCATGCCGGCGGCAGGCTGTTCGATTCGAGAAAGGTGGAGATACCGCCCGGAGAAACGCTGGGCGTGAACGTCGCGGCGCCGCGAGGTGCCAAGATTGTCGAGGCTTTCCTAGAAACCGACGACCTGCTGGCGGCCGACAACTACGCCGCGGCCGTGACCGACCCGTCCGCTTCGATTCGCGTTCTGCTCGTCTCATCCGGCAACATCTTTCTGGAACGGGCGCTGGCGCTCGACCCGCGAGTCACGCTCGACCGCGCTGCGTCGCTGCCTGAAACCGAGAGGGCCGGCTCACTGGGACAGAGTGCCTACGACATCGTCGTTTTCGACGGAGTCGCCGAGAAGCGGGTCAAGGCGCGCGGCGTGCTGTCGTTTGGAGTTGCCGGAAGCCCTTCGCCAGTAACCGTGTCCGGCAGCGTTAAGAACCCGCTCTTCATTGACGCCGACGCCGAGCATGCGCTGATGCGATTTGTTGACATGCGCGACACGTACGTCGCGGAATCCGAACAGGCCTCGCCGAAGCCGCAGGGAGTGGTGCTCGCCGAGAGTTCAGCCGGACCGCTTATCGTGGCGGCCGATACGGACAAGAGGCAGATCTATGTCTCCTTCAAACTACTGGAGTCCGACTTCCCGCTGCAAGTCGGGTTTCCGATATTCATCGCGAACGTGCTTGATTATCTGGCGGGGGAGGGAAGCGCAGACGTCTTTTCGATACCGACCGGAAAACCGTTCAGTGTGCCCGCACCCCCGGGCGTGGATTCGGCGCGGCTGAAAACGCCGGACGGAACGACACTCAAGCTGGAGGCCGCGGGCGGCCGCTTCGTCGCGCACAACCTTCTGAAGGCCGGGCGATACGAACTCCGGGTGGGCGATCGAAAACAGACACTTTATGCAAGCCTGCTCAACGAGCGCGAATCAAACGTGCAGCCTGTCGCCGAACTGCGCCTCGGCGGTGGGGAAGTGAGTGCTACTTCGGCCGGTTTTCGCTTGGCCGACTTTTGGAGGCCGCTGCTCCTGTTGGCGCTGCTGGTTCTCGGGGTTGAGTGGTGGGTGTTTGCGCGCAGGTCGTAGAGGGAGCAGTCGACAGTGAACAGTGAACAGAAAACGGCGGCAGCGGGGAGGATAGGGTAGCGGCCGTGCGTTTCACCGATCCGCTCTATCTGCTGCTCATCGTGCCCGTGGCCGCCGGCCTATGGTTCAGTTTCCGCCACGTCCACGGCATGATGCGCGGCCGCAAGTGGCTCGCGTTCGCGCTGCGCGCGGTTCTCGCCGCGTGCCTTGTCATAGCCCTCGCCGGACCGCAGGCGAGGCGTCCAAACGAAGGTCTCTGCGTTATCTTTCTTGTTGATCGCTCCGACAGCATCCATGAACGGGACAAAGAGCGGTCGCTGGAACTGGTGAACCAGGCGCTGAAGGCGCTCGGACCCAAGGACCGGGCCGCAGTGGTCGCGTTCGGCAGCGACGCGCGAATAGACGCCGCCCCGAGCCGCCTCCGCCGCCTGCCCCGCATACTCACAACGGTGGACGGCGCGGGGACCGACCTGGCGGGCGCCGTGCGCCTTGCGAGCGCCACGTTTCCCGACGGCCGCGCGCGCCGCATCGTCCTGCTCACCGACGGGAACGAGACTAAGGGCGACTTGATGGAGGCGGCGAGCGTCGCGGCTGCGGA
The DNA here is from genome assembly GCA_022567555.1 of Armatimonadota bacterium. GTDB lineage: Bacteria > Armatimonadota > Fimbriimonadia > Fimbriimonadales > ATM1 > JADFGT01. The sequence goes on along the minus strand of JADFGT010000068.1, from coordinate 4,851 downwards.
GCAGATTGAAATTGACCATGTCGCCCTCGGCCTCGACGAACGTGAAGCCGAGGCCGCGGTCGTGCGGGCGGAGATGCCGAAAGACGTGCGCCTCGGGGCGCCCTTTACCATACGCGTTATCGTTGACTCGACCGTGGAGACGGACGGCCTGTTGACCCTCGACCGCAACGGCGTCTTCGTTGAACAGATCAGCGTGCACTTGACGCGCGGTAAGAACTCGCTTGTAATGACCCAAACTCTCGACGAGCCCGGCTTTCATCGTTACCGCGCGACGCTCATATTGAATGACGACACGGACAATCGCAACAACGTAGGGATGGGCTTTGTCGTCGTGCGTGGACGGCCGAAAGTTCTCGTTCTTCAGGAAACCCCCGACTCCAGCCCGCTGCCGGAAGCCCTAAGAGAACAAGGAATTGTAGTGGACCTCGTCGGCCCCGACGGACTCCCGGCGCGGCCGGAAGCGCTGCAAGCCTACGATGCAGTGATTCTGAACGACGTCAACGCAGCCTATTTCGCAGCGAGCCAGATGAAACTCTTGGAGAGCGCCGTCAAGGACAGCGGTATGGGAATGGCGATGATCGGCGGCGAGAACTCGTTCCTGCCGGGGGGCTATTACGGCACTCCCATAGCGGACGCGCTGCCGGTGGACCTCGATATTAGGCAGCGCAAAACGTTTCCGTCCACCTCTGTATTGATCGTAGTTGACGCCTCCGGCAGTATGGGCATGATCGAGGACGGAGTCGAGAAGATCCGGCTCGCCGCGCGCGCCGCCGAAGAAACGGTGAAATTGATGGGCCCGCAAGACCGGATAGGCACCGCCGGGAGCACGGACGGCATCGAGTTTGTCGCGCCCATGCAGACGGTCGGCAATAAAACGCGCGTTATCTCCCAGATTCGCAAACTGTCCACCGGCGGCGGGGGCATCTACATACGGCCTTCAATGGTGTTCGCAAGAGCAGAACTGACGAAAGAGAAGTCGAAGGTGCGGCACTTGATACTTCTGGCCGACGGCGCGGACTGCGACCTGCAGGACGGTGGGATAGAAATCGCCAGACAGATGTTCGCGGCGAAGATCACCTGTTCCGTCGTAGCGATCGGCGACGGCAAGGACGTACCGTTTCTAAAGAGGCTTGCCCGGGCCGGAGGCGGGCGTTTCTATCTTGCCACCAGGGCCGCGCAACTGCCGGCGTTGTTCACGCAGGACGCCGCCATCATGTCGCGCTCGGCAATCGAAGAGCACGTCTTTCTGCCGAAGGTGCTGCCCGGCGAAGAGGTCCTGCGCGGGATACCTTCGAGCTCGATCCCCGCCCTCTATGCCTACTGCCTCGTCGAGGACCGGCCGCTCGCCCAAACGGGAATGCGCACCGACCGCGACGAGCCGCTCCTCGCCAGCTGGCAGTACGGCCTGGGTCGCACGCTTGCCTTCACATCGGACGCCCAGCCCAGGTGGGCGGCACAGTGGGTGGGGTGGGGCCAGTTCGGCCGTTTCTGGGCGCAGGCCACGCGCTCGATCTCAAGGCGGGCAACTCTCAACCGGTACGAAGCGAGCGTCACGCACGACGGCGCCAAGGGCGTGCTCGAGATCTCGGCGTTCGACCGGTTCGGGAACCCGATTGAGTTTGTGGGCGCTGAGGTGCGGGTCGCTTCTCCGGGCGGCGGTTCACAGAAAGTCAATCTGACCCAGCAGGCGCCGGGCCTCTTCCGGGGCGAGTTCAATGCGAGAGAGATTGGAACTTATGTAGTGACCGTCGCCGAGGATTCTCCCGGCGGCGGCAAGCGTGTCAGCACGTCCGGTTTCGCAGTGGCCTATCCGGCCGAGTACGGCCGCTATCGCGCCAACAGGCCGCTGTTGGAAGGCGTAAGCCGCATATCGGGCGGGATGGCGCTCAGGAATCCGATAGACGCGTTGCGCCCTGCCGTCCGGCCCGGATTCTCGACCGCAAGTCTGTGGCCGCTGTTCGTCATGTTCGCCGCCGTACTGCTTCTATTCGACGTGGCGGCGCGGAGGGTCGCCCTGCCCGTGGGCGAGATCATCGCCAAAGCGCTGGCGTGGCTGAGAAGCAGGCGGCTGAGGGTGCGGGCGCCGATTCCGGAGGTGCAGGCGGTCGGCCGGCTCCGAAGGGCCAAGCAGCGCGTTCGGCGACAGGAAACCGGAGAGAAGCCACAGCCCGTGGCCTCAACACCGGCCTCACCGGTTCCGGAAGTCGAAACTGACGCTCGAAAACCGAAACCCGCCGGCGGAGGGGATCAGTCGGCCGCCTCGCGCCTGCTTGATGCCAAGCGAAAACGCAAGAACAAGGGATAGGAGGTGCTGCCGCGACCGTTCCAGCGGTCACGGTTGTACGGTTGCCGTTGCGTTGAACCTGAACCCCCTCCCTGTTTCGCGCAGCGAAAGGGGGAGGGCGCGGGGAGGGGAATCCGGCCGGAGCCAGACCGGGACAGATTGCTACAAGAAGACCCAGACTGCCAGAAACTCACTCACGCAACCTGTCTCGGCCCCCCCTCGTCAGTCGCCGGTCGTCAGTCGCCCGGCCCCTCCCCCGTGGCTCCTCAGCCAGACCAACGCCTTCCGGCCGCTGAGCGAGTCGGGCGCCAAGTCGTACGCCTGCTGATAATGGTCGCGGGCCAATTCGTCGAGCCCCGACATGTCGAACGCGTTGGCCATCGCCGCATACCAGTCGGCCTGGCGAGGTTTCGAGAGTTCACCGAACTTCTCCTCGAACATGCGTTTCGCCAGAGTGAGCGTGTTCAGGGCGGAGCGGTAAAGGTCCACGTCCCGGCGCAGCCCGGAGAATATGAGACCCGCGTCGAACAGAAAGTCGGCGTTTCTGCGGCCCATAGGGACCGCCTCCGTCATCTGCCGCCGGCCCTCGTCCAGCCGCCGCTTTCTCGTTATCGGGTCCCTCGTGTCATACGCCTCCCGGTAACGGAAGTAGCCGTAGGCGAAGCGCGCCCTGAAATTCAGATCCTTCTCGGACCTCAGGCGCTCGGCGGGTTTCTTGCCCACCTTGTGGGCGTCGCCGTCTCCTTGCACGGACCGCATGACGAGCACCCACACCAGCCGGACCTGCTCGTCGTAGGTGTCGGTCCCCTGATCCGCCAACTGCCGAATCTTCTCGCCCAACTCCGTGTTGGTCATCACGTCCAGTTGACCCTGCGCGAACGAGGCGACCGTCAGCGCCGCCGCAGCCAGCAAAACTCCTACCCTCATGCCGCCATTGTATCTGCAGGGGCGCCTTTCTCGCCAACGGGCCGGAATGCAACTTTGTCCGCGTCCCCATCCGTATTCTCACGGGGACGCGTCCACCATGGAGGGAAGTGCCTGCCGGGAGAGAACTGGTGGTCCGGCATGAAGGTGGTCGCCCGCCATTCAGAGGGGAACCGCCCGTCTGGAAACATCAAACACACATTGAGAGGATACGCACGATGGCAAACCTTTTCGGCCCAGCTTCGCACAGAGTCTTCCTTGTCGCCGCTTCTTTCTTAATCCTCGCACCGGCGTTCGCGCAGCCTGCGGACGGCCTGCTCAGCGGCATTCCGTTTCGCTCCATCGGTCCCGCCGGGATGAGCGGGCGGGTAGCCGACATAGCCGTTGACCCCACTAACACCGCGATTATCTACGTGGCCACCGCCTCTGGCGGTGTCTGGAAGTCCACAAGCGGCGGAATCGAGTGGCAGCCGATCTTCGACGGTCAGGGCTCCGGCTCCATCGGCGACGTCACCGTGTCCCGGGCGGACCCGAACGTTATTTGGGTCGGCGCCGGAGAGGCGAACAACAGGAACAGCGTAGCCTGGGGCGACGGGGTCTACAGGTCGCCCGACGGGGGCGAGACTTGGAGGCATATGGGCCTCAAAGAGACCCAACAGATTGCCCGCATCGTGACCCACCCCACGGATGCCGACATAGCCTGGGTCGCCGCTATCGGACCGCTTTGGGGGCCGGGCGAACACCGGGGCGTATACCGGACCGAAGACGGCGGAGCGAGTTGGGTGAAGGTGCTGTACGCCGACGAGGACACCGGCGCATGCGATATCGTCATCGATCCGTCAGACTCGGATGTGCTGTACGCCGGCATGTGGGAGCGCCGCCGCTACCCCTGGACTTTCCGGAGCGGCGGCCCCAGCGGCGGCATTTTCAAGAGCACCGACGGAGGCCGCAGATGGACGAAACTGACCGGTGGCCTTCCTGACGGCGACACCGGCAAGATAGGCCTGACCATCTACCCGAAGAACCCGAATGTGCTGTACGCAATCATCGAGGCGGAGGGAGATAAGGCGGGCGTTTACCGCACCGACGACGCAGGGAAGACCTGGACCCGCATGGGCAACCACCGCAGCCGCCCCTTTTACTATCACGAAATCCTCGTGGACCCGAACGACGACACTCGGATCTACTCGGTCTCGACCCGCATGATGCTCTCCACCGACAGCGGCAAGACCTGGCGGGCGATGCCGAACCGTATCCACGTGGACTATCACGCCGTCTGGGTGAACCCGAACGACTCCAATCACATCTGGATGGGCAACGACGGCGGCGCCGCGGTGTCGTTTGACAAAGGCGTCACCTGGCGGCACGCGAGCAACATCGTGGGTTCCCAGTTCTACGCCATCGGCATTGACATGGCGGTGCCGTACCACGTGTACGGCGGCCTTCAAGACAACGGCAGTTGGGGCGGTCCGTCGGTCTCCAGAAACCGGTCCGGCATCGGCAACTGGGAGTGGTATCGGGTCGGCGGCGGAGATGGGTTCCACGTCCAAGTGAACTGGCTTGACAACGTCACGATCTACTCAGAGAGCCAGGGCGGTCGTATCAGCCGTCGAAACAAGAACACGGGCGAAAGCGCTTCCTTA
>JADFGT010000067.1 GCA_022567555.1 Armatimonadota bacterium | reverse complement strand
ATTGAAAAGGCGATCGCGGCGTTAACGTCCTACAAAGACCCCGAATCAGGTAAGGCGGTCATCACAAAGGCGCTCCGCGCCGAAGATGTGACGGGCGGGGGGGGACCCGCCGGCGGCGATATCTACTTGGAGTTCGCGCCGGGATATGCGCCCACGGCGTCCATTACTACAGTCGCGGTGAGTCCGCTTCAATCGTCAATCGGGGCCGGAGTCCACGGGTTCCTGCCCGAGCGCCGCTCGATGCACGCAATCTTCTACGCGATAGGCCCCGGCCTGGCGCGCGGCCGCAACCTGGGCATGATCCGAGGAGTGGACATCATCCCGTCCCTTTCCATTCTCACGGGAATACCGACACCGCTCGGCTCGGTGGGCACAAACCTGCGGCTCACGTCGCGCGGATAGGCAGGGGCCGCCGCCCGGCAGCAGGAGGGATATGGTAGCGGAGGCCGGATTCGAACCGGCGACCCTGCGGGTATGAACCGCATGCTCTAACCAACTGAGCTACTCCGCCGACGGTGCAGGATTCTACCTCGGGACCGGTTCGCGCCCTGGTTCGGTCCAGCCCCGGCCGGAATCCAGGCCGCCCGGCAGCAACGGAGCCGGCCGTTCAGTTGGGGCCCAAGCCCGCATCGGCCAGCAGCCGCGCGTACTCCTCAGGCGTGTTTATGTCCTGAAACTGGGCGCAGCCCTCAACCGCAACATGCCGGATCTCGCGCCCCCTCAAGAACTGCCTGAGTGTTCCCCCCTCACCCAGGGACGTCCGCAGATCAAGGAACAGACCAGCGCGCAAGAACACCGGATGCCGCCGCCGCCCGCCGCATTCCGGCTGCACCACGTTCCGTCCTTCCGTCAGCGCAGTCAGGCATGCCGCAATCGTCTCCGGTCTTAGCATCGGGATGTCGGCGGGGCACAGCGCGAGCCACTCCGACCGGCAGTCGTCCAGCGCCTCCAAAATCGAACCGGCCATACCGCGTTCCGGTTCGAGATTGAAGACATATCGCAGGCCCAATTCTAACGCCTCGCGCGCGAGGTCGGCGTCGTCCGTCCGTCCGACGACCATAACCCTTTGCACGCCTCCCTCCTTGAAAGCGGCGGCAACCCGCGCCAGCACGGTTTGATCGCCGAACGGGAGCATCGGCTTTGAAGCGCCCATCCGCCGGCTCCGTCCGGCCGCCAGCAGATAAGCTTCCACGAGATCACTCGGCTGCGTCACTCACATCCTCGCGTCCATCTGGCGGCGATTCGACCGGAACGGTCCGGCTTCGCCGCACTGTCGGTCACCCGGCGATGTTGCGTATGTATCGGATCTGTCCCGCATGATACAGATCGTGCTCTATCAGCATCAGGAAAAACTCCTGCGCTGTCATCCGTTTTCCGCCCCAGGTCCTCACCTTTTGGTCCAGTGACTCTTCGGTTTGCCGTTCGAGCGCTTCAATCAGGCGGTCGTGCGCCGCTCGCAGGTCTTCCACCATGCTCTCGACACCGGTCTTACGAATCAGGTCCGTCATGGATTCCCACGTTACGGAACCGTCTCCAAATGCCTGGCTCGCCTGCACCAATTTATCGCCGGTAACATGAAAGACAATGTCGCGAATGGAGCCCTCCATCCACTCGAATCCGGCGTGCGTCTCCGGTTTCCAACAGAACAGGCGCTCATTCAGGTCCTTGAGCGCCCCGATGAGACTGTGCCAGTGGCTCTTTTCGAACGCCCTCTTCTGGAGCGCGAGCAGAAGTTCGACTCGGTCCATGTTCGCTCCACTACAGCGAGACCAGGGGTCCATCCTTACGGTTTCGTGAAGTACCGGCCGTGTTCACCGCCAAAGTCTCCCCACTACAACCACCTACTGATTAATGAGCCGATAATGACAGTGCTTGAACTTCTTGCCGCTTCCGCACGGACAAGGTTCGTTGCGCTTCACCTTTGACCAGTCAATCTCGCCGTCCTGTTGCGCCGCCGCGCTCGCCGCCGTACGCGTCGGCTGGCCGTCTATTCGCTGCATCTTCGGCCTCGGTGCTTCCGCTCGACGCTGAAGTTGCACGCGATAAATGTGAGTGGCAACGAAGTCCCGAATGTCGTTCAGGGTGTCTTCGAAGATCCAGTGGCTCTCTTTACGGAAGGCGATGAGCGGGTCAATCTGGCCATAACCGCGCAGACCGATGCCCTCGCGCAGCCGCTCGACCTGCTGCAGATGATGAGTCCATTTCTCCGTAATCCCCTGTAACACGATAAGTTTCTCCAATTGCTCGAACTCCTCTTCGCCGATCTCCTGTATCCTGTCCTCGTACGCCTTCTCCGCCCAGGCGCTTATGATCTGCGCGATCTCGTGCGGCTCCTTCGTCTTCTCCAGGTCTTCGGGGCTGCCATAGTCCATGGCCGGGAAGACACCCAAGACCTCGCGAAAGAGCGCATGATAGTCCCACTCTGTCTCTTCAATGCCGTCCGGCGCCTGGGACTGAACGATCTGTTTAATCGCCTCTGTCACATATTCTCGGATCGCCGGCCTGGGCTCTTTGCCCAACAAGAACTCGCGCCGCATGCCGTATATGTGCTCACGCTGGGCGTTCAGCACGTCGTCGTATTCCAAAACGTGCTTCCTGTATTCAAAGAAGTGCATCTCGATCCGCTTCTGCGTCTTTTCGATCATTGAGCTGAGGAATCGCGCGTTGACTTCCTCCAATTCGGGCCAGGCTTTCAAGAGCGGGTTCTCAAGCATCTTCGCGTTGAATATCTTCCACAGCTGATCTTCCAGCGACACAAAATACCGGTTTTCGCCCGGGTCGCCCTGCCGGCCGGAGCGCCCGCGCAACTGGTTGTCAATGCGACGGCTTTCGTGGCGCTCGGTACCCAGAATGTAAACGCCGTCCAGTTTCCGCACCTCGTCCGCTAAGTCCGACCGCTCCTGCTCATCGAGGGGAAGCGGCGGAGCCGAGCGTTCCTTTCCCCCTCGCCGGAACGACGCGTACGTCTCCGAAGCGAACCCCTCCGTTGACCCTGCCGCCCTCTCGATCTCGTCTGTCTTCACACGTCCACCCAAGACGATGTCCACGCCCCGGCCCGCCATGTTCGTGGCTATCGTAACCGCGCCCTTCCGCCCGGCCTCGGCGAGGATCACGGCCTCAGCCTCGTGGTATTTCGCGTTGAGGATTTTGTGCGGTACGCCGTGCCGAAGCGCTTCGTCCAAGTACTCGCGGTTCTCTTTGGGCAGGTCGAATTGCTTCAGGAGCCAATCCGCCATCTCGTCGCCCAGTGGGTCGCTCGGCAGATTCATGCTCTTGGCCACAGACGCGAATGTTTTCTGTTTCGCCTCGCCTATCGGCGTCAGGATCGCTTTATACGCTTCGTTCTTCTCCTTTTTCGAGGCTCCCTTCTCGTTCTCGATCGCCTGCTTGATGCGGTCGGCCAGCACCATCAACTGCAGTTTATCGGGCGTCAGCCGCTTTGAAATGCGTTCAGACATTTCGATGGAGCGGGTACCTACCAAAACCGGCTGCTGCTTTGTATAAACCCGGAGAATCTCTTTGGCGATCGCCCTGAATTTCGCCTCCTCCGACTTGAAAACGACGTCGGGATGCCCGATTCGGATCATCGGCTGGTTCGTCGGCACAACGACCACTTCCAATCCATAAATCTTTCTGAACTCGTCCTCTTCAGTTTTGGCGGTTCCGGTCATGCCTGCCAACTTGTCATACATTCGAAATAGATTCTGGAACGTGATGACAGCGACCGTCTGGCTCTCCCTCTGGACCTGTACGCCCTCTTTGGCTTCGAGGGCTTGGTGAAGACCGTCGCTCAGACGACGGCCGTACATCAGACGCCCCGTGTTCTCGTCCACCAGGACGACCTGGCCGTCACGAACTACGTATTCGATATCCTTGTCAAACAGGCCGTACGCTTTCACGGCCGCATTGACATAGTGCATGCGATCCGGATCGTCCGCAAGGTTGTCAAGTCCGAGCAGCTCCTCGACCTTGTCGTAACCTTCCTCTGTCAAGTTGGCGCTGTGGTTCTTCTTGTCAACTGTGTAATGAATGCCGGGCGCTTCCTCCTTCGCACTCTTCAGGCGTCGGGCGACGACGTCCACCTCTTTGTAAATCTCGATCGGCTCCGTGGACGGGCCGCTGATGATGTGCGGCGTCCGCGCCTCGTCAATGAGAATGCTGTCCACCTCATCCACGACAGCATAGTTCAACTCGCGCATGCTGAGTTGCGACACATCCATAGCCATGTTGTCGCGCATATAGTCGAAGCCGAACTCATGGTTAGTGCCGTAGACGATGTCGCACTCGTATGCCTCCCGCCGCGCGCACTCCACCAAGTTCATGTAACGCGGGTCCGGATGCTCGGCGCCCGGCTCGTAGCGATAACTTCCGCCCAACTCGTCGCTCTCCGGCGACTGGCCTTGAATGATTCCGACGCTTAGTCCCAACAGATGGTAGATCGGCCCCATCCACACCGCGTCACGGCGCGCGAGGTAGTCGTTCACCGTAACCAGATGCGCGCCTGAGCCGGTCAGCGCGTTCAGGTACAGCGGCATAACGGCGGCGAGCGTCTTTCCCTCGCCGGTCCTCATCTCCGCGATCTTCCCTTCGTGCAGCACGATAGCGCCCACGACCTGCACGTCGAAATGCCGCATGTGAAGGGTCCGTTTGCTCGCCTCTCGAACGCAGGCGAAAGCCTCGGGAAGGACGTCATCCAGGTCCTCACCGTCGGCGAGGCGCTTCCTGAACTCGTCCGTTTTGGCGCGGAGTTCCTCGTTCGATAACTTCTCTATTTCCGCCTCTAACTGGTTGACCTCGTCAGCGATCGGCATTAGGCGCTTAACCTCGTCCTCGCTTCTGTCCATCCATTTGCGGAGAATCTGGTCAATTCGCATCTCGTAATCCTGGGGAGTGCTTACGCGCCGCCAGCGGGCTGGGCACGAACATGGAGTATACCTTTCTACTCCTATGCCCCTTAGCAGGCTGCGACACGTTCCGCCCTGGTCCCGGCGCCAAGACAGCAGCGTCCTGAACTGCGAGCGCTGCCCGCGCCTACGCAACTATTGTCGGGAGATCGGCCGGACCAAGAGGGCGGCGTTCCGCGACCAGGAGTACCACGCCCGGCCGGTCCCGAACTTCGGCGACCCGAACGGCCGATTGCTCATCGTCGGGCTTGCGCCAGGCGCACACGGCTCGAACCGCACAGGCCGCATGTTCACCGGTGACCGAAGCGGAGAATGGCTGTTCCGTGCACTGCACAAGGCCGGCTTCGCCAGCCGGCCCACCGGACGCGCCTCCGACGACGGCTTGCGCCTCACCGACTGCATCATCACGGCTGTCTGCCGCTGCGCCCCGCCCGCCAACAGACCCACGCGAGAGGAGATGCGGAACTGTTCCGATTACCTCATAGAGACCTTTGACAGGGTTCCCTGGAAGGTACTGCTCGCGCTCGGCGGCGTCGCTTGGCGAGAGTCGGCGCGAGTCCTCTCCGTCCGGCCCGGCAAGTTCGCGCACGGAGCCGAGTTCACTCTTCCCGGCAGGCGCCTGATGCTCGCTTCCTACCACCCGAGCCAACAGAACACCTTCACGCGCAGGCTGACAGAACCTATGCTGGATGAGGTCTTCCGCCGGGCGATTTCCGCCCTGGGCGCGTGAGCCCTCAGCCGTCACGGGCAACGGACCGCCCGGCCTCTTCAGCCTGCCGCGCCAGTCGCTCGACGTTGCCGCCGGGCCTGGCGCGGATGACGCGAACCTCGTCGGACAGGGCGACCACCAATTCGTCCCGCTGCCAATTGTGTCCCGGCATATAGGCGTCAAAGGGCCGGCACGCGCTCACGGCCAAGTCTGTCTCAGGGTCAAACCGGTACCTCCAGAGCCGCGCCGCTGCAAACGGCTCGTTTGCCAGGTCCTCGCCGAGCGCCGCGAACAGCCCCCTATCCAGAACCAGGATGCGCGGCGCGCCCCAGCGCAGGGGCACGACGGCAGCGCGCTTGTAGGCCGCCGTGTTTGCTCCCGTTACGAGCGTCCGTGGCTCTAAGACACCCTTCTCTACAGCGCGCTCAACCTGTTCCAAATCATCTTCACCGGCGTCGCGGCTGGCGAGCACACAAAACGTACGCGTAGAAAGAACACCCATGTTGCCGTACAAAAACAGGTAGCCGGGAGGATCCTTGCAAAACGCCTCCAGACGCTTCGGATAAACCGAACTCTGCAGCGTCACGAGGCGCACCGGCTTGGCGTGCGACTGTTTCTTGAACCTCAGGACTTCATCCCTCACCCCCGCTGCGCCGTCGGTGAGCGCCTGCGCCGACCTGGTACTCAGCCCGTACTCCTCCTTCAAAACCTTAGGACTCAGCGATAGGAACTCCGCCGGCGAAAGGCCGCCCACCGCGTTGCGCGTTAGGATGCGTGTGATCCCGGCGCCGCCCAGGCCGGGAGTCAGGCAGAGCGCCAGCTCCAAATCGCGAACCGGGTCGAACTCAGTCGCTCCCACTCAGCCGCTCCACCGCTCCTTTCAAAACCGTTACCGCCCTCTCGCCCGACCGCTCCATCTCTTGCACGACCTCATCGTGCGACAGCGGCGCGCCGGCAACCCCGGAGGCCGCGTTCGTCACAACCGCAAGACACGCGTAGCCGATCCCAGCCTCCCGCATCGCCACCGCCTCGCTCCCGGCCGTCATACCGACCAGGTCGCCCCCTATGCGGCGGTACTGCGCGATCTCCGCCGGCGTCTCGTAGCGCGGACCGTTCGCGCACACATAGACGCCGCCATCCTGCACTTCCTCCCCCGCGGCCGCCGCGGACTCCAGAAGGGCCGCACGGCCCTTCGGGTCGAACGGCCGGCTGAAGTCGGTGTGCGCCACCGACCTCTCGAACCGGCTGACCGCACGGCCTGAGAGTTCCAGGAAGTCGGAACAGACGACGAGCGTTCCCGGCCCCCACTCGGGCCTGAGGCTCCCGACGGCGGCGCTGGCCAGGCAGTGCCGTACCCCCAGCCGAACCAGACCCTCGGCCATCGCCCGGTAGTTCACCGAATGAGGCGGAACACGATGTCCACCGCCGTGCCGCGCCACAAGCAGCGCCTCGGCCGCTCCCCACCGGAGTACCCGCGCCTGCATCAGCCCGAAAGAAGTAGGCACATGGACCGCCTCCTGGGCGCACTGCAAGAGCCGCTCACCGATGCCGGTGCCGCCCACCAAGGCAACCTGAACCCCGCTCACTTCATCAGTGTAGCCCGTTCGTACCCACCAAGCAGGAGGACTGCGGGCCTGCTGCCCCGAAGTTAAAGGCCGATGGCGGAATCGCCGCTGCAAAAACTCCGCGACCTCGGTGTTCAGTCCCTGTCGTCGGTGGAACTTCTATCGCTGGCCTTCGCCAACGGCGAACAGGACGCGGACGCCGCGCTGACGGTCGCCCGCCGCCTGCTCCGGGCGGCAGGGGGCATCCGCTCGCTCCTGAGCGCGCCCCCGGAACTGTTGGCCAGCGAGGCCGGGCTGGACGCAGAACAGGCGGCCCGCTTCCACGCACTCATGGAGCTGGGCCGGCGCTCCGCCGACGCCGGCCGTGGGGAACGCACGCAGATCAGCGGTCCGGAGGACGTGATGCGCCTGTTCTCCCACTTGCGCGACGAAAGAAAGGAGCATTTCTGCGCCGTGCTGTTGGACGCAAAGAACAGGGTCCTGAAGAGTACGACGGTGCACATCGGAACGGTGTCGGCCTCCGTTGTGGGCGTGCGTGAGTTCTTTCGGGAGGCGGTCCGCGAAGGCGCGGCCAGCATCATCGCCGTTCATAACCACCCGAGCGGAGACCCCACACCCAGCAAGGAGGACCTCACCGTGACCAAAGCCCTCGCCGAAGCGGGCCGAGTCCTCGAAATCCCGCTCCTTGACCATGTCATCATCGGCGAGAACGACTTTCGAAGCCTCCAGCGAATGGGTGAAATCGGCTAAAACGGTGGCGAAATGCCGGAACGACTCTCCGAAATCACCGAGGACATCCGCACCCGCATGGACGCTCTGCACAAAGCGCGGGAGCACGCGCTCGCCGAAGGGCGGAAGATCATTCAAGTGAGTTCGCGCGCCATCAAGCACTTGCACCGGCGGCAGCAGGAGCAGGCCGACGAACTGATTGCGGAAGTGCGCGAGCGCGTCCGGGCCGTCGTCCTGCGCATGGAACCGTTTCCCTCGCTGAAACATGCGCCCTACCTCCAGGATTCAATCAAGGAGTACGTGGAAGCGGTCACCTTTCGAGCGCTGCTGCGCGCAGAACCCCTGCCGGCTCCCGGAGAGTTGGGCGTGGAACCGCAGGCTTATCTCAACGGCGTGTGTGAAGCCGCCAGCGAATGTCGCCGCTACGCTTTGGACGAACTTCGCCATGGCCGCGATGAAGAGGCCCAGAGGCTTGTGAACGAGATGGAGGACGTTTATGACGAACTCCTGACCTTCGACTTCCCGGATGCGCTGACTTCCCACCTCCGGCGAAACTTGGACTCGCTGAGAGGGGTCTTAGAGCGCACGCACAGCGACGTGGCGCTGGCCGCAATGCAGATAAAATTGGTCGAAGAGTTGAAGAGAGCCGGCAAAGAGAGATGATCGCCGCCGCCGCAGCGGTCCTCGCGCTAACGGCGCCTGCGTTCGAAGCGCGCATCCTCTGGGTGGATGCCGGCGCGAACCTTGAGTGGGCCGTCCAGCCGGAGAGCGTGCGTGAGTTCTGCCTGAAGGCCAAAGCGTCCGGATTCAACGAACTCGTCGTTGACGTGAAGCCTATCAACGGCCGGATTCTTTTCCATGCCCCGGATGATTCTCTTTTACGGGAGTTCAAGGGAGTCCGTGTCCCCGAAGGGTATGACCTCCTACAAACCTTCCTTCAAGAAGGCCGCGCGGCACAGCTTCGCATCTCGGCCTGCCTGAACGTTTTCAGCGAGGGCCACTCTTATTTCCCAGGCGTCGGGCTGGCCTACGAGAATCCGGAATGGCAGACGCAGGTGGCCGTGCCGCGCTATACCGCGGTCTTGGGCGACGGCGCACGGATGCCGCTGCTTCCAGACGGCACACCGGCTCCGGGAACGCTCGTCCTTTCCGGCGGCCCCGGCGGATTCGCGGTCCAAGGGTCAACGGTCCGCGTATCCGCACATCCCGAGGACGCGGAGCGTGTTCGCCGGTACGGGGTTGCGCGTATAGAGTCCGAGACCGCGCTCGTCGCACAGACGGAGGCGATGCCGGGAACGGTGGCCGTGTTCGTTGACCCGTTGGCGCCGGGCGTTCGCGAGCGTATGCTTCGGCTCATCGAGCGCGTCGCACGATACGGCGTGGACGGGATCGTGCTTGACCGGATGCGTTTCTCCGCACTGGAATCCGGGATGGGACCCGCGATGCGCGACGAGTTCAGGCGCAGATACGGCCCGCTCTCGTTTTGGCCGGAGAGCGTCTTCTACGCGGACGCAGACCCGTCGAAGGGACTGCAACGCGGACCCCGGTTCGCCGACTGGATGCGCTTCCGCGCAGAAATCACGACTGAGTTTTTGCGCGATGTGCGCGAGACGCTGCGCTCCGTGGACGCCCGGATGCAATTGGGCGCCTACGTCGGCGCGGGGTGGGAGACATATTATCAGTTGGGAGTCAACTACTCCGCTGATTCGCCGCGCGCGCCCTACACATGGGCCGATGCAGAATACGGTTTAGCCGGCTACGCGGGCCGCCTCGACTTTCTTCTGCCCGGATGTTTCTATCCGGTCCCACGCGAAATTGATGCAACGATTCAGGGCCGAATAGAGCGCTTCACCGTCGAAGGCGCGGCTGCGCTGATGGTTGCTCTGTCAGGGTCCGCAACGCTTGTCTATCCGGCAATTTACGGGCTGGATTGGGAGAATAACCCGGAAGGCCTCAGGCACGCGATACGCGCCGCTCGGGAGCGAGGCAAAGGAATCATGGTCTTCGACGCAGTCTATGTGATTCGTAACGACTGGTGGGAGCTTTTCGCCGAGGAGTTCAAGAACGCCCCCCCGCTGCCGCCGCATGCGCTTCCCACTTATCCTCGCAGAACCGTCTTCAACTCCGCCAGGGGCCGATAGACCGATCCGCTTTCGCCCCGGCCAATTCTCTCAGCGCCTCAACCATCCGCACCATCGTCAATGTGTCGCGCTCGCAGTACGCCAGCAGGTCTGATGCGATTCTCGACGTCTCTTCCGCTTCTGTGTCTGGGTGGATCATCCGAGCGAACCGCACTGTCGCCGTGCCTCCCTCTTGAATCTCCAAATCCTTGTAATCGAGTTGCGGAACGACCGCCGGAACGACCTTTTTCAAGGAAAGTGAACCGCCGAATTCAGGCAGATAAACGAACTTTCGAATCAGCTCGTACAGGTCGAACTGCGTTTCCTGAAACTGATGAAGGATGCTTTCCGCCAGGTCGGACCGCCACTCTTCGAGCCCCTTCAACTGCTTCTCCTCATAACTCGAATAAACGACGATCGAGCCTGCCCCCTCGATCGCGGTTGCCAACGACGTGCAGAAAGGCTCGCGCGGATCGTCCGCCGTCCGATGCAGAAACTCCAGATGCTCAAGACGGCCGTCGTCGAAGAGCACGTGATCGGACCATTGGAACGGCACGACTTGATAGGGGCGCGTGCCGATATACTTCGGCAATCCGGTAGCTACCGTCTCGAAGTCAAGAAAGTGAATGGGAAACCGCAAGCGATCCAATTCCTCCGCCAAGCCTTCGCCCAAGTACGGTTCTCCGGTAGCGACCGCCCGCCTAACTCTCTCCTGGGTCGGCGAAAGCCGGAAACCCTCCGGAATGTCGCCGATCATTCTGACGCCCTGTGCCCGCAACGTCTCAATCTTCTCTTTGCCGATTCTTGGAAGACACAGAATGTCGTCACGAGACATATCGCGATGGCAATGAATGTAGAAGCGGCATCTATACGGCTTATCACAATGAAGGTTTATCTCTATCTCCGGCGCTTCACTACCGGCGATGACTTCCAACATCCATTCGATCCGTGGTTCAATTTCGGCAATCATCCCCTCCACACGCCGGCTCACGTCCACCACCACAAACAGTTCACGCAGATCATGTTCTCCGCCTGGGTACACATAGTTGCGATTGAGCAGTGCCAGTTTCGCCGCCGACACAGGCAGCCCCGACCTCACCGCTACCAGCGTCTGAAACGCGACGTCCTCGAGGTACTCATCCTTCGGCCCACTATCCCCGCGCGGCGACATCCCCGACTTCACTTCGATAATCTCCCACGAATCGGAGTCGCCCCCCCCAAAGAGCCCAAGTTGACCTCTGTCCGGCACGTCTGCCCGTCGCGGCTCGCCGGCGAATCGCATGAAGCCGTCGCGCGGAGGCGCGGAAGAGCGACTGAGAATGTCCACCCGAACCCCCAATTCGCCGGCGCTCAGGGCCGCCTCGTAGATCGCTTTCGCACCCCCCTCGATTCGCTTCCGAGTCGCCGCTTCCGCCTCGTCCTGTTTCCACGGCGGGTTCTTGATAAGGCGGCCGCCCGGATAGAGGCCACGGGCCAGTTCGCCGACCTCGGTGCCCTCAGCCATCCGCGCTTGGTCCTCTTCGCTCAGCGGGTCACGGAGCTCGCGCCGGTGCTTTTCAAAGAAAAGCCTTTTCAAACACTGAAGCCCGGCCGCATAGTTCGTTTTCGTCAGCATCTGCTTACCATGACTGTCGCGGCCGGGCGAACTGTCTTCACGCACACGAGTGTGACACTCGCGCACACCTTTACAACCATTCCCACGTAATCTCCACCGCGTTCGCCCTCGGATCGGACGTCAAAAGGCGCTCCGCGCGGCTTCTCGCCCTATCGATAGCAGCCCTCGCCGAGCCTACAAACGTTACCGCAATCGTCGCCGACCGCATCCGGTTCTGAAAACCGACCTCCGCGATGCTCACGCGCAGTTCGCGCCTCGCCCTCTCCAGCAGGCCCTTCATGACCCGCCGCTTATCTTTCAGCGACATAGCCGACGCAATCTCAAACGTCAGCAGCATCAACCCTACATGAACTGTCATGGTGTTTGCCGAACCTTCTATCGAGGGTTCGTTTGACCGGGTACCGCAAGGCCGGAGCCCTCACGCCTACGCACGATGGCAAGAGAAGATACCTCAGTCTCTCAGAGGGAGAAGGGTTCAGGATGTGGGCAGGCCGCCGCAAATGTGTGCCTGCTCCCGACGTCTTTCAGGTCCTACTTCGCCGTCAGCACAGACAAGCGAAAACCTGTGCCGGTGGGAAACGACCCCACGTCCACGGTCGCATAGATAAAGTCTACGGCGGCGAAGCCCACCGAGCCAACGATCCAGGCCGTTCCGGACGGAACCAGATGCGACTGCTCCACCACGTCCCCAATCAACTCAATCGGCACATAAAGCCCCAGGCGCGTCGAAGTGCCCACCTTCACTTCGTCGCCCATCATGTTGCGGGGCGGAAAGATGATCTCGGTCACGGTTTTGAACGGCTTCTTGCCCAACACGGTGCTCGTGCCGTTCAAGGTTATCTTCTCAACGATCTTGTTGTCCGCCCAGTCGGCGCCTATGATGTATACGGGCTGATTCATCCCGGCCTGATTGCCGGTAACCGTCAGCACGCGATACGCTCCGGGCTGTCCGGTCGGAGCCACCGTCTGTTCGTTCGGGTCCAAGGTGATCTCGGTACGGATCGCCGTCGTGGAGGCTGCCGGGACGTTCAGGGTTCGCTGCACCACAGACTTCTTCCCTTGCGGCGCCGGTCTGCTGATGGGCCCTTTCCATTTCGAGAGCAGCGTGCCTGACATGAACATATCCTGCCCCGACGCCGGGTTGGCGTCTTCCCTCAGGTCCCACACCTCCGTCGCCTTGTCCGAAACGGCGGAGGTTATGATCTCGCCGCCGATGACGATGGCCCGGCCGTCCACTCCTATGGCGCCCGAGCCCTCGCCCCCGGACGTAGCGTGTTTCACTTCTGCTGTGATCTTGCAGTTCAGCAGGCGCAGACCCGGATCGAGGGTGTTCTGGACGGCGATTGTCTCGCTGACCCCCGCGCCGATCGCCGTAATCAGGCACCCTTTGACCAGAATGTCGAAAGGGATTCCCCCCAGCCCTTCTATCAAGAACGCCACAGGGTTCTCGTTAGGGGCGTTGCTGCCGTCGTTCAGGATAGTGCAGTTCTCAAACAGCGTCCTCTGCGCATGCGCCATCGCAACCGTGCCCGATCCTGACCCGTCGGTTTCTAAGTGGCAGTCGCGGACAACGATGTCCGTGCTCAGGTCCTCGCGGTCCCAGATCGCCCTTTGCCTGGCCTTCACAATGCAGCGCTCGATGGACACGCGATGGACAGCCGCCCCAGCGGCTCCCAATATGATGCCGTCCCGTGCAGTTCCAGAGGAGACATCCACCGTGACGTTCTTGACCTCGCAGTCACTGACCAAACGGATCCCGTTGTTGTTGCTCGGCCGCAGCGTCAGGTTGCGAATGCTGTTCTTGCCGCTGCACAGAATAGCCGCGCTCTGTATCGTATTCAGAGGAGCGATTATGACCGCTTCCCGGTCCACGCCCACCAGGTCAATCTCCTTGCCCAAAGGTAGAGCCAATTCCTCGTCATAGGTGCCGGGGTAGATCAGGATCGTCCAGCGCTCGCCAGGGGTGATGGGGACGTCATCCACAGCTTCCTGGATAGTCGCGAAATCAGTGATTGTCGGATTGCCCGTCTTGTCCACGACTTTGGTGCGGAACAAGTCCGTCTGGGCGTGGGCTGCACCCGCTACACTGAGCGCTGCTATGATCGCCCAAATCAGACTGTAGGTTCGGTTTTTCACTATGCTCCTCCATTTTGCCTGCCCCACCCTCCGCAGCGGCGCCTGACCGGCGGCCCCGGAGGCGGACAGGTGATTCCTGATCGTTGGACGACTCTCTTGCCGGGATGTTCCCAGTGTTCTTGCGGGCCGCCAGACAACCTCTGCGGGCCGTGCGATACCGTGCTGGAGAGATGCCTCACTGGAACAAAGCGAGCGACCCGACCGTCAAAAGTGAGTAGTGATTGAACACCCGCCCTGGAGGTTCGCCTTTCGGTGCTGGATCGCACTCGGTCTTGCCGCCCTCTCGACGGCCGCCTCGGCCCAAGACCCCTGGCCGGAGCGGCAGAGGACGCCGAACCGGACTGCACGGGCAGACTGGGTCGGCCCTCAGGTGCCCGTGGTCGTCTGGAAGACACGCGTGGATCCCGAAGAGTTCGAAACCCAGTACCGCGCCAACCCGCTGTTAGACGCGGAGGGGCGCCTGTTTGTGGTCACATGGAGGCACGTTACCGCTCTGGATAGCGCGGGCGGAGCAATCCTGTGGCAGTTTGCCGCTCCTGATTGGGTTCCCTGGTCCCCGTCGCTCTGGCGAGGACACCTCCTGTTCGGCTGTGTAGACCAGAACTTCTATTGCCTCGACTCGGCTACGGGAACGGAACTGTGGCGCGTGCCCGATGAGTCGTTTCCCGGGGGCCAGGTCGTTGACTCGGCAGGCGTGGTTTACTACCGGAGCGGGCATCAGAACATCGGCAGGAGGTTTTATGCCCGACGCGTTGTTGACGGAAGCCTGGTCTGGGCAATAGACACGCCGGTCACTGAAAGGGAGGCTCCCTCCCTTTCAGAGGATGAGAGCACCTTTTTCATCGGAAGGCCGGAGTGGGCACAGTGGGTGTCTCGGCGCACGTCGGACGGAAGCTTTGTGTGGGCCTTTCAGATGCAGCGAGACACGTATGGAAGTTCGCCGGTTGAGAACGGTCGCGTCTATGTCGGAAGCCCCGATCGCCATGATTACTGCATTGATGCGAGCACGGGACAACTGGTGTGGCGGTTCTCAGGCGAATTCATCACGTCCAACACCCTTGCGCTGGCCGACGACGGAACCGTGTATACGTTTCACGGGTTCGGGAGAACAAAAACCTTCTTTGCCTTGAATCCGGACGGCACCGAAAAGTGGCGCATTTACCTGGATTCCGACTACTGGGTGGACCAGCCGCCGATCGTGGCGGGCGACGGCACCATCTATGTTGCAACACGCGCAAGCGTGCTGCGATTGGGCAGGGTCTATGCCATAAACCCGGACGGCACCATCTTGTGGCAGTATGACTTTCCCCACTACACTTCCGCCTCCCCCACACTCGGCCCGGACGGCACCCTGTACGTCCTCTGCCGAGACCGAAACGTCTACGCCTTCCGCGACTGGGAGAGGGCGGCGCCGACCGGTCTTACGGTCCTGCGCGGACTCACGCTATCCGGCGGACTGGCGGACCTAACCGAAAGCGACGACTCGCGCCTGGTCGTCCGGCCCTGTTTCTTTCTCACCACCCAATAAGCGCCGGTGCAGGTCGTTGTCGAGAGCACGTCACCGATACCCAACCCACGACAGATTCTTTTCACACTC
>JADFGT010000148.1 GCA_022567555.1 Armatimonadota bacterium | reverse complement strand
CTCCGTTCACCGACTGGCGGGTTGACCCGTTCACGGGCTACTTCGAGGACGGCTACTCCGGTTGGTACTGGTGGGACGGAGCCCACGCTTGGCTGTTCCGGCCGGCCTATGACTTCGGAGACTAAGTCGTAGACGGCATCCGGCCAGAGCCGGAAAAGAGATGCGCGCGGCCCCTCGATTGGGCCGCGCGCGCTTTTTTGCTCTCTCTTACTGCCGGGAGGAGTTCTGTTGACGGTCGCGAACGAACCAGCGCAGGTTGGCTAAAGCCGCAATCCTAAGGAGGCGCGAATGCTGGTTGTGAACACTGAAGTCGTTCCCGGAAAGCAGATCCTGGAAGTGAAGGGGCTCGTCCAGGGCAATACGATACGGGCGAAGCATGTCGGCCGCGACATCATGGCGAGCCTGAAGAATCTGGTGGGCGGTGAGCTGACCGCCTACACCGAACTGCTCACCGAGGCCCGGCGAGAGGCCATGACGCGGATGCTCGCCCAGGCCGAACGTCTTGGGGCGAACGCTGTTGTCAACGTGCGATTCTCGACCAGCGCCATCACTTCCGGCGCAGCCGAACTGTATGTGTACGGCACCGCCGTTGTGCTCAGCGACTGAAGGGGTAAGCAGGAATGGAAGAGAACCTAAACCTGATTTTTTCAATCGGCGGGACCATTTTCCTTCTCGCCCTCGGCTTCGTCGTCGGTACCCTGCGCGAGAACGCCCACTTCCGGTCTCTGGAGGCCCGGGAAAAGACGTATTCCGGGATCATGGTCACCGATTTGCGCACGTTGCCCGCCAACTGGAATGCGGATCAAGGGACGCTCGTGCAGGGCGAAGTGGTCATTGCGAGCGACTACTTCAAAGGGTTCGCCGCCAGCTTGAGGAACCTCGTTGGGGGTCGTGTGGGCGTCTATGAGAAACTGATGGACAGGGCGCGCCGGGAGGCAATGCTTAGGATGCTGTATCAGGCCAGAGTCGCCGGCGCGAACGTCGTCTGGAACATTCGGTATGAGACGTCCACGGTGGGCCGCGGTCCGTCAGGAGGGTCAAGCGGAGCGCCGATGGCGGAGGTGTTTGTCTATGGAACGGCCTACCGGGTGACCGACCGGGAAGGCTAAGCGGCCGCGCCGGCCCGCCTCGCCGTCCGCTGTCGAGGAGAGAGCATCTGGGATGAGCCGTCAGGACCTCAACACGGCAGGCTGCCTCCTGTCGGTCCTCGGGATTGTGACGCTGCTGACCGGAGTGGCCGCGGCGGGACTTAGCGTCGGCAGGGTCGCGCTCGGCGACTTGCCGCCGGTCTTGGCCATTCTCTTGGCGGGCGTCTGTCTTCCGGCCGGCGTGCTCCTTCTGCTTCGGGGGGCGGGTCTGGACGCCGAGCGGATCGGCGATCTGGGCACGCGGCTTGAGGACGAACCGGCGCTAAAGGGCGCCCTTGCCGAAGGTGAGCCGGAGGCCGCCGGCACGTGGATCGAGGACGAACCGGCGCTCGGGGGAGGGCTCAGGGGGATGGGCGTGGAGGAGGAAGCGGAGCACAGCGTGTGGGACGAGCCTGCTCTCCGCGCGGCGGCGGTCGAAGCGCCGGCCGGGGAAGTGACGTATTCACGGCTCTATCGCGAGCGGGCCCGGACTACGGGCGCGGGCAAGTCCGTGGCCGTTACGCTCCTGGTTGCGCTCGTAGGCGGTCCCCTCGCCGTCTTGGGCGCGTTCTGGGCCGGAGGGGGCGCGCTCTCGCTGATCGTGTTCGGTCCGGCCGCGGAAGAGGTCCTCAAGGTCGCAACCGTGTCCTATGTCGTGGAGACGCGACCCTACCTGTTCCGAACCTCCGTCCAGGTCCTGCTCGGGGTCGCGGCGGCCGGACTCGCCTTCAGCGTCATCGAGAACCTCATCTACTTGAATATCTACATCCGGGACCCCAGCCCGCAGATCGTCGCCTGGCGGTGGCAGTTCGCCACGACGCTGCACGTTGCGGCTACGTTGGTCGCAGGTATCGGCCTCGTCCGAGTCTGGCAGCGATCCCGGGTTCGCTTCGAGAGGCCGCGACTGGCCGACGGACTCGGGTGGCTTGTCGCGGCCATCGTTCTGCACGGCGGTTACAACGCGTTCGTAACTGTGTATGAGATCGGATGGCGGCCGTTCTGATGCTGCTGCCGGCGCTCTCCGGTCCCGAACAACGGTGGCATGGAACCGGCTTCGCTCCCAGACGTTGTACAATAGCCGTGGGAGTCGGCCGGGCGGCGGCCCCAGCCTTTCCAGGCTGGGGAGGAAAGTCCGGGCTCCATAGGGCAGGGCGCCAGGTAACGCCTGGGCGGAGCGATCCGACGGAAAGTGCAACAGAAACATACCGCCGTGAGGGTTTGTGGTTTGCCGTTCGACGTTTGATGTGGGCCTCGGCCCGCCGACGACCGACGACGGCAGACGGATAACGGCAGGCCTTCGCGGTAAGGGTGAAATGGTGGGGTAAGAGCCCACCGGCGTCCTGGAGACAGGCCGGCCGTGCAAACCCCGCCCGGAGCAAGGCCAAATAGGAAGGGGATGATGTGGCCCGCGGACCCTTCGGGTTGGCCGCTCGAGCCCTCTGGCGACAGGGGGCCCAGATAGATCGCCGCACAGAGACAGAACCCGGCTTACAGGCCGGCTCCTGAGAAAACCGGTAACTTTCCCATAAGGTCAGGTACTTCTTGGCCTGCGATTGGGAATACAATGGGTTGGCGCGAACTATTTCGTTGCCTCGTGTGTCCCTGATAAAGGAGGTTCTGCAATGTTGATCATCCATAAGGCGGTCCGTGCCGCTCGGCGGCGGCGATTCTTGGCAGGCACAGCGCTTCTGGCGGCCGTTTCGGTCGCCGGCGCACTGAGCCTGGGGGAGGGCGTGCCCCTGACCCCGGACGAGCAGGTGGAGCTGTGGGTGGGCCAGATCGTCTTGCAGCAGTTCGGCACGCCGATTGAGCCGGGCCGGCCTGAGTGTCGCATTGCAAAAGACGTAGCGATTATGTTCGCGCCCGGGGTTTCCGAGTCGTTCAAGCAGAGAATCATGCGCCGGGCAGGCGGCGGCACGGGCGGCCCAGGCGTGTACTTCCAGATCCGAACAAGATGGACCCGGACGGCGACCAATCCCTCGACGGGTGGGCTCGGCAATCCAATCACCATCACCTACAGTTTCGTGCCGGACGGCACATTCATTCCAAACGTCGGACTTGGCCAGGGGCCCAGCAACTTGCAGGCGCGACTGACCGCTCAGTTCGGCGGCAATGCCGCTCTTTGGCGGCAGAAATTTGCCGAGGCGTTCGGGCGCTGGGGGCAAGTGACGGGCATAACCTTTTTTGAGGAGAACGACGACGGCGCTCCGCTGCACGGCAGCAGCGGCTTCCTCGGCGTACGGGGTGACGTGCGGATCTCCGGCTTCGGATACACGACCGGTATTCTCGCTTACAACTTTTTCCCGAACAACGGAGATATGGTGCTGAACACCAATATCAATTGGGGCAATAGCGGGGCGAACTGGCGGCTGCTTCGAAACACAGTGATGCACGAACACGGTCACGGTTTCGGCCTGAATCATGTTGATCCCGTGAACGGAACGAAACTGATGGAGCGATTCCTGAACACCAACTTCGACGGTCCTCAGGATGACGACATACAGGGGGGTCAACGCCTGTACGGAGACCCGAAAGAGAACAACGATTCGAACGGCTCCAGTTATAACCTCGGGACCGTGACGAACGGCATGGCGGTTGAATTCCTTTCCACAGACGATGATTTCGACAGGGACTGGTATCGTGTGATCGTTCCTGCCGGCAAGGTACTGGCCATAACTGCGGCCCCGGTCGGGAGAATCTATTTGCAGGGCCCGGTGGGAGGCCAGACGACCTGGCGGAACTCCAAGGCGATTAACGACCTTCAGATTCGGGCATACAATAACAACGGAACCGTGCTCCTCGGATTCGCGAACGACACAGGCCGTGGAGTGAACGAAGTGCTTCTGAATGTGGTCCCTCCCCCCGATAACATTGTCAAGGTAAACATTGACGACGCGACGCCGCTGGCCAACGACATTCAGCGGTACAGGCTGATCTTCAACCTGTCACCGCTCACCGAGTCGTTTGTTCCCGAGTCCTTCACGATCATCCGCGGCCTGCTGCTATCCGGCGGGTTGCCCGACCTGTTCTTTAGCGACGACTCGCGCCTGGTTGTGCGCACGGCGGTGTTCGCTCCGAGCATTGAACCGCCCGTGCAGATAGAGGTCGTGGGCACGT
>JADFGT010000147.1 GCA_022567555.1 Armatimonadota bacterium | reverse complement strand
GAAAGCTGTCAATCGTCACACGCAATCTTTAGGGATCGCTCCGCCATCTCTTTCAGAGCGACAAGATGAAACCCGTGCACCCCGGTTTCCAGAGTATCGTTCAACGGGCATGCCCAGTTCCCCGAAAGGCGGCTTCGCCCGTGCATCGCCCCCAAGACTGACCCAACCGTCGCTCCGTTGCAATCCGTGTCAAAGCACGCCTGCACCGCAAGACAAACCGAGCGCCCGAAGTCGCCGTCCCCCCACAGGAGGGCCATCGCCACGACTTCGGCGTTCGAGACGGCATGGCACCAGTCGTGTGCGCGCTCTTCGTTCCAAACTGCGTGGATGGCTTCGATCGCGTCGACGGGCGAGTCCAACCCCTGCCGATTACTGATCTGCCGCCGGACCGCCTCCGCCAGCCGGCACTCTCGCGGGACTTCACGCAGTCCCGCCTCGACAACCGCCCTAACGTCGCCCTCAACGAACGCCGAGGCGATCATGGCGGCAGCCCACATCTCGCCATATACGCCGTTCTTCACGTGAGACACGGCGGCGTCGCGATACGCGTATTCTGCGGCGGTCTCCGGGTCGCCGGGGTTCACGTAGCCCCAGGCGTCCGCCCGTATCTGCGCCCCGACCCATTCGCGGTAAGGGTTGCGGTAAGCGGCGGTCTTCGGCGGCTCCAGTCCGTGGACGAGGTTTCTGTAAGCGACGCGTTCGGCGGTGCAGGTGCGAAGAACGGGGAGGCAGGACATCCACACGGCGGCCACGTCCGCCGAGTCGAACCCGCGCCCGTAGCGCTCCAACACATGCAGCCCCGCCACCGTGTAGTTCAGGTCGTCGTCTTCGGGCATGGCGCTGACGCGCCCGGAAAACGGCGCGTCAGCCGAGACCCCATACTCGCTGCGCACCCGCTCCGGAGCGTCCGCGGATATGTAGGAAGAGAGCGGCCACTGGCCGGACTCCTTCAGATATCCCCAGAGGCGCTGCCTTCTCCAGCCCTCGACCGGCTTGCCCAACAGGCATCCGCAGCACCTCCCTGTCCACGCGCCCCAGAGGCGGTCCAGCAGGTCGCCGGGGGCGGGCCGCTTGCGGAACCGGCCCGGAGGCCGCGCCTCCCGGACGGCCTGCAAGCCCGAAGGCTCATCGTAGGGGAAATCGTCTCTATACGGGAGCGCCTGAACGCGGTCTAGCAGCGCGCCCGTCGCCTCTTGTGCGGCCGGGTCGCTCAGGTCGGCGTTCTCGAAACGATCGAAGTCGGTTAGAACGGCCTCAAGGCTGCGGCCCTCTTGTTCGGCTTGTAGGCGCTCAGTCAGCACGTCTTCACGGCTGAGACATAGCCAGAGGTCGGTCACGCGCGAAGCCCTCCAGAATCATCTCCTGCGCGCGTACCGTTCCCCATGCGGGACGATTCTATCAGGTTAGAAACGAAGTTGATAGTCTAGCCGGAAGGTCCAACTGTTCCAGTATTGGCCTTCCACAATGCCGTGCTGCCAGTTGACGGTGCCGGCTATTACGCTAAACGTCTGGTTGGGGCCCGCCTTCTGGTCAAAGGCCACCTCATACATGTGGCGCGTCCGTCGGCCGTAGGATGGCCGCTCGCTCTGCTCCACGCCGTAAGTCAGCCGGAGCGGACTGTCGGTGTCGTTGAAGAGCGAGAGCGTCACGTTGGTCCGCCGCGCCAGCGTTTTCTGACTGAGGTTCATCAGGTCTTGGAATGCGAACTTCAAACTGGAGGACTCGTTCGGGGTCCAGTCAATCGCCCATGTGCGCGCCATTGTCGGCTGCGCGACGGAGCCGAGCGGCGCGTTCTTCTGCGCCTTTTCCGGCAGCGAGTCCACTGTGTGCGACAGATTGAACTGATCGCCCACTCTGTAGGCGACGTCGAAATCGCGGATCACTTGGGTGACGCCGCCGGGCAGGGTCCGCACCTTGTACTTCAAGCCTAACTGCAGAGGCTTCTCTCCGGTCGGGTCATAGTTGAAACTGAAAGTCCGGTCGGCGGCCCGCTGCTCTCCCGGAAGGATCAAATGACTGTAACTTGCGCCGATCTCGCTGCCGAACAGTCTGGCGGAGAAATCGGCGACTTTGTTCTCCTTCTTCCAGACCCCGCCGTCTGTCTTGCTGTTGTAACCGAAACTGACATTGATATCCTTGAGCGGCCCAAACGCGAACGGCTTCTCGTGCGATACTGAGAAGCGGCCGAGAGCATTCGTTCTCTCGTCACCGGACTGCTTAGTTCGCTTTTCATTGTATTGGCCGCCCACTGTGAAGCCGCCGACTTGGCCCTCGGGCATATTGAATTCATAGCTGCTCTTGCCGCGACCGGTCGAGTCCAACTCGCCATTGAAGGTGTAGCCGAGTTTCAGGTTGTTGCCGAAGTCGTACTCAAAGCCGAAGCTTCGGGACCTCTTATCGGGCTTCTCGCCGTCGCGGTCTACCATGATCTCGGTCATGTTCAGACCGAGCCTCGAGTTCACCTGCCAGCCGAAGCGGTACGCCTGAAGGTTCTCGAACCCGCCGTCCTTGAATTGCGTTCGGACCTGCTCCGTAGAGAAGTCGGTATTGGGCCCAAGCTGCGTCTCGAACTTCGCATAGTGTGTCTCACGGTCGGGAGCTTCGGATTCCTCGCCGCCATAGCGCTCTTCCTCGCGGCGGACTGTCAGCTTGCCGAACCGTCCGAAATCGCGAAATCCTTCTATGGACATAAGGTCGTTCGCAAACAGGAGTCCGCTCAGTCCGCCAAAGCGGTGGTTGTCCATTCGCACGGAGAGCCGCGTGTGGTCATCCGGCGTATAAACTACCGAGCCGTGCCGCTTGAGTCTGCGCAACGCGTCGTCGCCGTTGTCGGAGTCATAGAATGAGCCTTCCACGCTTAGGTTCTTAATGAGGTCGAACTTCAGACTCAAGTCATACTGGTTGAAGCCGACCAATTGCGACAGGAAGTTCTTCTCGGGGTCGTTGATGTCGCCCGCGCGGTCAAAGCCCTGGTCCACGCGCCGAGTAGCGCCGCGTACCTCATAACCCGGACCTTTGATGTAGGCCTTCAGCCGCTCGGCGCCGCCTTCGGCGCTGCCCACCTTCAACTGGTCGAAACCGAAGGACTGATTCGGACCGACTTTCCAGTCAAGTGAGAGGTCGGTGCGGTCAAAGCCGATCTGGTTTCCATACAGTTTCCGCTCGCCCGGCAGTAGGTCGAGCATTCGTGTGAACGCGGAATCGAGGGTTTGCCGGCGGTAGTCGAAGTTCAGGCCGCCCGTCTCCAGTCCGAGCCGCGTCTGGCCGATACCGCCCTGCCCGGCGTCAATCCGGAGGGCGTCGAACCGCAGTGCAGCGCCCTCCCACGGAGCCGCCGTTACTCCGAGGAACTCCCGGCTGAGGCCGTTCTCGCGAACCATGGCAGCGCGGTCCTTCGAACCGACCTTTGCGTTCGGGTCATACATCCGGAGGGTGTCCAGTATCATCGCGTCGCGCTCCGCCTGTGTGAGGTCGCCCAGCCGCGCAAAATCGGCGTCTGTTGAGCGGGCCCAATACTGAACTCCAAACCCGCTGCCAAGATATTTCAGTGCGTTGGAGCGAAAGCCTTTGCCGTCGTAGCGTATCGTTTTCTGCTCGAACGACGCCAGCAGGTTCTCCGCATCCTTCGGAATGCCCACGGTGATGTCGTTTCTGCTAAAGCCGCGCTCTTTGCCCCACTGCTTGCGCTCCTTCTCTACGAGGTCGTTTGTGCGAGTGAACTCTTTGCTGATGAACTGCTGTGACAGCGCCGCGCTGAGCCAGGGCGCCTGAAACTGATATGAGCGCCGGAAGATGCCACCGCTCTCGTCTTCGATAATGTTCTGGTCAAACTTGAGCGAACCGAGGCCGAGCCGAAGCGCGCCTCCCAGCCCGGTTCTGGCGATGCCGCGCTCCTTTTTCAGTTGCTTGCGGTCTTCCTCCGCGATGTCCTTAAAGCGGCTGAAACCGGTGTCAATGGTTCGCGCGTTATAGTAGGCGTCGACAGCGCCGCTGTTTACGGAGTAATCGTGGTACTCGATTCTTCCGCTTCCGTCAGCGATGCTCCTGAAGCTGTTGGAAAGCGAGAGGCCGCCTGCAATCTCGCCGCTTAGGCCGAAACCCATCCGCTTGATGCCCTTCTCCTTTTCCAGCTGCTTCGCTCCGCCCGCGTCAACACCCGCTGACTGAAGCATGTTGAAGGCACTGAACTTCGAGCCGACATCCTGGTAGTCGGCGGTCAGACTCAGGCCCCCGAAGAGGCCCATGTTCAGGTTCTGACGGATCAGGAAACCGGTGGCGTCCTCGCTCT
>JADFGT010000146.1 GCA_022567555.1 Armatimonadota bacterium | reverse complement strand
ACTCAACCAAGTACAGGAGAAGGATTTGAGGCTCAAAGAAGGGCGGATGTCATGTTGAGCGTCAAGGAGAATGAACGGTTGACTCGCGTGGGGCCCGGCACTCCCATGGGGGAGTTGATGCGCCGCTACTGGCAGCCTGTGGCTTGCACGGTGGAGCTGAAGGAGAACCCCACCAAGGCAGTCCGTATCCTCTGCGAGAACCTGGTGCTGTACAAGGACCGGAGCGGCAGACTGGGCCTCATCCAGGAGGCCTGCCCCCATCGGCGGGTAAACCTGCTCTACGGCATCCCCGAGGAGCATGGGCTGCGCTGCCCCTACCACGGCTGGCTTTTTGACGAGACGGGGCGCTGTCTGGAGCAGCCCGCCGAAGCGCGGAAGAAAAGGAAAGTCAACCCGAAGGACGCCGCGAGCGGTCGATTCGTTTCGCCGAAGCGGGTAGGCGCAGAGCCGGGGAACCAACGGAGAACAATTCACGGTGCGCGAAAGGCAACGACGGTACGCGGCGCGGTCCAGTATCAAGATCAGTTCAATCGCAAGGGTCGGGAGCGAACCGCGAAACTGTGGAAGGAAAGAGGATACGACCCGCAGTCACCGCGCCGCCGTACGCTGGCCACGTTGGAAAGCTGCATTCTTCGGACCGAGGCGCAGATGGGGCCGGACTACAAGCCGGCGAACCGCGATCAGACGCTGAAGGACCTGACCCGGACCTACTATCAGTTAATCCAACAACGCGACGCGCTCCTCGCCGAACTCGAAACACTCTACCGGCCAATCCCGGCACCGCCGCCGCCGATCTCCGGTCCGTTCGTGATCCACCTCGACTCGAAAAACTGCGAGGACGATCACGCGGTCATCTTCTGCGGCGATCCCGAGATTGCGAAGCGTGTAGCTCGCAAGGCCGACCTCGAGACCGCCGCGAGATTCCTCAAGGCTGCGGGCGTGGACGAGGGCGACACGGCCGCAGCGTTCTGGGCTGGGCATCGGCGCGGGATGGAGAAGGGTAGAGCGATCGAAGCGCATCGCCATAGTGACATAGATGCGGAGCGTGGCCGTTCCGCTACATGGTCGGAATTGCGCGGCGTACCCTTGCCCGAGGTTACGCGCCACGACGAGTCGGTGCCTCCGGTCGATGCGCCCACGCCCATCGGACCCGCCTTGCCGTTCCCAACCGAGCGCCTGTCCTCGGCGTTAGTTTCCAACCTCTCGGCGCACGATCCAACGGACGGCGGGAAGGTGCCGCCGTGGGAGCGTTGATGCAACCCCAAGCCGAGGCGGCCTCGTTCGTAACGTGGTTGCCGGTGCCTGATCGGCGACTATCGCCGAACGCCCGAATCAATTGGCGGCATCGTGCATCGCTCACGAAATCGTACCGCCAGGCGGCGTGTATCGCTGCGTGTGCGTCGCCGATGAAGTGGCGTGAAGTGACGGCTCGTTTGACGTTCCATTTCCCCGATCGTCGCCGCCGCGATCACGACAACTTAGCTGCATCGTTCAAGTCCGCCTGGGATGGGTTCGTCGATGCGGGTCTGTTGGTCGATGACGACCGGATCACGCATTTACCGACCGAGATTGTTTGCGAGCCGGGTTGTGTCCCGGTTGTTCGCGTTGAAGTTTGGCCCACCGAAAGAAAAGGAGTTTGAGGTATGAAATTACTAACGAAAGAAACCGCCAAGCGGTTGGACGCTTTCACGGCGGCAAAGATGGAATTCGAGATCGGGGTCGCGCAGTTTGAGGCCACGGGCAACGAGGCGTTAACCGCCCCTCTTTTCCTCGAGGCCATGCGGAGGGCGGGGAAGCTCGCGACGGTTGCCGCCGGTATCGAGTCGTTGGCCCCGGAGAAGCCGGAGAAGCCGGAACCCGAGGAAGTTAAACCGCCCGAGGGCATCGACGCGGTAATCGCCAATCTGGAGGCGGAGGTGGCCGCTGAGGTCCCTGGCGCGAAGGACTCGCTGGCGCGGTTCCGGCGCATCAAGCGAAAACATTTCTCGGGGGTTGATTACTCGATCGCGGCCAACCGTGTGAAGGCGGAGGAGGCTCGCGGCATATTCGCGCCGGTCGATGATGCGCCTGCGCCGAAAGCCGACGCGGCACTACTCAAGAAGCACAGCACATTGAGCGTGGACTTCTCGGCGTGTACGAACGCCGACGAAGCGCGTCAACTGATCGCCGACGCAAAAGCCGCAAAGAAAAAATGAGGGTTTTGGCATGGCGAGGTCGGGAACTACCGGGGCCTCCTTAATCCGACCCGGCCCGCGCAAGCCGCCGCGCTGTTTTGCCGGCGAGCCTCGCCACTTTCCCAAAGGGGGTTGACGATGGAAACGAAGGGATTAAACGGGCGCAAGCGGACGCTCGCGACTATCGAGGGGCGTGTCGCTAACTCCGCGCTTCGGCGTTCAAAGGATCGGCGTTGGTTGCTGACTGTCGATCTCACGCCGGACGATAAGCGGTTGCCGACTGTTTC
This sequence comes from Armatimonadota bacterium, assembly GCA_022567555.1. Lineage (GTDB taxonomy): Bacteria > Armatimonadota > Fimbriimonadia > Fimbriimonadales > ATM1 > JADFGT01. The sequence continues at coordinate 1,853 of JADFGT010000146.1, read as the reverse complement.
CGTTTCGATTCGCGGAGACCGGGCGAAGCAACTTCATTCGGCTATCGAGCGCGGCGCTCATGTTCGCGTCACCGGTCGGGCGCGGACGGTTCTTTTCCTGAGCGCGTTCGATATTACGTCGGTGGAGCAGCCCCGGACGGTGCGATGCAGAAGGGCGGGCGGGATGGCGCGATGATGCGGTCTCCGCTCCTCTTCGCCCGAATAGGTGTATATGAAACAAGAAAGGTTCATCGACGGAACGCCGCGAGGGTCAAAATGGGGTCGGTTGAAGGTTCAGAGCATCAGAAGCAGGAGGAGTAACAAGATTATGAGAACCATGACGAAAGTCTTGACAGTCGCGGCGACGCTTGTCCTCGCGCTGTCGCTGACCGCACCGGCAAGTGCCTCGTGCGGTACAGTCGCATCGATCTCAACGTTGGTACGCCCGAACCCCGGTGTGGACAACGGCATAACCTGGGTGTTCGGCCCGCCCTTCCAGGAGTTCGGCATTTACTACACGGCCTCCTACGGTGTTCCGGTCACGTACAGTTACGACGCCGCCAACCCGGCTCCGCCGCCGGTGAGTGCTGACGCGAGCGTCAGCTTCTGGCGTCTCGGCGCCGGCAATCCGGCTCTTGGCTTGGGTACCGACAACGGCAGTTTCGACATGATCGCGTCCGGTCAATTCTACGTCTACGGCTACGCATCCGGCCCGTACTTCGAAGGTTACTGGTACGCCGCCACGATCCAAAGTGGGTGGGAGCCGTCTGGGATCGACGGTTGCATCGACCGCAACAACTGCATGTGCCTCCTGATCTCCGACCAAGACGGCGACAGGGGCTTCTGGGCCATCACCGGCGGCCAGTCGGACACGACCTTCAGCACCGTCATCAACCAAGGCGGTAGCGACGGCCACGGCAACAATCTGCCGATCATCCTGGTGCCGATTCCGACTCCCACTGTGTCCAACGTCAGCGCGATGCCTTTTTTTGGTTTTGGATTTTCAGCAAGTGTTGCGTTGTCCGGCGGTAACTTCGTGCAAGACGGCTGCCTTTGCGAGACCGGGGGGGGCTTCCGTATCGTGGCGGCTGCAGTTCCCATGGGTGACCCACCCCCGCAGAGCCGAGACTCGGCTATTTGGGATCACCCTGTGACTCTGGCCGGCGGCGCGGCACAGTCTTCTCCTTCCGCCTTTGGGTCTACCGTTGATTTCGAGATCGGCTGCGGGGCAATCGACCAGGATGTCTACGTGGCGGCAGAACTCGCCTTCGACTCCGGTTTTCGCACTTTGTACGTCTCCGCCGACGCGGTTGGTCCTGGCCTGCCGCTGAGCTGCCCCGCCGGACTCGTGTTCCCTCGGTTTGAGCCACAGGCAGCTAGCTTGACGTTTGCTGAAGCAAAAGACGGCTTCACCTTCTCAGCCGACTACGAGCTAGACGAGAACAGCGACGGCATCTTCCTAAGAGACGAGGATGTCTCGGTCTCCTTCGGGACCTACACCGAGACGATTCCGGCCGGATCATTCGTCTGCACGGGGTTCGACTGCTCTTACAAGAGCGACGGACCGGGAATCACGAGCGCAACCGTCACCGACACCCTCGTGTCCTTCAGGGCGGAGGGGATCGACCTGACGGACACCAAGAATCCGGTGGATGTCGAGGTGGTCATTGGAAATGACTTTGGTCTGGCTGTTGTCCGTCTTCGTGGTTCGTTGAGGTTTGGGGACACCGATTTTGTCCTTTCACTGAGTCAGGGGAGTCGCGGCGGACCTTCGTCCGCGGAACCGTAGTACGTTTTGCATCACCTGCACGCAGGCGTAGAGAACCTGATCAATACGGATCTGAGGAAGTGTCCATCGAATCCATATCTGGATG
>JADFGT010000145.1 GCA_022567555.1 Armatimonadota bacterium | reverse complement strand
CGGGTGCTGCAAAAGCGGGAAGAGGTCCACCACGAACGCGTGTGTCGAATCCCTGAACGCGCTGCCGAAGCCGTAATAGAGCAGGCGGTGAATCCCCCAGTCAATGGCTGTGCTGGTGACGCCGACTATCGAGAACTTGACGAACTGCCGGACGGTTCGATGTTGCACGAGGTTCATTGCGATGAGATTAACCCTTTGTAAGAAATTGCGATCAGTCGAAGAAGTAGAGCGCGCGCTCCTCCCCCGACATTGCGTATAGGCTCACCAGAATCCACAACAGCACTGTCCCCGCCAGCCACGGGTCCCTCAACAGAGCGCGGTCCGGGTCTCCGCCCCTGTTCTTCACGTACACCAACTGAAGATATCGGAAGACGCCGAAGAGCGGAAACGGAATTGTGAGACCGAGCAGCGGATGTTGCCACGCCGTTCTGGATTCAATAGCATAAACTCCGTATGACAGCACGGTAGCGGCGGCGCAGATGACCATGAGATGATCAACGAGTTGCGGCGAGTAGCCGCCGAGCGACTCCCGCGACCCGGTCCCCAATTCAAGTTCATGTTTGCGCTTCGCGAACCCGAGAAAGAGCGCGAGCATTAGCGTGCAGAACAGCAGCCAGGGGCTTATGCGCACATCCAACACCGCCGCGCCGGCCACGGCGCGAATGACGAACCCGAACGCTATGATGAAAACGTCGAGGATCGCCGCCCTTCGCGCCACAAAGATATAGAATGCCTGATTGACGAAGTAGACCGCCAGCCACAAATAGCCGATCGGATGGAACAACGTGATGAGCACCAACCCCGCCGCGGCCAGCGCCAGCGCGGAGATCAGAGCGTGACCGGCGGAAAAACGCCCCGACGCGATCGGCCGGTCACGTTTCTCCGGATGCTTCGCGTCCGCCTCCCGGTCTACAACGTCGTTCACCAGGTATCCGGCGCTGGAGCCCAGGCAGAACGCCGTGAATGCCGCGAACGCCGCCACCACCGACGCCAAGTCCGTAAACTTCGCGGCGAAGATCAGCCCTGCAAACAACAGCAGATTCTTGGTCCACTGCCTCGGGCGCATCGAGACGAGGAGGTCACTCATGGCGACGGCTCCACGGCCCGCCGCAGGAACCACATCACTACGCGCTCGGCAACGCGGCTGAACTTGGTGCCGATGAACTCCCTCGGGTGCACGGGCTCCACAAGGATCGTGACTATCCCCATTCGGTTCCCCCCCCAAACGTCGGTGAATATCTGATCGCCGATCATCACGGTTTCAGACGGTGACGCCCCCACCAAGCGAAGCGCGTGTTCAAAACCCTCGCGGGCCGGCTTCAATCGCCCGCTGGCAAAAGGTACGCCCAGTTTTTCGCTCATCGCCTTCAAGCGCACCCGGTTGCGGGCGTTGCTGACCAGGCACAGTTTCAACCCTGCCCGCGTGCACGATTCGATCCACACGCGTGTCTCCTCAGGGACCGTTTCCCCGCGCCACGGCAGCAGCGTGTTGTCCATGTCCAAAAGTGCGGCCTTGAATCCGTCTTGCGCCAGTTCTTGCGGGTCAATCTCCGACACCGACCGCACGCGATAATCGGGGCAGAACCTGCGCAGCGGCCGAGGCGCCAGGCGGCGGTTGAATTTTATGGGCTTACGGAGCATCTGCCGTCGCCGTCCTTTGCTGTGCGAACGCAGCCCGGCTCAGCCGGATGTTTCTGAGGTGCTCCCGATATGTGCCGGAAAAGGAGTGGGTTCCGCCGGGCATCGCCACATAATAGAAGTAATCGTGCTCATCCGGCTCAGCCGCCGCTTTGATGGAAGCGAAGCCGGGCGAGCAGATAGGCCCCGGCGGCAAGCCCGCGATGCGATACGTGTTGTATGGATGGTCTATCTCGTAATCCTTCACGCTCACCGGCCCCCACTCCCCTTTCGCATACGCCACGGTGGCGTCAATCTGCAGCGGCATGCCCCGCTCCAGGCGATTATAGATGACGCCGGCGATGCGCGGGCGTTCCTCGTCCTTCGCCGCCTCCAGTTCAATCATCGAGGCGATGACCACCCACCGGCGCAGCGTCTCGGCGTCCGGCTTTCCGAGCGGTTCGTACACCTTTTCACGGAAGGCGCTCAGCATTTTTTGGATCGCCTCTTCGACGCCGATGAGCGGCGGCAGGTCATAAGTGTCTGGGAAAAGATAGCCCTCAAGCGACTCGTCCGGGAGCGGCAATCCTGCAGTTTCCTTGAACGCTGCCGGGTCTGCGAAGCGTTCCAGGGCTTCGTCTCTGCCGCCGATTCCATTTTCTTTGAACAGGTCCGCCACCCGTTCCTTCCACAGGCCTTCGCGTATGGTGACCATCCGCCTCACGGGCTCGCCCTCGATGAGTTCGCGCAGCAGTACGTCGCCGCGCATTGATGCGCTCAGGCGAAAGGTGCCGGGCCTGACGGCGCCTTCGAACCGGGCCAGGCGAGCGTGAAGGCGGACGGCACGCGCGCTTCGCAGGAGACCCCGGCGCTCGGCGCGGTCGAGGACCGAAGCCACAGTATCTCCCTCTTCGACCCGGAAGTAGACCTGCGTTGCGGTGTGGTCAGCCGGCCCCAGCGCGCGGTTGAGCAGGGCCCAGCCGGCCGCCGCGGCCGAAGCCAGAACCAGGACAGCCAGCCCCGCTGCGATTAAGAACTTACGACGCATCCGTGTCTCTGGGTGTTGATTTCTGAGATCTGTCGTCTGAGACCCCGGTGAGGTATTCGGTCAAAAGAATGCGCGCCGCCTCGCTGTCGGCGACGGCCTTGCGGCGCTTCGGCTTCAGGTGTCCGAGGGCGGCCTCAGCGGCCACGGAAGTGTACCTTTCGTCCTGGAACTGCACGTTCAGTCCTTCTCGGGCAATCATCCCCCCAAACTCGCGGGAGACCTGCGCCTGGCGACCCTCTTCGCCGGACTCAAGCAGCGGAAGCCCGACCACCACCTTCTCACACCCTTCCCGTCGGGCGAACTCGGCAACCGCGCCCGCGTCCGCTTCCCGCGACCCGGTCCCAGAAAGGACGGGCCTGGCGAACGCCATCCCGACCTCGGTCTCGCCTATGGCCAGTCCTATCCGCTTTTCGCCGTAGTCCACGCCCAAGATTCTCATCTGCGGTACGCCTCGACGACATCCTGAAGCAGCAGGCCGTTCGTTGCGACCGCTTCGCCCCATTCGTGCCCGTCGCGGCCGCCGAAGTCAGTGAAGGTGCCGCCCGCCTCCTTAACAATCGGCATCGGTGCGCAGAGGTCCCAAGGGTTCGCCACCGGGTCGAGCATGATCTCCGCACGACCCTCGGCGAGCATGCAGTAGCCGTAGGCGTCGCCCCAAGTTCGGCTGGCGAATGCTCTGCGCGCGAGGCGGTTCATGCCGCGAACCCGGCGGCGCTCGATGAATGCCGCGTGGCTGCCGCAGACGATCAATGCGTCCTCCAGCCGCGCGACCTTGCTCACGCGGATGCGCTCGCCGTTCCTGAACGCTCCCAGGCCGGTCTCCGCCCAAAACGTGTCGCCCAGGGCCGGGAAGTGCGCGACCCCCAAGACAGGCTCGCCGGCCCGCCTCAGTCCGATGAGGCCGCCGAACAGAGGCACCCCATAAATGAACGACTTGGTCCCGTCAATCGGGTCCACCACCCATTCGAGTTCGGAGCCGGTGTCGCGGCGGCCGGTCTCCTCGCCGAGGAACGAGTGGGACGGGAAGCGCTTTTCGAGCCGGTCCCGGATGAGCGTCTCGGCCTCCCGGTCGGCTTGGGTGACCGGCGAGTCGTCCGCCTTCCGTTCGACCGGCGTGTCCTCTTGGAAGTACCGCAGCACAAGGCGGCCCGCCTCCTCGGCGATCTCAAGGGCGAACCGCAGTTCCTCGGTCATGGGCGGAGATACGTTACCGCGTGGGGAGGGGACGCCTCTGCCCCGACCTGGAGGGCAACCTTGACCGCCTCAGCAGTAATCTACGGTGGGTTCTCCCGCCAGTGACGAATCAGCGCTTCCTCGTTCTCGATCCTTGACCGGCTGCCTGGGACCCGCACCCAACGCGGTTCCAGGTCCGGCCGGTCTCCCCATCGCGCGAAGTTGGATAGGACGCGATAACGCAGTTGAATCTCAGGACTGTCAAGCACTTCCACGAGGGCCTGCACTCCGGCCGGGCTCGGCCTCTCGGACATCTTCGTTATGGCGAACTCTTTGAGCATGTCGCTCGAAACGGACGTCATGAAGGCCACAAGGCGGTCGCTGGTCGGACGTGAGAACATAAAATCGGTGGCGAAGATGAGGTCGCCGTCGGAGGGAGACTCGAACCGGGCCCCGGAACGTTCCATCTGTTCCAGCGCGTTGAGG
>JADFGT010000009.1 GCA_022567555.1 Armatimonadota bacterium | reverse complement strand
ATGGTCGCGCCCCCGACAATGCGCAGAAACAGCAGGCCCAGGATGGCGAGAGTGAACATGATTGAAAGGACGACAATCAGGGCCGTGCCACGGGTGCGTCTCCGATTTCTCATTACGTATGCGTTCAAGCCATGCCCCTACCTCTGAAGGTTGCGGACCGTCACGACCTCTTTCATGGTCACCGACTGTGGGGCCGGGTGAGACGTGGACGGGAACCGGAGCAGTGTCAGCTCCACCTGGATCTGCTGCGCGCTGTTGTAGTCCACCGTGACGATGTCGCCCGGCTCATTCAGTTGGAAGTCGTAAGTGACCCGAATGTTCCCCACAGGCAGCGGCAGGGTCGGGTCGCTGTAGAGCTCGATGTACCCCTTTTTGAACCGTGGCTGGATGTATCGCCGAACGTCCGAGTTCGATCCCGGGTCCGGCACGCCCAAAAACGTCATGTAGTCGGACGGCTCAGGGATATCGGTGTAGTTGATCTTGTACTGGTTTAGGCCGGCCTCTTGGCCGGGCGCGACCCGCGAGTAGCGAACCGGCCGGCCGAAGTTCGGTCCGGGCCGCTGGTCCGGCCCGATCACCTCTTCGCTGCCCGGAACGATCCGCGACGCACGGAGCGGGAACGAGAAGGCAAAGGTCCCCAGCGGATTGAAGGTGTTGGCGGTGAGCGGGGAGAGCCCCCGCAGGTCCACGAATCGCCTTCCGAGTTCGCCGGTCGGGTCGTAGGTCGCGGCCGTGGACGAGGTCACCCAGTCCACCAGGTTTGCGTTCACAACGGACGTTGTCAAGGCAGGCGTAAAGCCCAGCGCGTGCTCCACCGGGAAGTCCGTCAGGATTCGGCCGCGATCCGTGTCCAATCGAAACAGCAATAGTTCCGGCGCCGACAGGACCGGCCCGCTGAGCCCCATATAATCGCCTATGAAGACAGGGCCGGCGGCGTCCGCCGCCTCCATGTATCTGCTCAAGTCGAAATAGATGGCGCCGTCGTTGAACTCATCCAAATCAATCGTGGGGTCGAACCAGACGAGTTCCAACTTGAAGTTCTCTGTGAACGACGCGCCGGTCGGCTGCCGCCACCGGCCCAAGTAGTAGGGTGAGGATGTTCGCGGGTCGGCACGGAAAAAGCGCACCAGGCTGTTCTTGGTCCAACTGGCCATCTCCGTCTGGAAGTATTCGGGCGCAACCGAACCCTCGTTGTCGATCACTTCCACTCCGGACCGGAAAACGTCGTTGGACGTCGCCGGCTCGTTGTTCACCCGGACCGGCTGGAAGATTATCAATGAGCGCACGCGCGGGATCTCGTACACCGGATCGAGCGGATACGGGTCATAAATCGCGTCGCCGGTCGCCTCGTCAATCTCCGGGATGATGAGATCGGTGCGCCGCTGCCGCACCACGACCGTCGACACCGCCTTCCAGTTCGCCAGGCGCAGGTGGTGCGCATTCACGTCACCGTCGGGGATTTCGGCCGCCGTCCGGTCCCAAACAAAGAAACCGGGGTCGTCAATCACTATCTCGCCGGTCAAGGGGTCGATCGCGAAGAATTCCGGGTTCGGGACGAGCGTGCCGAGATCCGCGTCCCAGATCCAGGGCACGATCTCCGCCCGATAAAGAACGTACAGGTTTTCGTCAACCGGACCGGGTTGCGTACCGTCGGCACCCACCAAGATCGGACGCCACGGGTTCACATAATGGCCGGCGACGCTCGGCGGTGTGAACGGACTGCGGAGGCCGATCCAATAGCGCACGAGCGCCTGTCCGGGCGAGACCGGCACGTTGATCTGCCCTATCGGCGCCTTGAGCGTGGGGTCGATCCTGTTTCGGCCGGGATTGAACTGCGGGCTGCCCGGGTCCCCTTTGGACGCCGGGAGGATATCTATCTTCGCATTGTGGATGAGCACGCTGCCGTACCGCCGGTCGAACGGGCTGCCGTCCACCCTCCTTAACGGGAGTTCCACCTGGATGCCGGCGGCGGGGGCAGAGTTGTCCATAACGGCGGCCGCCCTGCTCAACTCCATGCCGATTCGCTCCACGACCTGCCGCGCGCTCTGTTGCGCCTCGGCAAACGCCAGGCCGGTCTGCGTGAACCGGAAGCCCTGCAGGAGCGGAATGGCCACGATCGTTATCAGGATCGCCGTAATCGCGATCACAACGAGCAGTTCGACCAGGGTAAATGCGCTTTGTGTATGTCGCTTCATTCAAGCATCCTCAATTCGTGTCACGTCTCGAGAGGTAACTCTCAATAACCACGCTCCGCCATGCGCGTGTCCACTGGTCATGCAGGTCACGCCGTTCGGCGATGGCCTGCGGAGTGTCTCCCGGCACGTCCTCTTTCTGGAGCGAGTTCCAGATCACGCGCGCCTTAATCGAGGAGCCGGACACGCCGCGGGCGGGATAGCCCAGCCGCGACTCCTCCATCGTCCGGGCGTTCGCATCCACGTCCTTGATGTCAATGTACGGCTTTCCGACAGGGTCGAGGGCCAATGGGGCGCGGATCAGGAAGTCCTGGTCGCGCATGGCCAGAATCTCGCCGGCCATGTTCTCGTACCAGATCTCCCGCACGCTAACTTTCATCTCGAGGTCCGCCCACGGGAAATAGATTCGCGTTCCGATCCCGGAAATGCCGGCGACCGGAATGTAGCACTGGGCGATGGACAGGTTCGGGATTCTGATGATGGAGTACCGGGACGGCGCCTTCATAATCTGCACGGCCCAGTCGTTGTGCGCTTCGAAGAGCGCCCGGAAGTTTCGCCCGCGCGGGTTAATGCCGGTCATCAGTATCGGCACCGCCGGGTCACCCGGAGCGATTATAGTGATGGACTGCGCCAGGTCGCCGGAACTGCCCGGCACCGGCGAAAGCGGGCCGCCGAGCGCTACGACGCCCCGCAAGTAGTCCACTTTGTAACTGCGGCCCGCACCGGGGCTGCTCGGGTCAACGAACGGCGAGACAACACCGCCTGTCGCCATGTCAATCAGCACGAAATCACGTTCCGGAACCACGCCGCCCAGGCCGTCCGGTATGTCCAGCCGCAGCCCCGTATAGCGCCGTTTATCGTTCTGCATCGAGCCGACGGACTTGAGATGGCCCAGCCTCAGTTTATGCAGCGGCGGCTTGGTCAGGTCGGCGCGGAACTCTTCGCGCAGAACGTGCCAGTTGTAGACGTCATAGTTGACCTGCGCCACCAGCGGCCGCGTCCCCCTTCTGCGCCGCTCCCGGGCGTTGTACGCCGCAGGGTTGAACAGAACCATGCCCAGCTGCGGGCTGAGCAGTTTGTACTCGTACGGATAGTTCGGGTCGAACGCGCTCGCAATCGGGATCGGTTCGAACAGGCGGTTCGCGGTGATCGAGTCGGCCACCAACTCCACCCAGTTGGCGTCGCTTGCTATGGCGCGAAGGTCGAACGGCTCCACCTCATTGCCAGTAGCGTCGTAGTTGGCCTCGCGCGGCGGCGTAGCCCCCCCGCCGGTGACGACCGTGAGCGGCACGTCTATCAGGTCCACCTTTCGGAAACCGAGCGCGTCGTTCACCCAATAACTGAAATTGACTTTGTAGATCACGCTCACGCGCCCGGCCACGCCCGGCAGCCACAACTGCTCGGCCTCGTTGTCATAAGAGAACTGCCAGCTCCGCGGGTTGCGCCTCGGATCGCCGAGGGTCGTGTCGGTGACCCGTCGGCCCTCCATGTCGTTACTGTAGATCAGGAACAGGGTCGGGAAGCCCGGGACGTTCAAAACCGGGGCGAAGTTCAGGATGCGAAGACCGCCGAAGTCGGCCCCGACCGCCCTGGGCGCGGGGATCGTGCCGCCCTCGCCGATGATGCGCCGGATGCGGTTCGCGTCGTTGTACAGCCGCCAGAATATCTCCGCGTCCGCCCCGCCGGGGTTCGTAATCAGGATGTTGCCGCTCTCCAGCAGGTCGCCGCCGGGGCCCAGGTCGGTGGGCAGCGTGTCCGGGTCGGCCTCGAGGACAAGGATGAAGCTTGCGAAGCCGTCAGGCACAAACCGGTAGCGCACTGCGAGGATCTGGTGCGGCAGGTCCTCCGCCCTGGATTCGAGGATGTCCAGTTCGCCCCTGCCCATCGACTGGGCGGTGCCGTAGTCGCGTGTCACCTGGAGCGCCAGGAAGCCCCGGGGATAGAGGCGGATCATCACGAGGACGCCGATCAGCATCACCACGATGACCACCAGGATCTCAGTGAGGGTAAACGCTCGGCTCAATCTTGTTCTGCTCATATTGCGCGTGCCGGCCTCCTACGTACTGAACGCCGTTCGTGACTCTTCATGGCAGGAGCCGCTACCGGCCGAACCTCCACGACCGCTCGAACATGTCCCGAGAGTCTTCCACACGGACGTCGCCCGACAGGTAGAGCACTAAGTCGCTCTTCTTTCGGAAGGGGACCTCAGGACCGGCGGGATCATCGTACCGGCGGAAGTAGGTGTTCCAAGTCACGACCGTATCCTCCGGCGGGTCGTTATAGCCCAACTGCCTCGGCGTGTCGTTCGGGCCCCCGCCCAACTGCCCCGCGAGCGACCAAAAGAGAGCGTAGCGCAATTCATAGCGGATTCCTCCGCCCGGGTCCTGCACCGGTGCGACGTCGTAGGAGTCAAACTCGTAAAACCGGACCGGGTCCGTTGGGCTGTCGCCGTTTATCGCCGTCGGGTCAATCCCGAGTTGGAAGTATAGGACCGGGTCGTCTCCGGCCGCACCTATTCCGAACGCGGTGGCGGGGCAGGGGTCGCCCGCAAGCTCCCGGCCGTAAATCTGCCGCTCGTCGCAGGTCTCGCCCGGCCCCAGAGGCCTCGGGTCCCGGTTCGGCCAGAAGGCGGTCACCTGGCCGTCCTTCGTGGCGTCGGCGATGGCGGCGGCGAAGACTTTGATGTCCTTGACGCGGCTCCGGTACAGGTAGGCGCGCCTCAGTTCATCCACCCGCCGGTCGCGCAACAGGTTCGGGTCGTATTCCACAACCTGAAGCAGGAGCGGCGGAAATCCGCCCTGGTCGTTCCGGTACGCCAGCAGCGCCTGGCTGAGCGTGCCCATGTTCGTCATGTCGGCGGACTTCTTGGCCGCCTGCTTCGCCTGGGCGAACACCGGGAACAGCAGGGCTGTGAGAATGGCAATTATTGCAATGACGGTCAAAAGTTCAACCAGCGTGAATGCCTTTCTGGTCTTCATCGTTCCCTCCGCGGAGTATTCATTCGTTTGACGGCGGTACACCCCCGGATGTTCCCGCTACAAGCCACCGGTCGCCCAATTCCAATAATCGGTCGCCAGTCGGACGAGCGGACCCTCGAGGAGCGCGGCCACCAGGGCCCCGGCAGCGAGATAGGGGCCGAACGGTATGGTCGTGAGACTCGGACTCCAGTCGTCCTCGGCAGCCTCGGCCTCCTCTGCCCCGAACCACCAGCGCTCAAGCCGGGGGACGAAGAGCGCGGCAACGTCCACGGCCAGCATGTAGCCGAGCCCGCAGCGCAGCAGGCTCCCGAGCGATTCAGGCTCATATGCCTCTTCCTCTTCTCCCTCATTCTCCTGTTCGCGCCGCGGCCGAAGAACCACTTGCACGGCGCCCAAGACCGCCCCGACCGCCACGGCCAGGCCGAACGACACCAGCGCAACGAGCGGCAACAGGACCGCCCCGATTCCCCTGGCCAGTTTGATATCGCCGTGCCCGAGCGCGTCCTTCCTGAACAGCACGCGACCGAAGAGCGCTATTCCCCAGAAAAGCCCCGCACCCAGCAGAGCCCCGGCAACCGCCGACGGCAGAGATATGCTCCCAACCTGGGTCCACGCCTTGTCGGAGACGCGCGCGATTAGCCAGGCATTATAGCCCAGCCCCAGACCCAGCAGCCACGCGTTCAGCGAATCGGGCAAAACGTAGAACCCGATGTCTATGAAGATGCACGCGACCAGGACCGATGCGAAGGCAGCCAGCAGAAGGAATCGAGCCGGGTCAGGCCCGCCCACCAGGTTCTGCAACCAGAACGCAGCCCACAGGCCGCCGGTAATGAGTTCAACCCACAAGTAGCGCCAGCTGACGTCCCGCCTGCAATAGCGGCATCGCCGGCCGCTGAAGAGAAAACTGAACAGCGGCACGAGGTCGAGCATGCCCAGCCGGTGGCTGCAGTTCGGGCAGTGACTCGGCGGCTGGACCAGGGAGAGCCCGCGCGGGAGCCGGTAAATGACGACATTTAGGAAACTTCCTATGAAGGTTCCTATGAAGAAGCCGACCACGGTCGTCCACGGAAGAAACATCCGATTCACAGGAAAGGACGCTCAGCCTGCCCGGCTGGGCGTCCTTTTTGTCCTCCGGGGGAGAGATCACATCAGGGCGCCTTACTGCATCGCACCGCCCTCAGACAGCTTACCGATCACCTCAACAAGCGGCAAGAAGATCGAAACCACGATGAAGAGCACGATGAAGCCGAGGCCCACGATGAGAATCGGCTCGATGGCGGCGGTGAGACTCGCGAGTGTGGCCTCCACCTCCGCCTCGTAGAAGTCCGCTATCTTCTGAAGCATGTAGTCCAGTGAACCGGACTCTTCCCCGACGGCGATCATATGCACGACCATCGGCGGGAACTGGCGGCTTTTCTCCAGCGGGTCTCCGATTCGGTCCCCTTCACGAATTCGAGCGCGTGCCTCGAGCACGGCGTCCGCCATGATGTGATTGCCGACCGTGCCGGCGACCGTTTCCATGGCCTGCAGGATCGGTACGCCCGAGGTGAGCAGCGTGCCGAGCGTCCGGCTGAACCGCGCCAAGCATATTTTGTGGTGCAGTGTCCCAATGATCGGTATCTTCAGCTTGATCCGGTCAGCGACGCGCCGGCCGAAGTGGGTGCTGACGAACGCCTTCCACAGGATCAAAAAGAATGCGATGCCCAGCAGAAGCACCCACCAGCGGTGAATGAGGAAGTCGCTGATGTTCATGAGCATTTGCGTGGGTCCCGGCAACTCGGTGACGCCGAGCTCCTCGAACGTCTCCATGAACTTGGGCACGACGACGGTCATCAGAAGGAGCACAATGGCGATCGCCAGGATCACAACGAGGATCGGATAGGTCACCGCCGCTTTGACCTTGCGGCGCAGTTCCACGTCCTTCTCAAGGAAGTGGCTCAACCGCTGCAGCGCCTCCTCCAAAATACCGCCGATCTCGCCGGCGCGGACCAGTCCGATGAATAGGTTATTGAAGGTCTTTGGGTGCCGTTGCATCGCCCGGCTGAGGGACTCGCCGCCTTCGACCCGCTCGCTAATATCGGCGATGATCTTGCGCAGCTTCGGGTCGGTAGTCTGCTGCCCCAACACGTCAAGGCACCGAACCAGGGAAACGCCGGCGTCCACCATCGTAGAGAACTGCCGGCAGAAGAGCGACAACGTCTTAAGCCGGACCTTGCCGTAGGTGCGTGCCCGGGCGCTCCTGGCCCGGATCATCTCGACTTCGAGGATTGCGAAGCCCTGTTCCTCAAACCGCTGCCGCAGCAGTTCCTCGCTGTCGGCCTCTGCGGTTCCCTTCTGGATCGCTCCCGAAGCGTCTCGGAATGTGTAACTGTAGACGGGCATCTTGTTTCCTCCTTACGGTCCTGCCTGCGACATGGCGCCGCCCGGCCCCGTCTGGGGCGTATTTATCATCTTCTTGAGTTCGTCCACATTCATTGCGCGGCTGAGCGCCTCTTCATAAGTGATGAACCCCTTCATATATAGGTCGCGAAGGTTTTGGTCCATCGTTTGCATCCCGTGCGCGGCACTCGTCTGAATCATAGACGGAATCTGGTGCGTTTTGTTCTCCCGGATCAGATTTCGAATGGCCGGTGTGGCGACCATCACCTCGACCGCCGGGATTCTTCCCGGCGAGCCGGCCCGTGGGAGCAGCTGTTGCGCGACGACCGCCTGCAGGTTGTTCGCCAACTGGATGCGAATCTGCGACTGCTGCCCCGGCGGAAAGACGTCAATGATACGGTCAATGGACTCCGCGCAGTTGTTCGTGTGCAGCGTGGCGAACACTAAGTGGCCGGTTTCGGCGGCCGTGATCGCAAGCGCGATCGTCTCCGGGTCGCGCATCTCGCCGACCAGGATAACGTCCGGGTCTTCGCGTAGACAGGCACGCAGCGCCGCATCGAACGCTTTAGTGTCCTGCCCCAATTCGCGTTGGTTTATGATCGAGATGATGTGCGTGTGCAGATACTCAATTGGGTCTTCGATAGTGATGATGTGTTCGGCGCGGGTTCGGTTTATCTTGTTAATCATCGCCGCCAGAGTCGTTGACTTTCCACAACCGGTCGGCCCGGTCACGAGGACGAATCCGCGCGGTTTGTCGCACAGGTCTTCCAGCACCGGCGGCAGATTGAGTTCGCGCACTGTCGGGATGCGGTTCGGTATCAACCGGAATGCGCCGGCGATCGAGCCCCGTTCGCGATACATGTTGACGCGGAATCTGGCGCGCTTCGGCAACGAATAAGAGAAGTCCAATTCCAGCGTTCGCTCGAACCGTTCAATCTGCTCGTCCGTAAGGATGTCGAACATGATTCGGTGCGTATCTTCCGGCGCCAGCTTCTCGTAGTTCAGCCGGATCAGTGCGCCGTCAACGCGGATGATTGGCTCGGCATCGGTGCAAAGGTGTAGGTCGGACGAGTTCTTTTCCACGACGATGTTAAGCAGTTCGTCAACGTGGACGCCGTCAATGGAGCGTGGGCCGGTTGTAACCACCTCCTCGTCCCGTCGCTCTACCTCGACTCCGGGCAGTTCAAACCCGAGTTCGTTTTCTATTTCGGATGCCATGTCTGTTCCCTCGTTGTAATCGGATTTCCCGAAGCGCCCGCTCGCCCGCCCCGGAGTCTCGGCGGCCGGTTAGAAGCCGGCTGTGAACACCACCCTCATGACCTCTTCCGGAGTGGTGATGCCGTTCAAGATCTTTAGCAGGCCGTCTTCGCGCAGTTCCCGCATTCCGTTCGCCTTTGCCGCCTCTTTCACGTCGGCAAGCGGGGCGCGTCGCACGACAAGTTCGGCGATCTCAGCGTTCATGCGCATCATTTCGAACAGTCCTATTCGGCCGTACCACCCGGTGAATTTGCACATTTCGCAGCCCTTGCCGCGATAGATCGTGATTTTCTCCTCCGGGTCCTCCACCTTGAATCCGAAGCGGCGCAGGTCGGCCGCGCGGACTTCGTACGGCTCCTTGCACTCGTGACAGACCCGGCGGCCCAGGCGCTGAGCGAGAATCCCGATGATCGTGGCCGAAATCAGATACGGCTCTACACCCATATCAATCATGCGCACGATAGCGGACGGCGCGTCGTTCGTGTGCAGCGTGGACAAGACAAGGTGTCCGGTAAGCGACGCCTCGATGGCTATCTCGGCGGTCTCAAGGTCGCGCATCTCACCGACCATGATGATGTCCGGGTCTTGGCGAAGGAAGTGGCGGAGTGCGTTTGCAAAGCCGAGTCCGGCCTTGCGGTTCACCTGCACCTGTGCTATACCAGGCAATTGATACTCGATCGGGTCTTCGATCGTAATGATGTTCTTCTCGATCGAGTTCAGCTTGTTCAGGAACGCGTACTGCGTCGTAGTCTTGCCCGCGCCGGTCGGTCCCGTAGACAGGAACATGCCGTTCGGCTGGGTTACCAGTTCGTCCACCTCGGCCTGATTCGACTCGGTGAATCCCAGTTTGGCCAGGCCGATGAGTATGCTCGTCTTGTCCAAGATGCGCATCACGACCTTCTCGCCGAACGGCGTCGGGATGGAGCTCACGCGCAGGTCGTACTCTTTTCCCGAATGCCGGATGCCGATGCGCCCGTCCTGGGGCAGGCGACGTTCGGCGATGTTCATCTCCGCCATGATCTTGTAGCGGCTGATCAGAGGCGCCTGGAGGTTCTTGGGCACTGTCATCGCTTCGTGCAGCACGCCGTCAATTCGATATCTTATGCGCACACCGCGCTGTTGCGGCTCAACGTGAACGTCCGAAGCGCGGTCCACGATGGCCTGGTGGACCAGCGCGTTCGCCAGCCGGATGATGGGCGCCTGCTCCGCGACCTGAGCCGCATGCTCATCGTCCACCTCGACCGCGATTTCGCGTGAGGCCCCGGCCTCAGCGATCGCCTTGCTGATGTCGCCGCGCATGTTGGCGGCGACCATGGCCGAAGCGCCGTTTCCTTGGCTCCCGCCATAGTTCTTGGATATCGCGTCTTCGATGGCGCCCCGAACGGCCATGACCCGCACCACCCGGCAGCCCGAGCACAACTGCACGTCATCTTGGGCCTGGATGTTGTTCGGGTCGGACATGGCCAAGAAGATGGTCGCGCCGTCCTTTCTGACGGGGATAACCGTATGGTTGCGGGCGACCCGTTCAGGCACGACGTTGACCGCGCTCGAGTCAATCGCCTCCCGGTCCAGGTCAACGAACCTCAGACCCTGCTCCTGGGCCTGTCCCTCCACGACCTCGCGCTCACCCACGAAGCCGAGGTCGACCAGCACGCGGCCGAGGTCGGTGGTCTTTGACTGTCGCTGGACTTTCTGGGCCTCCTCAAGTTGGCTGCGCTCGAGGTAGCCCTTCTCCATGAGATAGTCTGCCAGCGGCTTGCGAGATATGGCCATCGTTGAACTTACTCCTACCTACGCCGTGAGAATTGATGCAATGGGACGGGCACCATAGGATACCCTCGCTCCGGGAACCGGAGCCATCTTACATCGTCGGCGACGTTGAAAGGGACGAGGGACGGCGGTGCGAAAGTTCGCTTCAGCCGTGCGCGGCGGCCGCCTTCGGGATCCCGCCGCCACCCCCTTTTCCGCCCCCTTTCGACTCCTCTCTCGGAACCATGATCGTCCCCTTGATCTCGATGGCCGTATACTCTTCCTTGCCCTCCACCGTCGAAATTACCACTCTCTTCGCGGTCAGGTCGTCCCCGTTGCTGTTCGTGAGGCGGACGTCCCTCTCGCCTTCGCTGCTCTCAAGGGTCAGCAGTTCCTCATCCTCCTGATACAGCGCGAGCGGAGCGGTTATCTCCCGCCAGGCGCCCTCTCCCAGGTCCTGCCTGGCCTTCGGGGATCCCGTGAGGATTGCCCGTTTCTCGCCCTCCTGATAAAAGTACTCGACTTTCTCGCAGGTGATGACGATCGGGTACTGGCGAAGGTTCTCGGTGCTGCGCACCCTCTCCTGAGTATCCTCTTCCTGCTCCTGCTCCTGTTCGGCGCCCGGCGGCTGGCGAATGCCCTCAGGGAGTTCCGGCTCGGCCGGGGGCAGAGGCGGCCCGGCGGCCGGGGCGCCTTTGTCCTCCTCAGGCTTGACCAGAACGTAGACCCCGCCGGTGATCACAGCGCGTTTCTCCTTGTGGTAGACGACAACCTTTGGCGCTATCAAAACCGCATCGGGGCTCCGGTACTCGCAGTTGCCCTCGGCTATAAAGACATCCTCCTCCACATAGCGGGTGATCACGTCCGCGCGCAGGATCGTGTCCTCGTCAATCGCCTCGGCGGTGTAGAAAACCTGGCGCTCCGGGTCGGTGAAACTCTCGAACCGCTCCCCGCTAATGAGCACGGGCCGCTGCTCCTGCCGGCCCTCTTGGTCCACAGCAACCGGTCCTTCCCACTCGAAGTCCGTCGCTTCGGCGGTGCCGTCGGCGTAGTTGAGCACAAAGGTAGCTGCGGTCACGTCGCCGTCCAAGTATCGGCCGCGCATCCCGCCCGGAGCGCGCATCTGTTTCTGGCCGCGGTCTATGAAAACCCGGTCAGCGCGGAGCTCCCAGTCCTCGGTCCCGGCCCTGGGCGCGCCCGCGACTTCGAGGAGCCCCTGATTGCCGCGATACGTGGCGATACCCGCCTCGAACCAGGCGGCCTCCCGGCCCTCGTCGTACACCTTGCCGTCCGAGATAATCGTGAGGCGCATATACTGCTGGTCCCTGCGCAACGTCACCTCTGCGGCGCTGAACGAGATGACCAGGTCGGAGCCGTCGCGAATCGTGACGTCCACGTCCTGCATGGTCGAACCGACACCGGAACCGAGCGGCTCGGAGTAGGCGCCGCTCAAAAAGCGTGCGAACGGGTCAACCGCGGCGAGCCAGCGAACGCTCGCAAAAACGAGCGCGCCGCCGCTCAACGCGAGCAGCCAGAGCGCGGGAGCGCGCACTTTACGGTACCAGCGTGACATCGTTTCGAATCACTTGATCGGGCTCGGTGAACCCCGTTATCGGTATCTCCAGGTCTTGGAATCCGTTCGCCTGGAACAGAATCGTGTATTCGCCGGGCGCCGCCCAAAAGACGTACCGGCTGTCGGTTCCTACGCTGAATTGTCGGACCGGGACGCCGGCCTGCTTCAAGGTCGCGATTGTGCCTTGCGCATTCGATTGGCCCTGCAACGTAACGATCCCCCAAAGGTTAAACGGCGGACCGGGCGGAAATGGATCGCTGAGCGGCGCCAACAGGATCGGCGGCAGCGTGATGACGCCGCCGACGGGATTCTGGTTGGCGAAGAACTCGCCGGGCACGTAATCTATGTGCGCTACCCGGCCGATGATGCCGAAGAATATAAACTCGTTGGCCGAGTCGTAGGCCACGCCCGTTAGCGTGAAGCCCCCGGCAGAGTTCGTCACCGCCCGGGCACCGGCAAATACGACGAGTGCGTTCTCCACCGGGTCCGAGGTCGCTGCGTCAATCACGGTCCCGACAATCGTGACGGTCTCTGGCCCGATCCAGAAGTCGCCCAAGTCGGTGGCGCCGAGAACGGCCGGAAACGTGAAAATGAACACGGGGAAGACTGCGTGGGTCACCGTCATAGAGGTTGAACCGACCGCCACCGTGAGGACGAACAGACCGTCGCCCGCGCCCGTCTGCGCAACGGCCGAGCCGATCTGCACCGTGGCTTGGGGGTTTGGCGCCGCTCCGGTGCTCACGGACAGGACTCGCCCGGTCACCTGGACCCCGCCGCCGCCGCCCGGGGACCCCCCGGGGCAGCCCGCCACTGCCAGGGCAGCCAATCCGCACAGAAGCGCACGGCCTACCATCCCGAGCCTCCGGAACCGAACACCGCCGCCAGGCGGAACCTGTGCTCGGCGGACCGGGCCGTAAAAGAGTACGTCCTGCCTGGGCGAAGGAACCCGGCGCGCCTCGATTCCCGGTCTTGCAGTATGAATCGAGGTGTCCTCCGGTTCCGAACCGGGACTGTGAACTGCAGTTCATAGACGGCGCCCGGACGCAGGCCGGTGAGGCGAATCTCCCAGATCGGCCAACCGGGGGCCCGGATGTCTCGGTAGGCGGGCTCCGCGCCGTCCAACTGTGCCTGAAGAGCTCCTCCCCACGCAGGCGGCAGCAGAGCGTCGAGGCCCACGTCGTATCCCCGCGTCGCCCCGAACGCCTGCCCCACTTCGATACGAGACTCCTCCACGTCCAGGCCGGAGAAGGTCAGCACGCCGAGCCAGTTCAGCCTGAGCGAGCCGGACGACGAGCCGCCGTGCGCGCCTGCTACGACGAACGGCCTGAATGTGAACGTGATGCCCTCCGGAACCAGCGCACGCACGAATAGCGCCCGGCCCGGCTGGAAGGAGATGACCGGTGACATCGTGCCTCCTTCCGGCAGCCCGCTGAACGGGTCCGGCGCGCCGGGGACGAACTCAAACATCTCGCCGCCGATCCATCCTTCGGTGATCGCGTCGGAGTATGTCTTTTCCAACTCGGCGCCCCGCTGCACGGTGATGTCGCCCACCGTCAGCAGCGTATCGAACGGGTTCACTATCTGGTTCCAGCCCACTTGCAGCGGCACGCTTACCGGCTGCGGCCCCGGCGTCCGGCCGAAAACCGAGAAGCCAGGGTCGGCGGCCGGCATCCGCACGAAGTAGCCCCTGCCCCAATGAAACGGCGACAGGCTGGGCCAGAGGCCGTATCGGAACCGATGCTGCTGCCACCGCGCGACCAGGGTCTGGTTCGGCGGCAGGCCGAGAACCGCCGACATGTCCGTGTCATACGGCCGCACCGGGAATCCGACCATCTGTACGCCTCCCGCCAGGCCGCCGGGCGGCGAGAAAACGCCCTCATCGCTCAGGCGGATATCCAGCCCCAGTTCCGGGCCCCAGGTGTTCACAAACTCGGTGTGCATCGGAGGCTCCGGCACTCCGCTGATTTCGCGTAACACCTCGATCATTATGCGGCGGGGCCGGCTGAATCCGGGGTCCGGGACCATAGCGCTGAATGCGCCGTTCCGCAGCGGCGCGATCACGGCGGCCTGGGCCGGCGGGTCCAAGAATGTGAGCCGGACGGTTCCCGTGATGTCCGGGTTGCCGGTGGCGTCATCTCCGTCGAAACCCATTACGGTTCCGTAGAAGTTCTTGCGCGCCGGGTCTTGGGCGGTTGCGATGGCTCCGGCGGGGACCACGGCGCGGCCGATGACGTCGGCAACGGGAATCTCGACCGTCGCCTTGTACCATTCGGTGTTGCCGCCGGTGCCGAACAGGTCGAACAGGTTCGGAGTCACGGAGCCGAAGCCGGCGGCGATGTCCATGCGGTCAACCTGCGCGGACGGAAACATGCGGAGGAAATCGGCGTCCCAATAAAGCGGAAAAGAAGTTCCGGAAAGCAACTGTTCGTTTCCGTCTTGGTCAATCGTTTCGAAGTAACTTGCCCAAAAAGCGAATACGCCGAAGTCCGAACCGCTGAGGCCGAACGTTATCGGAATCGCCTCTACAAAAACCTTGCGGCCTCTGGTGACACTCGTGTCCAGGATGTATTGCCTGCGATGCCAATCCGCGAACAGCCGGCCTTCTATCGTTGCGTTCGGGCCGCCTGCGAGCGTGTCCATCGTTGTTTGGGACAGCGCGACGAGCGCCGGTATGTCCCCGGAGATGCCGGGGTTCAAGTAGTACTGCGGGAGAAACGTGCTGAAGAACCCGGGGTACTCCTTCAACACTTTCGCCCAGACCGTGCCCGCCTGCCTGTAGCGCATGAGGTATAGACCGCCGAGCGAGCCGCCCGCAGGCAGCGGCAAGTTCCTCAGATTCGGCGCGATGAAACGGTTGTTGCCGAGGGGGGGCTGGTTGTACCAACTGTACCGCGCGCTGATGTCGTAACTGCTAATCAGAACATCGTCAATCGAATCCGGGTCCAGCCCGGACGGAAGCGCGCCCAATCGCGCGGTCTGCATCGTCGCCGCGCGCGCAAAGCCCTCGTTCCAAGCGTCGTAATCGAACTGCGCCGGGCCGATGTAAGCAAGATAAAGAACATGGATGAAATTGATGGCCGCCGCCTCAGGAGAGAGGTAAACGGGGAACCAGATAGCAGGCGTTCCTGCGCCGCCGTCGGGCAGATACACGCCGCCGGACACGGCGTCGCGGTCGCCGATGGCGTCGTCCATGTTGAAGACCTCGAGTGTTCCGCCCTGAAACGGCGCTCCGAACAGAGCGTCCATTACCGGCTTGGCGGCGGCAAACGTGTCTACGAGCAACTGCTGGTAGAGGGGATGGAAAGGGCCGGGGTCGTTGCCGACGGGCGGAAACGCGAGGACCAGGTCGCCGCCGCGCAACGACGCAGACGCCGAGACCCCGCCTCGGCCCGCAACCTCTCCGGGCCGCTGCAGCAGCACGACTCGCGGAATGATAAAGGGGAGGTTCGGCGGGCACAGGCCCAGCCTGACGCTCTCAGAATGGTATCGGGAGACCGCCGCGTCCAACGCGAGCAACTCGGCGCGGACAGTCTCGGCAATCTTCTCTCTGACGGCCGCAGGCGTCGCTTCGCGGCCCGTCAGCGGGACGAGAATCGCGGATTGGGGCCCGTTCGAACGGGTTGCGAACGGGCGATTGTCTACGTTTCGGTACGGTTGGGCACAGGCCGCACCCGCGAGCAGGGCAGCGGCCACGGCCAGAAACGGCTTCATCAGTCGTCGAACTCCTTCTCGGTCACAAGGTATGACGAGCGCCCCCGGCCCGGCGTTTTGCTTAGGGCGCGATGAAATTATCAATCTTGCTGATCGTTCGGCTATCGCCGCCGAAGCCGAGCCCAAGGACGACGTAATAGTACCGCTCACCGGGGACCAGGGATGGACCCGTGTATGGAATGCTCGTCCCGGGCGTCGTGGGACTTGTCCAAATCGGCACCGCCTGGAAGTCCGGATAGTAACTGAACAGAAAGACCAGATACTCGTCCGTGTTCAGCACCGGCATCCAGAAAAAGGTGAGCGGGAACAGCGATGGATCGAACAAAGTGAGGTCATCCAGCGGGACGGCGGAGGCTATGAGGCTGGGCAGGCTTTCCGACCCGCCGACCTCCGGGAAGCTGGTGTTCAGCAGCGTGACCTCATAGTAGTAGCGTACGTTCGGCAGCAACTCGTCGCTTATGTCGGAATAGAAACTGGCGAGCGGATCGCGCAGCACATCGAGCGGCTGCAAGTTAGCCGGACTTGTTCCGCGATAGATGCCGTAGCCGAGCAGTTCTTCATAGAAGACGAAGTCCCACTCCAGGTCTATCTCCAAGTGCACGAGACCCGGCCCGCCTCGGGATGAAGCCGGCCGCCGTGCGCGGTTCTCGTCAAAAATCCGCTTGATGCGCTCATAGGCCATTGCTTGCTCGCGGCTGCGGTTCGGCTCGACCGGCGATGTCCAAGCGATGGCCGTTAGGTTACCAGGCGGTCCCTGCGGCTGGTTTGTTGACGCGCGAAGACGGAAGTTGACGACACCGGTCTTGCCCGCGACTGCGTCGAACGCCGTGGAGTCGTTCTCATACCCCCGGCCCGAAGCGGTCATCGTGTAGGTGTATCCGGAGACTAGGTCCTTGAGGTCATATTCGCCGTCGGAATCCGTGATGTCCATCCAGGAGTTGAGCGGCCCGCCGGCGAACACGCGCACCCCCACAAGGCGCCTGCCGAACTCATCCTCGACCCACCCACGGACGTGCCCAAGTTGGTCGAGTCGCGCCACTACGATGCTGATGCTGGTGGTGCGCTCGAACTCGTAAACTATCGCGCGATTGCGCCCTCGAAAGAACGCGCCTTCGATTTCGAGCACCGCTTTTACTTCGCGCAGTCCCGGGCGGGCCTTCCGAATCGTAAAGGTGCCCACAGGCGAACTCTGCGTAACGAGTACGCCATCCAGATAGATGTCTGCGCCCCGCACCGGATCGCCGGTGATGTCGGTGACCGTCCCGGAAATCTCGCCGGGGGGGATCGCTGAAAAGCAGCCGCCCAGCAAGAGCGTGAGCCCGAGGAAACCTATCGTAGTTCTCATCTGTTTGACTCCCTGTTCCAATTCGAGGCCCAGCACGACGAACGCAAGACGCCGAACCTCACATACTTTGACGAATACGCCGCCAAACCTTTACGCTAACGATTGAATTCGAGCCGGAGTTCGATGTCGAATCCGGAACTGCTGAAACTGTTGGCGGCGTTGAGCGGGCTTAGGTTCACACGTTCGCGGGCGCGATAAACCGCCACCAGTCCGACTCCGGTGAACACCTCGTACGAATACCCGAACGCATACGCCGTCTGGCGATCCGCCAGGTACCCAAGAACGTTTCCGGCGCTGTATTCTGCGAACGCGCTCTGCTTGGGAGCGATTCGATAGCCCAGCCGCGCTCTGTATGACGTCACGTTTTGGCCGAACCCGCTGATGCCGCTCCCGCCGAACACGCTGGAAGTGTAGTACGCATTCAGGCTCCAGCGGCCGCCGAACTTCTGCTGCAAGCCCACGTTGAGCAGCGTGGTTGTGCTCGACCCGGGGTTCCCGAACAGCCGGACCTTCTGGCGCGAGATGTCCGTGAAAATGGAGGTCGACGAGTTCGGGCTCCAGTCAGCCCGCAGCCCGACGCTCTCAAGGCCGCTGTTTGCCACGTTATCGCCCTTCGCCTGCGACTTCAGGAAGGTCGCATCGAGGGATAGGTTCGTGCGCGGCGTCCAGCGCGTACGAAGTTGGGTCACCTCAATTCGGGTGGCGCCGGTGTTCAAGCCAAACGGAAATGCGCCACCGCTGAAGCCGTTTCCGTTGTAACCGTATCCGCTGCCTCCGCTGAAGCCACCAATGTTCGTGATATTGCCGCTGAACGTGTCCGCCCAGGTCAGGTCCACTTCCAACTGGTCGCTCGGCCGGTATTCCGCATGGAAGGAAAGGTCGCGGCCGACACTCTTCTCGCCGTCGCTTTCTATTGAGTTCAGGCCGACCCGGGTCGAGACCGTCAGCCGGTCACTGAATTCGTAGGAACCCGCGACCCGGCCTCCGACCAGGCTGGTGTCGATCATGCGCAGTTCTCCACCCTTCTCGACCACGGGAGAGGTCACTCGCTGGCTGGTGAGGCTCACTTCGGCGGACCACCGGTTCCAGGACTCCTTGTAGCCCGTTGTGACGTTCTGCGCAGTATTGCGCCGCCCGGCGAAATCGCCGCTGAAGGTCGAGGCGTTGAAGAACAGGTTGCGGTTCTCCCTCGGCTGGTACACCGCTCCAAACCGCAGGTCGCGGCTGCTCCCTTTGACGCTTCCGATGCCTCCGCCCTCAAACGTGGGCGTCGCGATGCTGAGTTGAGATGCGGAAAGATTGAACCGAAGCCCTTTCCCGGCTTCGTAATCAAGTTTGACGTCGGTTCCGGCCTCATTGCGATTGAAGCCCCGAGATTCAACGCTGACGTAAGTGCTCGGAATGTTTCGCCACCGAGCCTGCACGCCCAGCTTCCCCCAATCGTAACTCAGCCGGGCGGCGGTTGCGGAGCCGGATTCCACACCGGTCGGCGTGAATAGACGGCTCTGGGCGGCGCTGAGCGCCAAGACTCCGGAGCCACCGATATTCCAAGACATGTCCACGCCCTGAACCCGCCTCCGAGCGTTTCCGAATGTGCCGGGGTCCGGCATCGGCGTGTATGTGACCCGGATGATGACCGACGGCGGCATGAACCGAGTGAAGAAGAACCACTGCGGATTGACCTCATCGAAGAAGTAGTCAATCCCCTCGACCTGCAATACGCCGTCAACCGTGATGATGATTGGACGCTTCCGCAATGGCGGGTGCAGAAGCGGGTACGGCGTGCTGGGCGGGCCGAAGCCCTCAAACTCCTCGGTGGTCTGCCTGAGACCACCGCCGCCGCGCGGGCTCTGCTCGACCATGGTGTAGCCGAAGCGGACGGCCGGCAGGAGTTCATATGACACCGAAACGCCTGCGACGCCTCCTCGGCTCTGGTTGAGACCGTATGTTTCATATGTGACTACGATGGTGCTCGTGGGTGGAATCACGCGGTTCAGAAATGTGATGGTCCCGTGGTCTATGTTCATCACAAAGTCCACACCGAGTCTTTGCTCCACGCCGTCCACGCGCACCCGCACGGAGCCGTCTATGAGGAATCCGGCTTGCAGCGAGTAGGGTCCGGCGCTGTTGTTGCCCGTGATCGAAATTGTGCGCACGGCGGTCCGCGACTCGGTATAGATAAGTTTCGCGGTTGCCCGGCCGAAATCGAGTTGCACCTGCCCTCCTTGCGCCGTGCGCGTTATGCTGATGAGCTCGTTCCGATTCCCCAGCGAGACGGTGATGTCTCCTGCGTCCGCCTTCACGGGACCCCGGTCAAATGTGAGCTTAACCCTGCTGTCCCTCGGGCGGCGAAACGGATTGTTGTCCAAACGAAACTCGAAGTCGAGGTACCCGAGCACCTTCCGTCCGATTATCAACACATCCCGTTCATCTGTGAAGACACCGCCCCTGGCCCGGTAATAATATTGGTCCCGGAAAGTCTGCTCGTCGCCATTGACACGGTGGACGTGCAGCCCATAGACCTGGCGTCCTGAAACGGTGATGCGCTGGATGAGATACTGGTTCAGCCAGTCGAGCATATCCACGGCGGGCGCCGCTGCGCCCACCGCGAGGCAGATGCCGACGGGCAGGGCTCGTCCTACTTTCACAACCAGTCTCTCTAAGTCAGGGTCTCCGCGAGCGCGGGAATGCTCTCTTTCATTATATCAATGTTGCGTTGGGCGGCCTTGACCTGCTGGTCCCGCCTCAACGCCACGAGGGCGTCCAGCCGCTTCCTTTCCATCTCGAACCTCTTGAAGGCGTCCCACAGACGTTGCGGGGTGAGCCCCTCCAGCTTCAGCGGCGCCGGCAATTCCATCTGGCTCGCGAACGCGCTGATTTTCGGGTCGTACGCAAGCATCATCGGCGCTGTGCCCGACAGGGCAGCAAAGAGGCCGCCATGCAGGCGCATCGCCACCACCGCGTGCATCCGCGCGATTCGGCCCACCATCTGGGCAGGCGTGCCGACGTTGCGCAGGTCCGGGCAGCGCCCGCCGTGCATCTTGGCTACGGCGTCGAGCAGGGCTGTATCCACCTTCCTATCCATTTCGACGAGTACCGGCATGTACTGGTTTTGGAAAAGTAGCTGAACGAACCCGCCGAACAGTTTCGGCAGGTCCTTGTTCCTCCGCAACGGGCGGGCCGCGATGCCCACCGACTTCATGCCGCCGATTCCGAAGCCGCCTTGTGCGGTCCGGTCGGGCTCCACGAGCCAGGCGAGGTCGGCCGTCACCTCAACCGGCCGCTTGACGCCCAGCGAACGGATTGTCCGCACGCTCTGAGGATCGCGGACTGCGACGACGTGCGCCGCCTTCAGGGCCGAGGCGGCGGCGCGGCGTCCCATAAAGCTGGACAAGGGCCCGATGCCCTGCCCCAGCAGGATCACCCGCTTGCCCATCCGCCGTGCCGTATGGATCAGTTTGGAATAGTACTGGACCGAGAACAGGCTCGTGACGTCTTGCAGCAGCCCGCCACCCCCCAAGACGAGCGCGTCGGCGGTGTCCAACTCCTTCTTGATGGCGTTCCAGTCGCGGCGTTGAATGGTCGGGATGCCGAAGTTCGTCTGGGTCTCTTGGGGGTCCCCGGACAGTACGACGGGAACGACCGGAGTGTCGCCGAGGCCGCTCAATAGGCCCACCAGGAGCGCATCGTCGCCGATGTTCCCGCATCCGTAATAGCCCCCGATGACAATCTTTACCGACTTGATGGCCCTTGCCCCCTTATGAACTGACGAATGACCAGCCAGAGAACTCCGCCGAGAATACCTCCGGCCAGCAGCCCCACCAGCAGGCGCACGCCCGACACGGCGATCGGAGTATGCAGGTGCGAAAGCGTGTTGATGACGCTGGCCTGGCCCACCGCCGCCAACAGCACCAGCAGAGGCAGGAACCGTCGCCGGTTCGCCGCCGCGAAACCCAGCGCAAGAACCAGCGCCGGATAGCCGATGAAGACCTCCTTTGTTCGCGGCCTTTCCGGCAGCCAATGGTCCATCAGGTCGCGGACCTGGAGTTCCAGGCCGCTGACGGCCGCCGGGGTGTCGCTTCCCGTGCGGATGATCAGCAGGGCGAGAGCGAACGATACCGCCGCCAAAAGCAGTACGTCCAGCCAGCGCAGACGGCACTCCAGCAGGTCCCTCCAGGGCGTGCGCCGCAGAACCAGGTATGCGCCCACCGCAACAGGCGGCAGGAAGTGCGCAACCTTCACGCCCATGAACTGCTTCAGCGCGATCATATAGGCCGTATCCGTCAGGAGCGCCGCCACGTGTAATCCCCCGGCCACGCTTATCGCGGTTATCCAGAAGAACGCGGCAACCGCCCACGCCGCGCCTCGACCCCTGGCCGGCTCATCGCCGAAAGCGCCGAGCAGCGCCCAAATCGGGAACGCGATCGCCGCCACGAGGGCCGGATACCGCATGTCTTCGGTCATGAACCCGGCAACGAGCAGGAGGGACACGAGCACCCCGGCCGAGACGCGAAGCCACAGCGCAGCCCCCAGCGCCCCGCTCAGCCAGACCGTTAGCGCCAGCGCGGACACTGCCACGACGGCCTGCGCCCACGGCGGCACTTCGGGCGCCTTCACCGGGCTGGGTGTCCGCGCGGCTGAGCCTTCGCTTATGAGGCCGGCCTCGACACCCCGGATGAATTGGGCGAAGTCATCCAGCGGATCGGCGACGGCTTGGCCGTGCGGCCGCAAGTAGCAGACGCGGATGTTCCGCTCGGTGGCGGCGCGAACGTAGCGGTCCACCACGTCATCCAGAGGAGTACGAATCATCTCTACAGCCGACATGCTGTGGACACGAAGTGTACGGTCAAGCATCTCGGCGGTCATGCGGCTGTTGCCCACCTGACGGGCGAACTCGATCGAGCCGTACCAGAGGCCGGCGTCGCGCATCGCGTCGGCAACCTGCTCCAAATGCCCCGGCCATCCCAAGACCTGGTCGCCGCTGAAGATCGCCCCCTCGGCGCCGGCGGCGGCCATCTCTGCAATCACGGCGCGAACACCGTCAAGGTCCGCGCTCGGCGGGTTGGCGGCGCGCGCGATAAGAGCGAGGCCCGAAACTCGAACCAGGTCGCACGCCGTCCGGTCGAACCCGACGCCATATGGGAGCATCGCCTGGGCGGTCAGCGGCAAGGGTATCGGTTCGGCGTCCGCGCGCGACACGGACGCAGCCGGGGCGCCGGGCGACTTCGGGAAGCGAGAACGCACGGTCTCCTCGATTCGATCCGCGAGGGCGGCGTCCGAGCAAACGAACCGACCGGCGTCGCCTGGGACGGCCGCGAGCCGGCCCGATTCAAGCAGGTCTTCGAACGTCTCTTCGGTTACGGCCACGGCCGTGAGCCCGGCCTCGCGGAGGCGGAGAAGAGCCGCTTCCAATGTCACTCCGGAGGCAGCGGCTACGAGCGAGATGTCGTTCAGGTCGGCCGTCAGGTGAACGGCCTTCGCAGACGCTTCTGAACGATGCCGCTCAGCGGCTATCCAGACGCAGACGGCGGTCGAAAGTGCGAGGACGGCCCAGAGCCAGAGCGGCGGCCGAAAGGCGGAAGTCATCTCAAACCCGTATCCGCTGTGCGCGTCCTCTCTCGCGCCCTACGGTCGCCGACAAGAATCACAAACAGCATTCCGGCCAAGAATCCGCCGGCTTGCGCCCAGTTAGCGACTCCCGGCTGGACGATGAACACTTGAAGCAGAAACCAGAGACCGAGCAATAGCCAGGCGGGAACCGTTATCGGCCAAAACCAGAAGGGGAGTATCACGGCTTCGATCCTCGCAGCCGGAAAGAGCAGGAAGTAACTGCCCATGACACCCGCAATCGCTCCTGATGCCCCCACCATCGGCACGCCGCTCTGCGGCGTCACGAAAATCTGGGTGAATGACGCGAAAACGCCCCAAAACAGATAGTAGAGCATGAAGAGAACCGGCCCGAACCGGCCTTCCACGCGCGGACCAAAGACCCAAAGGAACAGAACGTTGCCCAATACGTGGGCGGTGTTCGCGTGGAGGAAAATGCTGGTGAACAGGGTCACGAGCGGCTCTTTCTCACCTCCTCGTATCGCGGCCATCACGTCAACCGGCCTGGCTGCGAGGTCGGCGAAAACGATCCTCGGACCGATCAAACTCCATTGGCGGTCCCACACGTAAACGATTCCCAACAGGACCACAATGGTAAATGTGACCCAGGGGAACCCGTTCCGGCGGGATCGGTCTCGGATCGGAATCATGGCCGGTCTGGGAAGGATAGCAGATGAAAACGGGATCCGCCGCCGATCCTGTTAGGTCGCGGGCCGCTTAGGAGGTGCCTGCCATCTGATGACGCCGCGTGGGCGGCGCGAACGCAGCAGGTCGGCCAAGCCCGCGTTTTCGGAGAATAGCAACCTCACGGTCTGCCGCAAAATGGGGGGGTCTGCGTCGAAGGCCCCATTCCACCCGCAGCGCGCACACGTTTCGTCTGAGGCCACGCTGAGGCCTCCGCACAACGGGCACTGCTTAAGCACGCCGCCCGGCTCCGGGCCCGCTGCAGAGGCCCGGTCATCCGGCGGTTCGCTTCTTCGCCCAGACACACACCATAACTCGGCTGTCGCCTCGCCTGCGTAAAGGGATGCGCGATGAAAACCGGTCTTTCTAACGGCCCTTTTCGTTTCGCAGAAAAGACTCTACGGCCCGGCCCACGACCTCCAATGACTCGGCGCTGCACTTATCGTCAGTATCGGCGGTGGTGTGCCAATAGGGGTAGTCGAAGTCAATAAGATCAATCGTGGGAATCCCTCTCGCGTTGAGCGCCAGGTGGTCGTCCGCGATCCAGGTGCCGGAGCGGTCAGGGAAGTGCCTTGAGAGACCGATTCTGCGCGCATTCAGCCAGAAGCGATCTACCAGGTTGCGGGCATAGTAGATGCTGTACTGCTCCTTTTCGATGACCAGGTTCTTGTCGCCGATCATGTCGAGCAGAATTCCGTAAGCGTATCGGCCGGGTGGGGCGCTTTTCGCGAAGTGCTCCGCTCCCAAGAACATCTCGTCCAGGTCGGGCCCCAGGTCTTCGCCGTCGGTAAACAGGAACGTGACGTTGACGGGCGGCGGCTTCTCTTTGAAGGCGCGCATCAGTTCGAGCAGCACGGCAACCCCGCTCGCTCCGTCGTTAGCGCCCAGTATCGGCTTCTTGCGTTTCGCTGGGTCGGTGTCCTCGTCCGCGGTAGGCCGCGTGTCCCAATGGGCTAGGAGCAGCACGGTCTTCTTAGCGCCGAACTCCATGTCGGCGACCACGTTGAACATTTTCACGGTCTTTCCGGTCGTGCTCCACACGTGGCTCAATTCCTGGGTACGCACCGAGTCCGTGTGTTTTTTCGCTTGGGCGACGAGCCAGTCGCGCATTTTGATGTGGGCCTCGGTGCCGGGGTAGCGCGGCCCGAAGGCGGTCTGCTCCTTCAGTAGCGCGTACGCCCTCTTGCCGTCAATCAGGGTCGCCGGAGCGGCGGCGGCGCCCTGCGAACCGGGAGCGAATGCGGCGGCCGGAACCAGCAGAAGGAGCGCTACGGCCGCACGATATAGCGAGGTGTGCTTACGCCGCCTGTCTTCCCTTTCAGCACTTTCTGTAGCGACAAGCCGAGAGCGCGAACGGTGGTCGGTCTGTTCCATATCTTGAAGTATCCCAATGCGCCTCCGGCCAACGGAGCCGGCATCGCGACTTCGTACTCGCGGCCTGCCTCAAGGTCCGTTTCGCCGACGCGCACCTGCAGGATACGCGAACCGGCGGCCGCTGAGCGAGAAATGGTGACGGTCACTCCGGAAAGCTGGAGGAAGGCGCTGTTCGATTCCGGGTAGTTTGCCACCGATCTCTCGAGGGCGGCAAGAATCTCCGCGCCGGAAACCTTGAGGACGACCAGTTCGTCGGTCGGGTACCGGAGCAGAGACGCGAGGTCAGAACCGGAGGGCTCCTTCACCAACAGGCCGGCGGGCAGGAATGCGAGGTCTGCGGAGGCTGCCGCACGCAGATGGTCGGCCGCGGCCTGAGCGCCCGCATGAGGACCGGACGCCGCGTCCATTACCGTCTGGGCGCCGAGCGCTACGGCCAGAACGAGCATCCAGGCGCAGCCAGCAATACGCATTTGCATAGTTAGACCCCTCAACCGGCCTTTCGTTTCACCCCGCTGCGTGCAAGAATCGGGCCGGACGGAGGAGACGGCCCGATTCTTGACGATTCCGCCGCGCCAGGGTCAAGATGCCCGGCGGATTCGTACAGCGTCCAGCCCGGCCTCCGTTACCGAGTTGTTCGGGTTGTCAGCCACCCTGAGCCGGATCTGCATGTTGGCTGACGGCGTGACGTACTTGCTGACCACGAAAGAGAGCGTTTTCCATCCTCCCCCGCCGCCCTGCCAAGACTTGACCGGCCTCCAGGACCCGCCGCCGTCGTTGCTTATCTCCAGGGCAAGTATGTCGTCTCCGTCGTCATTGAAGAACCAGTAGGCGAGATCGATGATTCCGTTGCCGCCCGCCATGTTGAACACCGGGCTGATGACAATTGTCGGACCGCCGTCCACGTCGCTGTTCCCGTCGGCCAGGTCTGTCGCGAAGCATTGTCCGGAGCCGTCGTAGTCGGTCGGCGGGTCGCCGCGGTCTCCGCCGCCCCTCGGAACCCCGCGCTCCCACTGCCCGTCCTGCAGGTCAATGTTCTGCACTGTCCATCCCAGGTCGAGTTCGAAGTTGTCATCAAGAAGCGTGGTGACGGTTTCGGCCGTGAGGGACTGGTGTGGAGTCAACGGGTCCACGTCCGTGGAGAGCCGTCCCTGGACGTCACGCGCGGAGAGATACCACTCGATGAGGGTGCCCGGCGGCTCCACACCGAGGAATGCCCACTCCGGAATCACGCCCGTCAGACCTGGTGAGAACCAGAGGCTGAATAGCGGCCTCTCGTTCCAGTCGCCGCCGTTGATTCGAAAGTGGATCTTCGCCGTGCCGAACCTGTAACTGCTTGCGTTCGGCCGAATCCTAACCACGAACGAAATCGGGCGGTTCGCAGGCAGGAACGTCAGGTCCTCGGGGTCGGTTTCGAACAGCAGTAGTTGCAGCGTCGGGGCAGGCAGCCCGTGCGCGCTGAACCCGGCGTTTATCTCGTCGTAATGCGGCGTTCCGTTCGTTATGTTGTTGTCGTCGTCGTCGAGGGTCAGGACGTCAATGGTGAAGTCCGGGTCGAACGGCGGGCTCAGCAGCAGAACGTTCAGGTACAAGAACCTGGCATGGTCGAGGCCGGCTTGCGGACCCATCGTGGCCCGAAGTTCCGTCCTCGTGTCCCAGAAGGAGCCTCCGAGAACCAGGCCGCAAAAGTGCGACCCGCCGCCGCACGGCCAACTCACGTCCTGCAGGTCCACATCTCTCACGTTGGTTCCTGGACCACGGAAGTCGCGGCCGATGACCGGGTCGTTAAGCAGGAGCGAGCTTGTCACGTCGGACATGCCCTCGTGCAGGGCGCCGCCGGGCGAATTGTGTCCGCTGGCCACGATGTGGTGTCCATATTCATGATAGACAACGCTCGTGTATGCCGTGTTGGGACAGCCGCCGCCCGCCGTATAGAAGTTGATGGAACTGCCGTTGTAAAACGCGTTGCAGTTGTTATTGATATTTACGTTGGCGATCATCTGTATGCCAAGTCCCGGATAGGCCGGGTTGATCCCCTTGGCAAAATTCCGGACAACCTCCGTGTGGATCATTGCGTTCACTTGGGACGTCAAGAACTCCGTCCTGAGGGTATTGAAGACGAAGTCCGCCGGTCCGGGCGGCGTCACATCCTGTGTCAACAAGTCGTTGGCGCCGGCTTGGTTCTCAACCCGCACATAACGCCCGAACAGCGCGGCCTCGACTGTGACGAGCGATGATCCGCCGTGCGGGATCAGATAGTCTCCGGTCGCATCGGCATAAGCGAAGTTTCCTCCGATCACTCGAGCGCGGGAGCCGGGCAGATTGCGCAAGACGGGCGGGTTGTATCCGGCATCGGGCAGAGCCCCCGGAGTACGCCAGGCGTCCAGGTGGCCCTCGATATCCACGTAGAAGATCCCGTCCCGCTTCTCCAACACGCTGCCGGTACGGGCGTCTACGAAGAAGGTCCACCTTTCCGGCTTCGTTAGGTCGCGTGTGGAAGCTTCTATCTGATACGCATAATGTCCGCCCTCTCCGCGGCCCCAAACGACCAACCGCGGCTCGCTGACGTCGTCAGCGTATGGCATCTGCTTATTGACCGCGGCCAGCGCGCTGCCCGGTCGCATCAGTCCGATGGGCGAACCGTCCGGCACGGGCCGGATGATCGGGGAGGCCAGAACCACGTCATTTACGATGCCGGTTGCGACAAGCACGGTCAGGCCGGATGCTTCGACCGGGATACCCCAGTGGTACTGGGCGAACCAAAAGACCTTTAGCCTCCCGTAATCTATGTCGGCCACGCGGGCAAGTCTCAAGTCGCCGGCGCCTGCACCGAACGCTGCGGCGTAGGAACCGACAAATGTGTGCGCCGCCACGAAGGGCGTGGCCGTTCCGACCGGAACGTTGCCGTATACGCGACTCACCTTTCCGTTCCGGGTCGAGACGCGCGCATCGGGGTTCGCTTGCAGAAGGCGGTCAACGGCTGTCCGCCAGTCTTCGAGCGGCCGGCTGCCGCCCGCCCCAAACTGGGCCAGCGCGCCGATCGAGAGTCCGAGTATCGCCGCGAGAAAGACGTACCGCGACAAAAGATTGCGTATCATCCTTGCTCCCTCCTTGTTCAATGGTGTACCGGCGAACAAAGGCGCCGGCAAAAATCAGTGCATCGGCCGGTGCGCCGAGCCTATTTCGTCCGACTTCTCATGTATGCTTCGATGAATGGGTCCAGATCGCCGTCCAACGTTGATTGGACGTTGGACGTCTCGTAGTTTGTTCGGAGGTCCTTGACGAGGGTGTAGGGCTGCAGCACATAGGATCTGATCTGGTGTCCCCAGTCCGCCGGCGTCAGGTCGCCCCGCAGTTGACGCAGGTGCTCCTCGCTCCTGTTACGCTCGAGTTCGGCCAGCCGGGCGGTGAGGATGGTCATGGCGACAGCCCGGTTCTTATGCTGGCTGCGCTCGTTCTGGCAGGTGACGACTATGCCGGTGGGAACGTGCTTGATCCGCACGGCGGACTCGGTTTTGTTGACGTGCTGGCCGCCCGCGCCGCTGGCCCGGTATGTGTCCGTTTTCAGGTCTTCGGGCCGTATCTCCACCTCCGCCTCCTCGACTTCGGGCATAACGGTCACCATTGCAAACGTTGTGTGTCGCTTGTTCGAGGCGTCGAACGGGCTGATCCTTACCAACCGGTGTACGCCGTGCTCCGATTTCAGGTAACCGTAGGCGAACGGCCCACAGACCAGGAAACTGATGCTCCGGTAGCCCGTAACGTCGCCCGGTGTTTCTCTCAGGGTCTTTACCGTGTATTCTCTGCCCTCGACCCACCGGCTATACATGCGAAAGAGCATGCGAACCCAATCGCACGCTTCCGTGCCTCCGGCGCCGGCGCCGATCTCGACGATGGCGTTGGACGGGTCGTGCTGCTCGCCCAGCAGCGTGGTCAGTTCGAATCGGTCGAGGTCCTTCAGGAACTGCTGCACCATCCCTTCGAGGGCGCGCTCCGTTTCCGGGTCTGGCGATTCCTTCAGAAGTTCTGTCAGTTCACGAATATCGGCGTAGGCACCTGAGAGGCGCTCGAACGGGTCAATCCGCGCCCGAAGCGCCCCCAATTCGCGCATGACAACCTGCGCTCTTGCGGGTTCGTTCCAGAAGTCAGGCTTGTGGCTTTGGGCCTCTAACTCGCCGATCTGCTTACGGAGGGACGCCTTGTCAAAGATGGCCTCCGATAGCATCGAGGCGCTCGCCTACGGTGGACAGAACTTGAAGGAGTTTTGGATCGGTCACAGCCCGGAAGGATACCTCGTTGAGCGCACGCCATCGGACCCGGTGGCCTACCAATAGGGCGGAATCGTGAAGCCGCCGGAAGGGCCTTCGGAGACGTCCACCGGTTCCACGCCGACCAGGCTCCATTGCGCGCCCTCACGGACCATCCTGATGCGGTAGATGTTCCGGTAAGTGCCGCCCCAATCTTCCCCAACGTGCGCGACGAGCACCAGTTGCGCCTGAGACCCGAGTCCGTTCTGGACCCGGTAATAGAGCGTGTCGCCTTCGATGAGTCCGCTCTCGAGGGCTTCGTTCACTTGGTCTGCGAACTGATCGCCATAGAGCGCCGTCTGAATCTCGACTCCGACGTATGGCAACGCAAGCAGTAGAATCCAGGCCACGAGGAGCCGAGGGGCCATGGGCCTGTCGCCGGAGGTGCTGACCCTGCGCATGACGCTCCACACGCTGATCAGCGCGAGCGCGACGGCGAAACAGAGAACCGCGTAAATGAAAAGGCCGAACATGCTTCCTCATACGGTTTGTTGAACATCGAGTTCAATAATCCCCTCGCAGTCGTGCCGGGACGTCTCGACCGTAGACTTGTCCCGCCCAAAAAACCCGTAAAAATACTGGCCGCCGACGGCAGGATAGGGGCCCTCGGCGACGAAGCATAAGGGGCTTCCGGCTGAATACCGGGGGCCAAAAGGAGAGCCGCGAAGCCAGGATGCCATTCATACGGCTTCGCAAATTCGTGGGGGCGGCGCGAGCCGTCCCCACGATTCTCTCATCACTCCCCCCGTCGGGCTCGTACCCGAGGCTTCACGGGTATAACGCCGGCCGTGAAGAAGACGATTGGCGGCGCAGTGGAGGCCCTCCAAAGGGCCGGCCTATCTGACGGAATGACGATCATGGCCGGTGGGTTCGGCCTGTGCGGCATCCCGGAGAACCTGATCCTCGGCATCCGCGAATTGGGCGCGAAAGACCTCACTGTAATCAGCAATAACTGCGGGGTGGACGACTTCGGCCTCGGCATTCTCTTGCAGACTAAACAGATTAAAAAGATGGTCGCCAGTTACGTTGGTGAGAACGACGTGTTCGAGCGGCAGTTCCTAAGCGGCGAACTGGAGGTGGAGTTGGTTCCACAGGGGACGCTGGCCGAGCGAATCCGCGCGGGGGGCGCCGGCATCCCCGCTTTTTACACGCCCACCGGTTATCGAACGCTTGTGGCGGAAGGAAAGGACACGCGGCAGTTCGACGACAAGTGGTACGTGTTGGAGAGTGCACTGACGGCGGACATCAGCATCGTGAAAGCGCACAGAGGGGACAAGGCCGGCAACCTGGTCTATCGCGAAACGGCGCGAAACTTCAACCCGATGATTGCGACCGCCGGCAAGATAACGATCGCCGAAGTTGAGAAACTGCTTGAGATAGGCGACCTGAACGCCGACTCGATTCACACACCCGGCCTGTTCGTGGACATGCTATTCCAGGGCGAGTTTGAGAAACGGATTGAGCAGAGGACGGTGAGGGCGGGGTGACGACTGACGACTGGTGGCTGGCGATTCTGGATCTGCGCCGGTTCGCGAGATCCTGCTTGCCGACTCGTCAATTGCGTCATCCGGCCATCAGGCGTGGACGCGACCTCCGAACCAAAGCTTCGCTGTGAGAGACGCATCGAACGAAGATCCGGTAGCGACGGATGAGGATCCCCAGTCGCCGGACGCACGTCGCCCGTCGCCTATCCTCATCGGCACCTCCGGCTTCAGTTATGACGACTGGAACGGGCCGTTCTATCCGAAGGGGGTCCCGAAGCGCCGTTGGTTTGAGTTCTACGCGGCGGAGTTTCCATGTCTTGAAGTCAACGCCAGTTACTATTCGTGGCTGTCAGCGCGAGCGTCGGAGAGTTTGGCGAGCCGCGCGCCGGCGGGCTTTCGCTTCTCGATCAAACTGCACAAGAATTTGACCCACGACCGGGAGGAACTGCGCGAGGGGGCGCGGGCTACGCTGGAGCAAAACAGGCCGTTCGTTGAGCGCGGTTCTCTGGCCGTTCACCTGGCGCAGTTTCCGTACTCTTTCCGGCCGGGAGCCGTTTCGTGGGACTACATTGAAAGGCTGGCCGACGCGGTCCGGCCGCTTTGCATAGAGTTTCGTAACGTCGCGTGGCAGCGCCCGGAGACAACTCAGCAGCTGCACGATCTGAGGGTTTCTATGTGCGTCGTGGACGAGCCGCGCCTGCGCGGCCTCATGACGTTCGAACCCATTGTGACCGCCCCCCCCGCGTATGTGCGCTTCCACGGGCGTAACGCGCAGAAGTGGTTCCGGCACGAAGAGGCGTGGGAGCGATACGATTATCTTTATTCAACGGAAGAGTTGGCGGAGCGTGCGCCGTATATTATGAAATTGGCGAAGCAATCCGACGAAACGTTTCTGTTCTTCAACAACCATTACGGCGCTCAGGCAGTGACCAACGCGCGCCAGATGGCGGAAACGCTGGGCGTTGCGCTGCCTGGACAGAGGAGCCTGTTCGGCGAGCGGGCCGGTCAGTAATTCCTGCGCTGGCCTACTTGCCCGCGCAGGCCCGCGGGGCGGTGGGGGGCCCTGCCGGACTTCCCGGCGAGTTCTACTTCGAGTATGCTCCCGTTCCCAATCCGGTAGAGTGATCGGAGCATGCTGGCAGTCGGTGTCCTCGCTCTACTTGCGTCCACCGCCGGCACGCCTGTGCAGCAGCCTCCGGACCTCCGCCTGCCTATAGCAGAGGCAGTGCAGCTCGCCGCGGAGATCTTCCAGGGCTTCGGCGGCTGGGTGTCCTATGGCGCATCCCACGGCCTCCTGTTGTCCGACGACGGCAGGAGGATATTCGCTTATTACCCACCGAGCACGCTGAACCAGATTGAACTTCCGGGGGGTCACCGTTGGCGAAACCCCATCTACGAGTTTCGAAGGGACCCCTCCGAGCCGGTTTACACCGGGCTTCAGGCTGGAGGCTTTCATAGGGGTGGAGACCCGGACAGGGCCTTCGGGCTGCCCAATTGGCTTCTCATCTATCCTGCAGCGTTGTTGCGAAGTCCGTCTCGTGCTCATGTCGTCGTTGTCCACACTACGAAAATAGCAAGTGCTGTTAGTATGGAGTTCGAATGGAAAGTTCGATCAGGGGTGTCCTTCATCCGCGTTGCCACGACAGACGCCAGCGAAAACCGCAGTCTCTATTGGGCGCCGGACGGCTGGATCATAAAATACGCGCTGGCAGACAGGTCTTCGGATAGGATCATTCTTAGAATCGATCAATACGAC
The DNA here is from genome assembly GCA_022567555.1 of Armatimonadota bacterium. Lineage (GTDB taxonomy): Bacteria > Armatimonadota > Fimbriimonadia > Fimbriimonadales > ATM1 > JADFGT01. The sequence goes on along the minus strand of JADFGT010000009.1, from coordinate 15,601 downwards.
AAGCCGGACGCAACAAAGCGAAAGCGGAAGTGGCTGATACTGGAAAACGGCAAAACGAAACCGTTCGTAATGGCCAAGGGCCTGGTTACCTATCTCTACGACAGCAAGAGGGACCTGCTCATCTGCATGACCGAACTGGAGTATCAGAACGGCAATCCTAAACCCCGTCGGCTCGTCCTCTGGTCTTTGAAGGATCACAAAGCGATCAGAGAGATACCGCCGCCCGGTGGCGATTACGCCAAAGTGCGACTCACCGTGGCCGCTTTAATCACGCAGAACCGCCTCGTTGTTACATTCTACACCGACCTCCCCGAACGCCTGCCCGGCGCGCCGCCGGGCCTGGAACTGAAAGATAAGTACCACGTGGGCCTCTATGTGATGCAACTCCCCGACGTCGAATGGGTGTACGCCGGTCCCTACACCTTGGCCGGGTACTCGAACTCGGGTGAGTATCTTCTGCTGAAACGTGGACAGGACGACCCTCGATGGCTTGTGCGAGTCAGGTGACGCGCGCGGCGTCAGCCGTTGAACATGATCCTTTTGACCACGTCTATCGTGTTCGCGGCGTCGCCGGTGGCTTGGGCTTCCTCCAACTGCGGCTTCAGGGCATAGATTTTTAGAGCTTTTTTCATGCAATTTGCAAAAAACTCCATGCTCAGGCGCATCGAGCGCACCTGCTCGGTTCGGTATGTGAACTGGTCCTCGGCGAACCACCCGTCGTATCCGGTGTCTATCGCCGCGTAGCAGAAGTCCACCAGGCGCCAGATGTCATCTGTTCCCGCGATGCGGTCTTCGTCGTTGCTGTTATATTTCGCTCCGTTTATATGAAAGTTCGCTATCGGAACGCCGATCCGCTTCAGCATATAAAGCGAATCGGCAGGCGTGTTACCCACCATCTGCTCGTGTCCGTAATCAATCACCACACCCATAACCGTCTTCCCTAAGTTCTTGTTCACTTCTTGGGCCACCAGTGCGGCCTTTGCGACCGTGTTGACTATCATGTTCATTTCGCGCGGCTCTTTCTGTTTGGACTCGTTGCCGAACTTCAGGCCGAGTTCGTCGCACTTGCGCGCGATCTCCGTGCATCCCTCTATATACCAGTCAAACCGCTTCCCGTAATCCACCTCGAAGTGATAATCCCATCCGTCCGATCCGGGCCATATGTTGCAACTGACGCAGTTCAGTTCCTTGCCGATCTCGACTCCTTGCAAGCAGAGCGCAACGCACTCTCTGCGCACAGCGGGGTCGGGATTTGTTATGCCGCCGAACTTCCATTTGGGATCCGTCCACGTGTTCATGTTCATGTTCGTGGCGACCACACCGTGAGCGGCCAATGCGTCCTTTATCTCGGACACCTTGGCCGGAACCTTCTGATAGTTGTCGTCAATAAACAGAACTTCGTGGAACTCGATGCCCCTTATTCCCGCTTTCGCCACGCGCTCTATCTGCGCCGGGATACTGTTGTCGAAGTCGGTGTTGCTGTTGTAGCCGACCACGCAGAAGCGGTCGAAGAACTCTCCTGCGCACCAGTGGCCTGCGGCGAAGTTTACGCCGAAATCTTGTATAAATGTGTCCACGAGGCCACCCTCAAGGTATCCGTCGTACTTGGTCTCCAGAAGGCGAAGGTTCCGGTCATTCACGTTCATGATTGTTCTCCAACTGACCGGTTCGCCACACGCCCCCGGACTCCTGCCGAATGGGTACACGACGCGCGCGCTGCCAAGCCGTTGACACAGAGGGCAAGCGGCCGGGAGGCCTGCTATAATCACATGGCGCGAACGAAGCCGAAGGACGCCGGGCGATGCTTAAGGTGACGAAACGGCTGAAGAGGATTCTGCTCACGCAACTGGTGCCGGACCACGTCATGGACGCATGCGTGGCGATGTTCTATTCGGTACTCGCTCTCGCGCTCGCTGTTCTGGTGCACTTCGGCGACGATCGGAGGTTAACGGTTGCGTCCGTCGCTTTCCACGTTTATCTGTACGCGTTGGCATTCTCGCTGCTGATCGCTGCCGTCGGGTTGTTCTTCCGGCGCAGGTGGGCATGCTTCGTTGCCATCGCGGCTTTTCTAAGCGAGGGCATGCTTCTTCTGGTGTATGGGCTTTTTTGGGGCCTGGTCCTCATAGCCGTTGCATTCGCCTTCCTTCCGAGCGATGATTAGCGCCGGATAGGGGGGGACGGTACCACAGAGGAGTGAGTGATGAGCCGCAAACCGATAGCTAAGAATGGAAGACCGGAATCCCTCGCCCCAACCCTCTACAGACGGGAAAAGGGGTCCTAATCTTTCAGCGCTTCGGCGCCGCCTACGACCTCAAGGATCTCCTTTGTAATGGCGGCTTGGCGGCGGCGGTTCGCTTCAAGAGTGAGAGTGTCAATCATTTCACCGGCGCTGTCGGTGGCGTTCGTCATCGCCGTCATTCTCGAGCCGTGCTCGCTGGCGGACGATTCATACAGCGCGTGCATGATCAGGGTGAAGGCGTAACGAGGGAGAAGCTCGGCCAGAAGCGCAGTCGGCCCCGGCTCGAACGTATACGCTTTCGAAAACGCGGCCTCCTTGCCGGGCTCATGCTCGGGCGGCTCAATCGGGAGCAACTGCACGGTCTGCGGCATCTGCCGAATCGCAGAGTAGAACCTGCTGTACACAAGGCGGATTGCATCCACGCGACCCGATTCGAACATTTCCCGCACGAGGTCCATGACGGCCCTTGCATGTTCGCTCGTCGGCCCGCTGGTCGGGATGGTGAACGACTTCTCCACGGGATAACCGCGCTTGGAAAAGAACTTGTGGCCCTTCGCACCCACCGTAATGAGAATCGCCTCGCCGGCACTGTCACGCAACAACTCCTGCGTATGACGGATTAGGTTTGTATTGAACGAGCCGCAGAGACCGCGCTCGGCCGTAAGAAGCAGTACGCCATAACTCTTCACAGGGCGCCGCTCCAAAAGCGGGTGCTCAGGCATCTCCCCTGCCTCGCCCAAATAGCCAAGCATCTCGCGCATCTTGTCTGAGTAGGGTCTGGCCTGCAAAACGCGCTCCTGCGCGCGGCGCAGTCTCGCCGCCGCAACCAGTTTCATGGCCCGCGTTATCTGCTGAATGCTCTTAGCGCTTCGAATGCGCTGCCGGAGTTGTTTGAGTGTGGCCATTGGCGATTGGCGACTGACGACTGGCGACTGGCGATCCGGTTCCGAATCGGCTATCGTCTATCGTCAATCGCGTGTCTTATTTCTCCGCTCCCACCTTCTCCTCGACCGGCTCTTCCTCTCCGTCCGGTTCATCTATGGACGGCCTCTCGGCGGCCTCAGACTTCTTCTGTGCGAGGAAAATCTGTTGATACTCTCCGATCGCTTTGCGGGCCGTCTCCTCGACGTCCTCGGTCCACTCCTTCGTTTCCCATATTTTTCTTACGAGGTCCGGATACTTTTCGTGAACGTAAGCGAGCAATCCCTCTTCGAACGGACCGACGTCGGAGACTTCTATCTCATCCAAGAACCCACCCGTTCCGCCGAAAATGGCAAGTATCTGGTCCACCACATCGTACGGAGAGTAGATGTTCTGTTTGAGCAGTTCGGTCAGCCTCTGGCCTCGGGCCAACTGCATTTGGGTCGCCTTGTCCAGGTCGCTGGCGAACTGCGCGAACGTCGCAACTTCCCGGTATTGCGCCATCTCCAGCTTCATTTTTCCTGCGACGGATTTCATCGCCTTGATCTGGGCGTTCCCACCGACGCGCGAGACTGAAATGCCGACGTTGATCGCCGGCCTAATGCCCGCGAAAAAGAGGTCCGGCTCCAGATATATCTGGCCGTCCGTGATGGAGATCACGTTGGTCGGGATGTATGCCGAAACGTCGCCGGCCTGCGTTTCTATGATAGGCAGCGCAGTCAGAGAGCCCCCCCCTTCTTCGTCGTTCATCTTCGCCGCGCGCTCCAGCAGACGGGCATGCAGATAGAAGATGTCACCGGGAAACGCCTCCCTGCCCGGCGGACGCCGTAGCAACAGCGCCAGCGTACGGTATGCCTGTGCGTGCTTTGAAAGGTCGTCATATATGATGAGCGCGTGCTTGCCACTATCGCGGAACCATTCGCCCATAGTGCATCCCGCAAACGGCGCCAGATACTGCTCGGAGTTCGCATCGGAAGCGGACGCTACGACAACTATTGTGTACCTCATAGCGTCATACTGCTCAAGCGTTTCGACAACGCGCCGCACGCTGGCCATGCGTTGCCCGATGGCTACGTAGATGCAATACAACGGGCTGCCGCCGGGCTCGTGCGTCCCCTTCTGGTTTATTATCGTGTCCACACAAATGGCGGTCTTTCCAGTCTGGCGGTCGCCGATTATCAGTTCGCGCTGGCCCCGGCCGATGGGAATCATGGCGTCAATCGCCTTGATGCCGGTCTGAACAGGCTCCTTCACCGGCTGGCGAAGCACCACGCCGGGCGCTTTGACCTCTATCAGCCGCGTTTCATCGGTGGGTATGGGGCCTTTGTCGTCAATCGGCTGGCCGAGGGCATTCACGACACGACCCAGTAGGCCATCACCCACCGGGACCTGGATGATGCGGCCCGTTTCGCGCACCGGGTCCCCCTCCTTTATATTTTCGTCCGAGCCGATGATGACCGCGCCGATCGTGTTCTCTTCCAAGTTCAGCGCGAGGCCCATTACGCCGCCCGGCAACTCCAGGAGTTCGCCCATTTGGCAATCGGGCAAGCCATAGATCTGAGCGATGCCATCGCCCACCTGAAGAACTGTGCCGACGTGTTCGGTGCTCGGCTTCGTATCGAACTTCTCCAGTTCTCTTGTCAGTATGCTTGTGATTTCTTCGGGGCGAATTGCCATGCGAGTCTCCGATTACACCTGTTTTAGTACGTCAATGAAAAACCTTTCTCGCAACCGTCTCAGCGCGCCCAGAACCGTGCCGTCGAGCACAGAGTCCCCAAAGCGCACCTTCACGCCGCCGATGAGAGAGGGATCCACAAAGCAGTCGTACAGGATGCGCTTCCCGGTCTGCTTCTCGAGCCGGCTCGTGATTTCCTTTACCTCATCGTCGGTTAGAGCGACTGCGGAGCGGATGACGACGGGCAAGACGCCTTCCGCATCCTGCCGCAGGCGCACATACTCCACATATATTAGTGAGATGAGGTTTTCGCGCCGTTTTTCTATCAGCATGCGCAACAACCGAAGGGTCAGCGGCCGCGCGCGGTCGGCGAACAAGCGATCCACCAGTTGCAGTTTCCGCTCGCGGGCCACCTCGGGGCTTTCAAGGGCACGCCGGAGGTCTTCGCGGCTTTCGAGAAGACCGCGAATCACCTCGAGGTCGTCTTCGACCTCCGGAACCGAGTTCAGGGACTGCGCCGCGTTCAGCAGGGCTCTCGCGTAACGGCGCGCGACGCCGGGGTCCACGTTAACCGGGCACCTCCACGTTCTTTATGAACTCCTCGACGAGTTTGCGCTGCCTCGGCTGATCCATGGACTCCCCGATCAGGCGCTCGGTTGCGGTGAGCGTGAGGTCCACAACGTGTGTGCGCAGGTCCACCAGCATCTTCTCACGTTCGCGCGCCATCTCTTCGGATGCGCGGCGGCTAATCTCCTCGGCCTGTCCGCGGGCTTCGCTGAGTATGCTGTCCTTCATCTGCTGGGCCTCTTTGAGTGCCACCTGGATCTTGGCGCGCGCCTCTCCCTCGCTCCTGGCCAATCGTTCTTCATAGGAGTCCTTCAGGTCCTGCATCCGTTGCTTCAAGGACTCCGCAGCCGAGTAAGTATCGTCCAGATACTTTGTGCGTGTGTCCAGGGCTTCCCGAAGAGGCTTCAAGAAGATCATGTTCACGAGCGGAAACATCAGGACCACCACGCCCATTTGCACGAGCGCAGTCGAGAGGTTGAGCCCGATATCCTGCAACATCGGCACTTCGTTGGCCGCTTGTATGAAGGGCGCCTGCGACAGGGCCCAAAAGATGACCGCGAGAACAACCGCTATGACCCAGGGCATGTGCTGAAACTCCTTCGAACTACTGCGCGGGCAGTTCCTCCGCAATCAGCACAGCCGTTTGCTCCGGTGCCGACTGCGCCACGCCGACAAGTTGCGACGGCTCTATTTCATCTGTCGCCGGCAACTTGCCCAACAACATGAAGCAAAGCACGAGCGTGAAGATAACGAGCGACTCGACGAACGCGAGCGCGATTATCATGCCCGTCTGTATCTTCGCGGCGAGCTCGGGCTGCCGAGCCATCCCGTTCATGGCGCCGTTAGCGGCAATTCCCTGTCCAATGCCGGCGCCCAACACGGCGAACCCAATGGCGATTCCTACCGCAAGAGCGATTCCCATCACTGCTGTCATTTTCTTATGTCCTCCTCGAATGCAATCTGATTAGTGTGCATGTGCGGCCTCCCCGGGTGGACGGACCAGCAAGGAGAGATAGACGCACGTTAGAATGGTGAAGATCAACGCCTGTACCACCGAGACGAAGACGGCGAGCGGGAATAGAAGCGCGTGCAGCGGCACGCTCATATCGCCGAAAACTGCGCCCAGCGGCGCCCACAAATCGGCAAACTTGACCAAACCGCCGAACGTGACGCCCACCTCATGTTCGCCGGACATATTACCGTAAAGGCGCAGGGAAAGAGAGAGGTTCTTCGCTATCTCCGAGATCACCTCGATCACGAAAAGAAGCAGCGTAATCAGCAACATGAACGCCCTGCCCAGCAGCGGCAGCCCCTCGCCGAGAGGCGGACCGAAAAAGTGCCGTACATAGCCCACGGGCCCCCTTGTGCGGATGCCCTCCCACTGAACGTATACGACGACCATCACCGCCATCCCAAATGTGACGCCGAACGAACTCGTGGGCGCCGTCAGCCCGATCAATCCGAAGAAGTTCGAGAGGAGGACGATCATGTAAATGGTGAAAACGAGCGGGATGTACCTTTGGCCGTGCGGACCGATGACGCTGAGACACATGTTCTCGATAAAGAGATAGAGGTGCTCGAAGAGCCGGGTGATCATGTTTCGGGGTACGTGCTCTTTCGCGCCGAGCAGCCCGATTCGGCCCGCAACGATGATGACGAGGCAGACGAGCACGGTGTACACAATCGGCGCCCACCACGCCCCCTCGGCGTGCTCGGCCGCTGCAATCAGTGCTCCGCTATCCGGCAATCAGCGCTCCCCTACTCACAGTTCGCGGGGGCTGACCCAAGTGCAACAGCCCCCACGACCAGCGCTAAGTATACCAACAATAGCCCGCCCAGGAACCAATAGATAGACGCTGTTCCAAGCCGGTTCGCAAAAAAAATCGCGAGTCCAATCAGGGGAAGTTTAGCGGCCTGCACAAGCAGCAACAGGGCGATGGCAGGCGTCCGAGGCGCGCCAGGCCGCATTAGGCCCCTCACAACCCTGCTGGAGACCCATAACGACCCGCAGGAAGTGGCGGTTCCCACCGCCAGGCCGACGGCCGACGGAACGCCGCCGATAAGCCAAGCGACGGGCAGCCCGAGCACGCCAATCGCCGCGGCAGAGCGATACGCATGACCGACAAGGTCTCTACTCGCCATCACGATTCATCCGATCCACGAGCCTGATCATGAGCGTAAAGCCGGCCACCGCTCCCAACAGGACTCCGATGAGAAGGTACATGTTTCCTCCTCCTGCCAGCCTGTCCAACCAGGTCCCGATGCCGACTCCTAATAGAACCGGCATGACCATCACGAACCCGATGCTCATGCCCACGCCCATGCCTCGGAAAGACCGCATATCCGACGACGCGGGCGGGCGGCCCTTCTCGGCCTTCGGCCGCTTCCATTCCCATTCCGGCGGATCGGGTAAGCCGGTCGAAGACACCCGGGGGGCTTCCTCCTCTTCCGGCTTCTCTTCGTCGGGCGGTTCCGGTGTCACAGAGCGAGTCTACCGCCGCGCCGCCCGGTGCATTCGCGGGGCGGCGCGGCCCAGAATGGGGGGAGATGGTTGGGCTCTTGGCGGCGGCTGTTCTATTGGTCCAGACGCCCGTTCGTCTCGTTCTCCCTACGCCGCCGGGCGAGGCGGGACTTGAAGTGGTTTCTCATCCGGCCGCGCTCGACCCGCCGCGCGTCTGCCCCAAATACGGCTGGGAGTATCCGTTCCTAAGCACGGGGTTTGTGCGACGTGCCGGCGCAGAGGCCGAACTCCGCTTCCGCGTTTATTGCCAGAGCCGCCGGCGCCTTCCGGCCGCGGTTTCTGTCAACAGGGCGCTGCTGCGCCTCTGGAGTTTGGTTGACAGCCGGTTGGGGTTGGATCACGCCCGGCCTTACGGGCGCCTCGTGGAGGTCTTTCTCACGGAGGGCGGAGACGCCGGCGGCGAACAGGGCATATTCTTCGGTCCGGGACCGGACGGGCAGCCCCGGTCGCACAACACGATATACATTTATCACCTAAGTTCGTTCGACGGCCCGGTGGAGAAGGCGCGCGAAGTGGCGCACGAGTACGGCCACGCCGTGCTGCCCGCCATAGGCGGGTTCGAAGCTCCTGAAGAATGGGGGAACGGGTCTCTGGGCGAGCGGCTGTTCCTGATGTGGCTCGCCGAGGAACTGGCCAGCGGAGCCTTGAAACCGGAGGACGCGATGGGAGCGGAAGCGGATGCGGTCGCCGCGTGGGTTCGTGATCGCGTCCTCCCGCTCAGCGACCGGGTCTGGCTGAACGGGCCGGACCTGAAACTCCTCAAGTCGAAGGGGCCGGAGGCGATGGACGAGTACCTCGGTGTGATGCTGATGGCGGCTCAGGCGTTTCCGGACGCGATGCCCCGCGCGGTCCTGCTCTCCGGCGGAGTGAAAGCGATGGACGCGCTGAGAGGCGTTCTCCGGGCGACCGAAGAGCGTGAGACGTGGGAGGTTCGAGTTCCGGAGCGGCTTCGGGGGCGCGAGGTGTGGCTGCCGCTTCCGGGGCGATGGGAGTTCGAGGGGGCGGAAGAACTGGAACGAAAGGGAGACTGGGTGAAGGTCCGGCCGGGCGGCGCGACCGTGACGGCTGTGAAGTGGAAGGGCAATCCGGACCCCCTCCCTGTTTAGCGTAGCGAAAGGGGGAGGGCGGGGGAGGGGCGCTTCGTCAGGCGTTCAGGTCGCCTATCGTCTGCCGCCCTCCGCCTGTCGTCAGCCCGCGTCCTTCGGCGTGAATGACGCGCCGCAGCCGCAGCCGCGTCCGGCGTTCGGGTTGTCGAACCTGAACCCGCCGCCTATCAGCTCCTTCGTATACTCGAGCGTCGAGCCCCTCAAGAACTTCGCCGACTTCGGGTCAATCACGACCTCCAGGCCGTCCACTTCTGTCGTCTCGTCCTTCGGCACCCGGCGCGTGTCCAGTTTCAAGACGTACTCCAGTCCGGAGCACCCGCCGCCCTTCACGCCGAGGCGCAGGAAGTGCCCGGTCTTCCCTTCCTTCTCGATGATTCGCTTTATGCGCGCGACCGCGCCGGCGGCTACCTTTACCGGGAACTCGCCGGTCGGCTGTTTCTCTGCGGTCTGCTTTCTGTCCGACAATTCGTTGACTCCGTCTATAACATATTGTGGCAGATGCGCGCCCATCCTTGTATACGCCGCCGGGGCAGCCACGGCGCGACCCCGCGATGGCAGCACCCGTCGCCCGGCCACATATCTCATGCCGCCGATGGTGAGGCACGGAGGAGTAGAATCACCCTGGAGTAATCCGCAACCCGGACTGTGTCTACTTACCGAGGCTTGGTTGGGAGATAGAAGAAGACGCTTGGTCCGTTTTTCCATAAACTATGACTTGCCCTAACCCAGCACTTCCCGCGCTTTCGCCAGCAGGTCGTCTTTGCTCGGGATGCACAGGAGTTCCAGGTTGCGGGCGTAGGGCATCGGCACGTTCAGGCCGCCGACGCGGCCGACCGGGGCGTCCAGAAAATCGAAGCAGTTCTCCTGAATCTTCGCGGCGATCTCAGCCCCGAAGCCGCCGAACCGCCAGTCCTCATAAATCACAACGGCGCGGTTCGTTTTCTTGACTGAAGCGAAGATGGTTGAGGAATCCAGAGGAGACAATGAGCGCACATCTACGACCTCAGCGCTCACGCCCTCGTTCTCCAGCTCTTCCGCCGCGTCCATGCAAACGTGCGCCATCCGCGAATAGCCGATCAACGATATGTCGGTTCCCTCTTTGCGAATCGCCGCCTTTCCGAAGGGCACTGTGAAATCATCACTCGAAGCAGATTCGTCGCCGCTGCCCGGTGGAAGCGTGGCGTCCGCATAATCGACGCCCGAAGGAACTTCGCCCTTGACCGCGTAAAGACTCGGATTCTCGGTGAATATGACCGGGCTGTCGTCGCGGATAGCCGTCTTCAGCAATCCGTATGCGTCGGCCGGCGTGCTGGGCGCAACTACCTTCAGGCCCGGAACATGCGCGAACCACCCTTCCATACTGTGGCTATGCTGCGCGCTCAGCTGGTGCGCGGCCCCCCCCGGGCCACGAATCACCATCGGCACGTGAAATTGCCCGCCGCTCATATAATGCATCTTCGCAACGTGGTTGATGATCTGGTCCATCGCCAGGATAGAAAAGGACATCGTCATCATCTCGACGACCGGCCGCAGACCCCTCAGCGCGGCGCCCATCGCGACGCCGACGATGCCCGGCTCGGTGATCGGCGTGTCCACCACGCGCCGTGCGCCGTATTTCTCATACAGATTTTGAGTGACCCGGAAAGTGCCCTGATAGCGGCCGATGTCTTCGCCGATGAGGAATACGTTCTCATCCCGGTCCATCTCTTCGATCAGCGCCTGTCGTATTGCGTCGCGGTACGTAATTGTCAACCTAATGCCCCTCCTCCGGCAGTATGTCGGTGTAAACGTTCTCATACACTTCGTGCGGCTCGGGCTTCGGCATGTCCGCCGCCTCCTTATACGCCCGCTCCATCTCCTGCTCCACATCTTTCCAGACGACCTTTATGTCGCCTTCGATCATGACTCCAGTCTCAAGCATGTACTGTTCCAGAAGCAGGATCGGGTCCCGTTTACCGGCCTCCTTCTCCTCCTCTTTCGATCTGTATAGCGAGCGGTCATGGTCGGCCGCGCCGTGCCCCTCGAAGCGGAAGCTCATTATCTCGACAAAATATGGGCGCTGGGTTTTGCGCACGTGATCAATGATGCGGAGAGCGTCTTTGCGCACATGCAGAACGTTCATGCCGTCAATCCGCTCATGTTCGATATTGAATCCTTCGGCGCGGTTGTGCATGTGCGTATCGGCGGCGTGATACTCCAAGCGTGTTCCCATGGCGATCTCGTTGTTCTCCAGGATGAAGACCACAGGCAGGTCCCACAGAGATGCCATGTTCATTGATTCGTACAGGACGCCCGCATTCGCGGCACCGTCGCCGAAGAAAAGATGCGTCACCTCGTCGCCGCCCCTGTACTTTGTCGCGAACGCGAGGCCCACGCCCATCGCCGTATGACCTCCGACGATAGCCCACCCGCCGTAAAAGCTGTGCTCGGCACTGTAGAGGTGCATGGAGCCCCCCTTGCCCCGGCTGACGCCGCGCGCGCGCCCCATTATCTCGGCCATGACGTCTACCGGGTCCATTCCAAGAATCAGGGCATACCCGTGGTCACGATAAGCGGCGATAATCGGGTCACCCTCCCTCACGCAACTGAGCCAACCGACCGCCGTGCCTTCCATGCCGTTGTAAACGTGCAGGTATCCCCCGGCCAGGCCGCTCCGGAATGCCCGCATGCTCAGGCCTTCAAATACTCGTATACGCACCATCAGGCGATGATAGTCCCGCAGGGTCTCCGCAGGCTCCATTAGCGAATTGCCCGGCTTCCGCCGGGCCGCCTCCTGCCTTCTTTTGCTACCGGACCGCGTCGCCAATGCGTGCTCCTTCTTCTCTTTCGATGGGGTTATCTGCTTACGCTCCACTGCGCCGGCCTGCGCCGCTTCCACGCCGGGCCTCGCCGCCCGCTGGAGTCTACCTGCTGAACGGACCCCAGTAACTCACGGCGCCCCGGCGTCAGCGGAGGGCCGCCTCGACCCCGTACTTTTCGCGGGGAGCCCGCGACGCCGGCCCGCCAGAATTCATATAGGCGACTGCGGGCCAGTCCTATCGGCAGGATGCGATGACAGAGTACAAGCAGGTTGATGCCAAGCCGGATTCCATTGCGGTGCCGGGCGCACGCGCCCGCCGCCCTGCCGGAGATTCGGAGGAAAACCAGCCCTGGCGGCAGGGGGACCTGAGGCTCTTCCTGACCCTCGGTGTGAAGGTTCTCGTTACCGTTTACCTGGCCGACGTGCTGCTCAACGCTCTATTCATCTACGTTCCAACGATGTCCACGACTGATCATCTGGGCGCGTCGCCCCTGCTGCTCACCGCCATCGCCGCCTATCCGCTCTACCGGCTGATCGTGCTGCCGGTCAAACGATACTTGCGTGAACTGGAGGAGTACCGCGAGGAGCTTGAGGGGAGGCTCGCGACGCGCACCCGGGAACTCCAGGCAAGCCATCAGTCCGCCCAGACCCAGACCCGCGCCATCGAGGAACAGGCCGGGCTGTTGAAGAACGCCCAGGAGATCATGCAAAGGGCCAACGAGCGCTTCTTCAACCTGTTCAGCGGCTTGCCCGCCGCTTGCTTCACCTGTGACTCCGACGGTGTCATATTCGAGTTCAACGAGGAGGCGCAACGACTATTCGGCATACGCTCGACGCAAGTCCTCTTGCAGCCGATGTACACAACGTTCGTGCCGGAGCGCGACCGAGAGAAGATCAGCGAACTGATCTCTCGTGCAATCCGCGGAGAGAAGATCACGGGCTTCGAATGGCACTACACCCCGGAGAAAGGGCCGTCGCGCTGGCTCCAGTGCAATGTTCTGCCGGTCCAAGTCCTCGGCGGCGAGGTCACGGGCGCGATCATGGGCTGCCTGGATGTATCCGAGCGAAAGCACGCCCTACGCGACCTCGAAGCGGCGCACAACGACCTCGAGCAAGCGAACGCCAAGCTCAAGGCCCTCGCCACCACTGACAGTCTGACCGACCTGCCCAATCACAGGGCCCTTCAGGACCACCTGAGGGCGCGGCTGACCCGCCGCGACCGGCCCTTTGCGCTTGTCATGGCGGACGTGGACCGATTCAAAGAGTTCAACGACACGTACGGCCACCCAGCGGGCGACGAGGTGCTCCGTGTCGTGGGCCAAGCCCTGAAGCGAATCATAAGGAAGGGAGATATCGTTGCCCGGTACGGTGGGGAGGAGTTCTGCTTGGTCCTGGAGGCCGCCTCGTATGAGGACGCCGTGAGGACTGTCGAGCGCCTGCGCAGAGAAGTGGCAAGCGCGGATACCGGATACCGAACGGTCACATCCAGTTTCGGCCTGGCGATGTTAGACCCGACGGTCAGCCAGACCGAACTGATCCAGCGCGCCGATGATGCCCTTTACCAAGCAAAGGCAGCGGGACGCAACTGTGTGGTGGCTTGGTCTCCGGAAAAGAAGGCAGCCGCCTAAACCTTTTCCTTATTGCCCCCTGCTGAACTCAGGTCCGACTCTCGCGCGGACGGGCCTCGTTCACTACGATGCGCCGGCCGGCCAGTTCCTGCCCGTCTTTCGCCTCGATGGCCGTCTCCAGATTCTCCCCCGGGACGTCCACGAACCCGAAGCCGCGGCCCTCTACGATCCGCACACTCTTCGGTTCAAACTCCGCGAAGAAGTCGAACAGGTCCTTCTCTGTCGTTGAGTAAGGGATATTCCCCACGAATAGACTCTTGGTCTCCAATCTCTGATCTCCGATTGTCCGGGCGTGCGCCCTGTTTTCACTCGCGAACGGACCTGATTCCGGACCGTTCTTCGTGCTGACGACACCAGACCAAACGGACGCTCGATAGCAGGTCGAATTCGTTTCGAGGAGATTACCCCCACAACCCGCCTCGCATGTGCATGCGGCGGGCTGTCCGGTGCGCCCAGTGCCATCGGCAGGTTCGCCCACTTGCTGCCAAGCCTGCCGAAAGACAGCCCCGCCGCCCCGGGAGGGCGACGTGGCTGACGATGCAGTTTTACTTCGCCGGTCTCGGGTTGCGCAGGGATACGCCGGCCCCCTTGGCCGCCTTCAAGACCCCCTCAAGCGTGGTCTTCCCCTTCAATGTGAGGGTGATGGCGATGACGCCTTTGTTATCAGGCTCGGAGACACTCTTCACTCCTTTCAGGGAGACGATGGCCTTCCGCGCCTCTTTCCAAGCCGCCGGCGACACGTCCGCTTTCTCCGACTGGAGCAGAAGCGTGGCGTCGAAGCGTGACCCGGCATCCTTGACCCCCTTGATGAGGTCTTCGAGGGGTCTGCTGTTTATGGAGTACTTGAGCGTCGCCCGGCCCGTGCCGAAGTCAACAGATACCTGTTCCGTTCCTTTCACCTGTGCGATGCCCGACCGCACTGCCTCCGCTCACCCCCCTCACGTCATCCCGGAGACGGCGAGCGTTACGGGCTGGGGCCTTGTGATCTTTTGAGCGTGCACTCCATGGGCGGATGCTATGGCGGCGAGGGCCGCCAGCGCTACAAAGGTTGAAACTCTCTTCACGACTTGCCTCCTTATGCTGGTGTCGTTTCACTATATGTTACGCCATAGTGCGTATTCCTGTGTCGCACCGCACACAAGCGTCTCACTGCCCGGAGCCGGAGGTCTCCTTGGGTACTTCCTCGAATGGAACCAGTTTCGTTTCGTACTGAGTGATAAGATAGACCATGCTGCGTCCGGGGACGAAACCGTAGTCGGTTAGGTCCAGGCAGACGTCCACCACTGCCGCACAGTACGCCTCTCCCTCTTCGTCCGGGTTCGGGACGGCACGACGGTGCACGAGCCAGACGACGGAAACATACGCCTCCGAACCCGAGAAAACCAGCGTCGTTTCTTCCGACACAAGCTCCATCGAACCGCGAACCTTAGTCTGATCTTCCACCAGGTATAGCGGCCTATGCGTCTGCGGCGCCACCTCTCCATCCCGGCCGTACTTGGTCCACGCACCGACATGGCGCACCCACAGGTCGCCGTACATGTCGAAATAGATCCCGTCCTCTTCGGCCGAGAGATCAATCGAGAGTTCCATAAGCATGCCCGACGCGGTAACCGCGTACACATGCGCGTCCTCATCTTCCGTGAAAATGAAGGCGAGCGTGTGGTCGTAGTTTCCCGGGATCAGCCCGAGAATGATGGCGGGTTCGTATTCCGGCTCAAAACGGCGAACGGTCGTGAGTTCTCCGCTATCCAGATTCAGGACGACGAATTCCCGACCCCTGGTGCCGTAGAGAACGCTTCCGGTGAGATCGAACAGCACCGGCAGGAACGGTCTCTCTTCGTCGAGCGCGCGGGAGAAAACGACGTTCGCGGAGTCCACTTCGCGGACCTCCAGTTTCATTCCGGTTGCGTCGGATGAATCGTCCTCCGCGGGTGCGAGAACAGCCATGAGACTCCCGTCGTGGCTGAAGGCCATAACAGCGGCCGGGGGCTGCACCTGAATGGGGTCTCGCATTTCGAGCGTGGCGTGCCCCAGGTTGATTGTTCTGTCAGAGGCCCCCCTGCACCCGCCGACGAAGGCGGACGCAAGCACGAACACGGCGGTGATGCCTGCTGAGCACCTCATGATCGGACACCTCCTATCCC